>JAYTTN010000812.1:0-11990 GCA_043745295.1 Fimbriiglobus sp. | reverse complement strand
CCGCCCCCCCCGCTTCCGGCTCGGACGGGCGGGTACAATCCCCTCACCACGGAGGTTGAAGCCATGTCGCGCGTCCTGGTCCGGCCGGTCGGCGAGCTGATCATTCCGAGCGGCGTGACCGACCTCGCGTCGTTCCGCGAGTGGGTCCACTCGGGGGAATTACCGGAGAAACTGGCCGTCCACTTCATCGCCAACGAGGTGTGGGTCGATCTCACGACCGACACCCTTTCTGAAAACGCACTCAAGACCGCTATCTACTCGACTCTCGGCCGGCTGATACGCGCCGAGCGGTTGGGGTTTCTCTTCTCCAATCGCGCGTTGCTCACCAACGACCGCGCGGAACTCGGTTGCGAGCCGGACGCGATGTTCGTCTCGGAGGTTTCGCTGAACACCCGTCGGGTGACGTTCACCGCCGGCGCGACGACCGGGGCGCACGCGACCGAGATGGTCGGTTCGCCGGACTTGGTGGTCGAGGTGGTCAGCCGGAGTTCGGTCCAGAAGGACACGGTGCTGCTGTTCGACGCCTACTTCCAGGCCGGGGTGCTGGAATACTGGCTCATCGACGCCCGCGACGAAGCCGACATCCGGTTCGACATCTACCGGCGAGGGACGAAGGGGTTCACCGCCGTCCGCCGGGCGAAGGGGTGGGTGAAGTCGGACGTGTTCGCCCGCAAGTTCCGCCTCGTCCCCCGCGTCGAGTTCGGCCTCACCGACTTCGATCTCGAAGTGGGGTGAAGCGGAATCGAAGCATTACGGCCCGTCATCCGCCACCACGCCGCTCGCCTGGATGATCAGGTTCCGCTCGGTCGGCTTTCGTGCCCCCGGTTCGATGACGGCGATGTCGCACAGGCCCCAGGGACCGGAGCCGGCGAGCTTTTGTAGCCAGCTTCCGCCCGTGTGACGCAACGCCGTCACGTCGGTGATGCCGACGGTGCTGCCGACCGCCCCGCGCAGGGTCTCGCGGAAGCCGTGCAGCGAGTGGTTGTGCGTGAATAGGATGACCGTTTTCGGCCGGGTGTGGCTGTCGCGGATGAGCTGGTTCACGTCCTTGCTGCGGATCGCCGCCAGGTCGTTGCGGCCGGTGTAGAAGGCGACCGACGACACCTCGCGGGGGTACGTCACCACCGTCACCGTCGGGTCGTTCAGGTACTTCGTCACCAACTCCGGCCGGCTCATCGGCGACCGCTCCTTCGCGTACCACGGTACCGCGACGTAGTGGGCGAAGGCCAGGAACGCGGCGAAGCAAGCGATGATTCCGCGCGTGGCGACGAGTCTGTCCCACCGGCTGCGGGCGACGAACTCGCCGAGCGCCAGGCAGAGCGGCGGGAATGCAGGGAGGATGTACGTCGGCAGCTTGCTCCCGCTGCACGAGAAGAAGAACAGGCACCACAACCCCGACAGCAGCCAGAACCCGCCGGCGGCCGAGCGGTTCGCGGCGGTGTCGGGGGTACCGAACAGCAGGTTCCGCAGGTACGGCACGAACAGCACCACGCCGGGCAGGAACCCGCCGAGCAGGATGGGGACGTAGTACCAGACCGGCTGCAAGTGGTCGAACGGGCGGACGAACCGCATCACGTTGTGTTCCCAGAAGAAGTGCTTCAGGAAGGCCGGCTGATGCGCGTACACTGCGATGTACCACGGCAGATTGATGCCGAGGACGACGCCGAAGAAGAGAAGGAGTTTGCGCCACCCGACGCGGGCCGAACCGACCGACTCATGGTAGGGGCACCCCTTGTGGGTGCCCTCCGTGCGGGAAGGGCACCCACAAGGGGTGCCCCTACCAGAGATGCCGGCGGGTTTGTTCAACCACGCGAACGCCAGCAGCGGCGGGAACAGCAGCACTTCGGAGATCGGCCCTTTCGTCAGGAACCCCAGGCCGGAAAAGACCGCCGACGCCACCCACCAGCCGAGTTTCAGCTTCCCGCTTCGCACCGCCTCGAACCCGCACAACACGGAAGTCGTCACGCAGAAGGTGAGTAGGCCGTCGAGCAGCAGCAGCCGGGCGATGCCGAGGAAGCCGGGCGACACCGTCAGCACCAGCGCCGCCCAGAACGCCGCCCGCTCGCCGAGGCTCCGCCGGCCGAGCAGGTACACGGCCAGAATCGTCAGATGCACGCAGATCGCGGGCACCAGCCGGGCAGCGGCCTCGTTCACCCCGAACGCCTGGTAGCTGGCCATCACCAGCCAGTACATCAGCGGCGGCTTGTCCAGGTACGGCTCGCCTTGGAGCGTCGGCACCACCCACTCGCCGGCGTCGAACATCTCTTTGGGAATCTGCGCGTAGCGGCCTTCGTCTGGTTCCAGCAGGTGGAACGACCGCGTCGGGTAGAGCAACACGGCGGGGAGGAGCAGCACGAGCAGCAGTGACAACGGCCGGACACCAGTGCGGGTGTCCGCCGCGCCGGGGAACAGCACGGTGCGCCACAGGTGCGGCAGCCAGCCGAGGGGCGAAGCGGGGCGCGAAGGTTCGTCGGTCATGGGGCCGGGTCCGTCCGGGTGGGAAGGGCGGCAGTGTACGCGCTTCCGGGGAACGCGGTCAACGCGGAGTGCGGGATCGCGGCGCGCCCGGAGTCGCACTTGCGACAATCCGGCCTTCACACTATCTACTCGCCGAATTCATCGACTTCGGTGCCCAGACATGCCCTCTCCACACGCTCGTCGCCGCCTCCGGCTGCTGGCCTCGGCCCTCGCGTTTCTGGTCGCGCCGCGGATCGCCGTGGCCCAGCCGCTGCCGCCCGATCCCGTCCCGCCACCGCCGGCGGAAGTCGCGAGCGTCGAACCCGTCGCGGGCACCGAACCCGCGCCCGCCAAGCCTCCGCCCGCCAAGCCGGGGGCGGACGGCACGCCGCTGAGCGACTACTGGCGGAACGGTCTCCGGTTCGAATCGCGGGACAAAGAGTTCTCGCTGTTCGTCGGCGGCCGGTTCCAGTTCGACGAGGTGCAGTACCTGACCAGCCGCGCGGTTCGCGGCAGCGTGCCCGGCACCATCCCGCTCGAGGACGGCGTGTCCTTCCGCCGCGTACGTCTGGACATGGGCGGGACGATCTACAAGAACATCGAGTTCTACACGCAGGTGGACTTTGCCAACGCTTTCCAAGCCGCGCCGGGGGCCAGCCGGCTGACCAACGCCACCTACCCGACCGACCTGTGGGTGACGTTCCGCGAGTTGCCGGTCGTCGGCAACGTGCGGGTGGGGAACCAGAAGCCGCTGTACTCGTTCGAGCACCTGACGAGCAGCCGCTTCCTGAACTTCCTGGAGCGGTCGCCGGGGTTCGACGCCTTCGTGGAAGGGGGCAACAACGGCTTTCAGCCGGGGGTGACGGCGTTCGACACCTACGCCGACAAGCACGGGACGTGGGGCGTCGGCGTGTTCAAGACCACCCGCAGCCCGTTCGGGTGGAACGTCGGCCGGGGGGAGGTGGAGGTGAACGGGCGGGTGACGTACCTGCCGGTGTACGAGGACAAGGGCCGCCAGTTGATCCACGTCGGCGTCGGCGGCGCGGACCGCGGGCTGGACGACGGGCAGGCGCGATTCCGCGCCCGGTTCGACGCGCGGAACAGCCCCAGCGGGTTCGCCTCCTTGCTGGCCGACACCGGCGTCTTCCACGGCACCCACCAGCAGATTTTGGTGCCGGAGTTGGTGGCGGTGAACGGCCCGCTGTCGTTCCAGGCGGAGGGGTACGCCAGTTGGGTACAGGGGGCCGCGCCGACGGCCGCCGACGGCTCGACCGGACCGGCGCAGGGGACGGCCTTCCTCTGGTCCGCCTACGCCGAGGTCCACTACTTCCTGACCGGCGAACACCGCGAGTACAACCGGGACGCGGGCACGTTCACCCGCGTCGTGCCGAAGTCGCCGCTGGACTGGACGCGGGCCGGGTTCACCGGCTGGGGCGCGTGGCAACTGGCCGCGCGGTACAGCTACCTCGACCTGAACTCGCTGGGGATCAACGGCGGCCGCGTCCACGACGTGACGGCCGGGGTGAACTGGTTCCTGAACCCGAACACGAAGGTGCAGTTCAACTACTTCGTATCGGCCCGTCGCGGCTTCGCGCCCCCGGCCGACAACCTGATCCACGGGTTCGCCACCCGCCTCGCCATCGACTTTTGAGGCAACCCGCCCGCGCGCCGCATCGACGGCGGTTCCGACACGGCGCTTCGCCGCGCGCGACCTTCCCACGCGCGCGGCACCGGCCGAACCTCGCTCCGGTCGGGCGCGTCCGCTACAAAGACGGTTCGCCACTCGGTTCGACGCCCGGAGCAGACATGACCGCGCCCCGCTGGTTCCAGACCACCGCCATCGACTACCCGAACAGCCGCCCGCACATCGGCACCGCGTTCGAGAAGCTGGGGGCCGACGTGCAGGCCCGCTACCGGCGGATGGAGGGGTACGATGTCGCCTTCCTCATGGGCAACGACGAGAACACGCTGAAAGTGGCGGACAAGGCGAAGGAACTCGGCCTCGACCCGCAAGCGTACTGCGACGACATGGCCCGCCAGTTCCGCGAGGTGTGGGACGCGCTCGACATCAGTTACGACGTGTTCATCCAGACCAGCCACGAGCGGCACAAGCAGTGCTGCCGCAAGTTCATCCAGAAGGTGTACGACAACGGGCACATCTACAAGGGCGCGTACGAGGGCTGGTTCTGCGCCGGCTGCGAGGAGTTCAAGAGCGAGAAGTTCCACGCCGAAAACGCCGGCGAGTGCCCCGCCCACAAGCGGCCGCTCGTGCGGCGTTCCGAGCCGTGCTACTACTTCAAGCTGAGCGCGTTCTCGGATCGTCTTCTTGCGTTCCTCAAGGACAACCCGGACTTCGTGCAGCCCGATAGCCGCCGCAACGAGATGATCGGATTCATCGAAGCCGAGGGACTGCAAGACCTCAACATCTCGCGGGCCGGGGAGGAGTGGGGCATCCGGATGCCGTTCGACGAGAGCTTCACGGTGTATGTGTGGTTCGACGCGCTCTTAACGTACATCACCGGCATCGGCTACGGGGACGATGAGGAGCTATTCGAGAAGCACTGGCCGGCGGACATCCACTTCATCGGCAAGGACATCACGCGGTTCCACTGCCACATCTGGCCGGCCATGTGCTGGGCTGCGGGCATCGAGCCGCCCCGGAAGGTGTTCAGCCACGGGTTCGTGTACTTCCTGGGTGACAAGATCGGCAAGTCCCGAATCGAGGAGTTGAAGGCGAAGGGGTTGGATTACCTGCTGGAACCGATGGAGATCATCAAGAAGTTCAGCGCGGAGGCGTTCCGGTATTACTTCCTGCGAGACTGCCCATATGCATCCGACGGCGAGGTCAGCCCGGATCGCTTCATGGAGGTGTACAACTCGGAACTCGCCAACAACCTCGGCAACCTGTTCAGCCGCGAGTTGACGATCACCTACAAGAACCTCGACGGCGTGTTCGGCGGGACGGCGGGCGTGGTGCCGGATTCGGTGGTACCAAACGTGAATCTCGCCGAGTTCGTGGCGAAGGTGCGCGGGTTCGTGGAGGCGTGCAACTACAACCTGGCGCTGCAAGCCATCGTGCTGGAGTTCCTGACGCCGACGAACCAATACCTGGAAGCGAACGCGCCGTGGAAACTGGTGAAAACGGACAAAGCGGCGGCGGCGAAGGTGCTGTTCAACGCCGTGCAGTCGCTCCGCATTGCGGCCATCCTGCTGAAGCCGTTTATCCCCCGCAGCGCGGAGGCGATCTACACCAGCTTCAACTTCCCGGTGCCGTGGGCGGACGTGAAGTACGCCGACGCGGCGGTGCTGACGGCGCAACCGGACGACCTCCGCGTGACGGCCGAGTTGATCGACGGCAAGCCGAAGCCGCTGTTCCCGCGGATCGCCTAGAATGGCGAAGGAGGATTCCCCATGCCCGCGACGCTCGAACTGCCCGCGCTCGATACCGCCCGCCTGCCGACGGAGTTGGTCAACGGCGACCGCCTCACGCAACGGGAGTTTCACGCGCTCTACGAGCGGATGCCCAAGCACGTCCGCGCGGAACTCATCGGGGGAGTGGTCTACATGGCGTCGCCCGTGAAACGCGAGCACGGCAAAAACACGCCGCCCCTGTCCGCCGTGCTGCTCGCGTACGAGAACGCGACACCGGGCACGGAGATGGGGGAGAGCATGACGTGCATCCTCGACGACGACAACGAGCCGCAGCCGGACATCTGCCTCCGGATTCTCCCCGAACACGGCGGGCAGACCACCGACACCGACGACGGATACATTGCCGGCGCGCCGGAGTTGGTGTGCGAAATCTCGGACTCGACCCGCTCGCTGGACATGAACGCGAAGCTGCGGGAGTACGCCGCCGGGGGGGTATTGGAGTACCTCGTCCTGAACCTCCGCGACGGCCGCCTGCACTGGTTCGACCTGACGGCGAACCGAGAGGTGACCGCCGACCCGGACGGGATCATTCGCGTGCGGGTCTTCCCCGGCCTGTGGATCGACCCCGTCGCCGTCGTCGCCCGCAACCTCCGGGCACTCCTCGCCACGCTCGACAAAGGACTGGCGACTGCCGATCATGCCGCGTTCGTCGCCGAGCTGGCGGCCGCGAAAGTCCCGTGACCGATTCCCGTTCTACGCTTCGGCGACACCGTCCTTTTGGTGCCGCCGCATGTCCGCCCGCTTCGCCACCGTGGACGCCCTCCGCGGGTTCGCCGCCCTGTGGGTGTTCGCGTACCACCTGTGGAACGTCTACTGCCCGGCGTGCAGCGCGCAAGTCGAGCCGATCCCCATCGGCATCGACGCGCCCGTCGCGGTCGTCGCCACGTTCCCGGTGTTCGCCTACGGGTACGCCGGGGTCGGCCTGTTCTTCGTCCTCAGCGGGTTCTGCATCCACCTGCCGCAGGCCCGACGGTTCCACGCGAAAGGGGCTGACACGCTGGATGTCCGCGAGTTCGGCCGGCGGCGGTTCTGGCGGCTGTACCCGGCGTTCCTGGCCAGCCTGTTCCTCGCCGCGCTGGGTCTGGGGGCGATGAACGCGGTGTGGGCGGAGCTGCCCGGCCCGGACGGGTTCACCCGCGACTACATCCTGAAGGCGTTCGGCCTGTCGTGGATTCTGCCGAACGCCGTGTTCGCGCTGCCCCTCGCGCCGGCCGCGCAGAAGCTGAACCCGGTGGCGTGGACGCTGCTGTACGAACTCCAGTTTTACCTGCTCTACCCGCTGCTGTTGAAGGTGGTGCGACGGGTCGGCTTCGGCCCCGTCGCCGGGGTGCTGCTGGGGTGCGAACTGGCGTTCGCGTTCGTCCCGACGCCGGGCACGCTGGAGCCGCTGTCGCCGCACGTCGCGTACTTCTTCCTCCGCCGCTACTTCGACTGGTTCCTCGGCATGTGGCTGGCGGAGCGGCTGATGGCGGGGAAGCCGCTGTCGGCGACGTGGGGGAAGCGGCTGCTGGTGATCGGCCTCGTCGGCGGGCCACTGGCGAGCGGGTTCGCGGTGTCGTGGCCGCTGCACGAACTGCTGTTCGTGATCGGCGCGGCCGGGCTGGTGGCGTGGGCGGTGGCGAACCCGGCCGCGCCGCCGAACCGCGTCGCCCGCGCGCTGGCCCCCGTCGGCGAGTGGTCGTACAGCCTGTACCTGGTTCACATGTCGGTCATGCGACTGGTGTTCGCCGGGCACGCGGCCCTACCGGACGACGTGCGGAGCGGGTGGACTTTCGCGGCCGCCGGGCTGACGTGCGCGGCCGGGGTGCCGCTGACCGCGTGGGTGTGGTACCGGCTGTTCGAGAAGCCGTATCTGCCGAAACCGCGCGCGGCCAAGGCGGCCGCTCACCACCCCAGCTTCGCCTGAAGGCGGGCCAGGCCGTTGTCCATCGCGGCCGCCGAGGAGTCGAGCAGGTCGGCGGCCGCGTCGATCGGCCGGCCGTTCACCGTCGCCGTGACGACGCAGGTGAACTTCCCCTTCGCCGGCCGCACTTCCAGCTTGTACTCCGGCTTGCCGCCGAACGTCACGAAGGCGATGTGGTCGGCGATGCCACTGGAGACGGTGCCGGAACGACTGGCCAGCCACGCGGGGACGGTCGGCAGGGACACGGGCATGGAACGACAACCTGGGGAACGGCGGCGGGGTACTGCTATCGTATTCCGCCGTCGGGCCGCGGTCAGCGGTCGAAGTTGAACCCCGGCTGCGGCGTCGGCACCACCAGCTTCGGGTCGAGGGTGCCGGCGGCGACGGGCACGTCAGTCAGCTTGAACGGCAGGTCCACTTCCCGCATCCGGATGGCGGTGAACGTCAGCCGCGTCGCCGGCCCCTGGTCGGCCTTCGACGGGCGGACGATGTACTGCTGCTTCTGCTTCGACACGCGGATGCCGCCGGTGAACGGGTCGTAAGACACGGCCGTGGTCTCGGCCATCCGCAAGGACATGCCGAACTCGACGCCGGAGTCGTCGGTCAGCGACAGCCCCTGCGGGTTGCCGCGGATCGCCGGCTGGAGTCGGGGGCGAAGGGCCCGCACCCCGCCGCCGGGCATCGGCTCCAGGTACAGCGGGTCGCTCGACGGCGACCCGGCCTGCGGGCTGACCTCGGTGGCGTCGTACACCAGTTCCACGTCGAGGTAGCGGGCCGTCTTGTCGTTCGGGTCGGGGGACAGCTTCGCTTCCAGGAACACGCTGTTCGGCCCGTAGACCCGCGCGGCGTCCCCGGACAGCGATTTAATGGCCGCCACGGTCTCCGGCTGGCCCCACATCTTCGCCCGCATCACCCCTTCGACGGTGGCCAACTTCGTCACCGCCGCGCCGGCGGGCACATGCAGCCGAACCAGCGACTGCATCGGGGTCGGGGCGAACCCGCCCAGCGAATCCACCCGCGTCGGCTCCAGAAAGTATTCCCCCTTCATCCGGATGCCCCGGCCACGGCCGAGCCGCTGGAACTGCATCTGGTCCGAGTAGCCGTCGGTCGTCGGGCTGGCGGCGGTCGGGTCGTAGGCCAGCACTCGGCCGTCGGGCGTGGTCGCCTTGGTGATGACGGTCTCGGTCGTGCGGACCCAGCGGAGGGACGGCTCCGGTGTGGCCGTGAGGACGAGCGGGATGACCTCGCTCGACACCTGCGGCAGTTGGCCGGGGAACGCGGTCGGCTGGAGGCGGACGGCCCCGACCACGGCGGCGGTCGGCGGCTTGGGCGAACTTGCGGGCCGGAGGACGACCGTCCCGGCTGCCGGCGGCATCGCCGTGGCGAACGTGAACAGCTTCTCCAGGCTGGCGATCTCGGCCGTCGCCGCTTGGATCTGCTTCTTCACGTCCGCCAGTGCCTTCTCCATCGGCGGCCCCTTCTCATTCCGCTCCTCGGCGGTGAACTTCGCCAGCGCCTTCGCAGTCGCCGCCTCGTAGTTCGCCAGCACGGACAACTGCACTTTCGCCTTGTTCAACTGCTGTTGGATGAGGTCCCGCTCCATTTGGCGACGCTGGTTTTCCCGATCGGCCAGCAGGTCGTGGGGCATGTTCACCGGCACGTTCAGCCCGGCGGCGGAGTCGAACTCCAGCCCGCATTCGGCGGCGAACCGGTCGAGGGCCACCCAGAGCGGCTCCTTCTTGGCGACGAACGACCCCTTCTTGCCGAGGACCGCCTGGTCGCCGTTCACGCGAAAGTGGTAGCCGGTCTGCTTCTGGAATTCGAGCAGCACCGAGCCGAACGGCTGGTCGTCGAGGGCCACGTCCACCAGCTTCGCGGCGACGGCGCGGGCGTTGTCCGCGCGGGCCTGGATGCGGCCGGCGAGGGCGGTCGCGCGGCGGACGGCTTCCGGCGAACCGGCGGCGATCACCTTGTCGAGCGCCGGCAGGGCGGCCTCGCCGACGGCGTCCAGTTCCTTGCCGGCTCGCTCGCGGGTCTGGTAATCGCGGTCGCCGAGTTGCTCGGCCCACTTGGCGGCGGCACCGGCCTCGCCCAGCGGGGTGGCCTTGAGCGGCGGCTCGGCGGCCACCACGGCGGCGGCCAGGGCCAGGAGCGAAAGGGAAGCCAGAGCGCGGAGCATGACGGAACCCTCACCGGGACGGCGGACTTCTACCACTAAAGTGTGCCCTGTTCCGGGCGTTCGCACAAGGGTGGAAGTGACACCGCCGTTACATATTGGCGGGACGTTTCGCGATGCCCGACGAGCCGCGACCGCCGGGGAGCGTCTGGCTTGGTTTTGTTAGCCCGCCGCGCGAGCAAGGGCCGTTGGCCGACGCGGTGCCCCGGCCCCCGATTGTCCGCCAGGGCGGTTTGGCCCTTGCTTGCGCGGCGGGCTAACAAAACCCACCCCTCTCCCGCCTGCCGCCAAGGCAGGATCACAGGGACGAGGGTGGTTGCGAAGCAACCGGGTGAGGGGGCACCCAGTCGGTGGCAGAAAGTATTGCCACGCCTGTTCCCTCCCGCAACCGGCGCGTCACTTCTTCCGCGGCCCGTCGGGTTTGGTGGCGCGGAGGTACTCCTCGACCGTCAGGAAGCCGTCGGTGTTCAAGTCCAGGGCGACGAACTCCTCCACCTTCTTGCCGGCCGTCCGCCACTCGTACAGGCTCAGTTGCACGTCCTTGTCGGCGTCCACGTCGGCCCACCACGCGGGCACCTCCTTCGGCAGGTTGCCGTAGCGGACGACCGTCGGCCGCGGGTCGGACTTCTCCTCCTCCTTCGCCGGCGGTTCGAAGCCCCCCGACCGAATCGCCGTCTCCGCCTTCATCTGCTCCTTGACGTACACCTTCTCCGCTTTCATCTGCTCCTTGATGGCCTTCTCCGCCATCCACCGTTCGGCCGTCACCGGGTCGGCGGACTGCAACTTCATGGCCCACTTCTCGGCCTTCGCCCGCTCCTTGTCCGGCTTGTCGAAGTCGTTGCCCTTGTCCTTCTTCCCCTTCTCACCTTTGCCGAAGTCCGAGCCGGGTTGGGCCACGGCCACGACGCCGAACGCCATCGCCGCGCCGACCAAGGCCGAGAGAGTGAGGCGACGCAGCATGACCGGGACTCCGAACCGACGGGAGATGAGAAGGCGGGGGAAACGAGTGCCAATTTAACCGACGGCGGGGGCGAACGGATCGGCCAAAGCGGATTTTTCATCCGCGATGAGGCGGCGATGAGAGTCGGTGGGCGGGAAAATCCGGCCCCGATTCGGTGTCCGCGCCGGCCGCCCGTTCTACCATTGAGGAACGGGAGGCCCGATGCGAATCCTCGTCGTGTCCGACATCCACGGCAACCGCGCCGCCCTGGACGCCATCCGCGAGCCGCACGACGTGTGCCTGTGCCTGGGCGACCTCGTCGAGTACGGCCCGGAGCCGGCCGCGTGCATCGACTGGGTCCGCACGCACGCCCACTTCACCGTCCGCGGCAACCACGACCACGGGGCCGCCCAGAACGTGGACGTGGTCGGCGTGTCCGGCTTCCGCTACCTGACCATGGCCACCCGCCAGGGCACCGTGCGGATGCTGTCCGAGACCGACCGCCGGTTCCTCATGGACCTGCCCCTCACCCGGATGGTGACGCTCGGCGGGCTGCGGTTCCTGCTCGTCCACGCCACCCCCCGCGACCCGCTGGAAGAGTACGTCGGCCCCGACCCGGAGGCGTGGGCCACCCGGCTGGCCGGCGTCCGCGCCGACTTCGTGCTGGTCGGCCACACGCACTACCAGTGGCAGGCGGAAGTCGGCAAACTCAAGCTGCTCAACCCCGGCACGGTCGGCCTGCCCCGCGACGGCAACCCCCGCGCCCGGTACGCCGTCATCGAGGACGGCGAGGCGACCCTGATGGAGGTCGAGTACGACATCGAGGCGACGGTGGCGGCGCTCGACCGCAGCGGCTTCCCGCCGGAGGCCGTCCGCCAGCTGGCCGCCGTGTACCGCGACGGCAAATACACCCACGCGGACGGGGACACGCACCCGTCCGACCGCACCGGCAACTCCGCCGCGCCGGCCGACGCCGGGGTGTCGCAGGTTTCCGCCACCAACTCGGACCCCACCCCGGCCCCCACCCCGGCCCCTCCCCGGCCCGGAGAGGGTGCGTCGGTTTCTTGTTAGCCCGCCGCGGG
>JAYTTN010000811.1:0-11990 GCA_043745295.1 Fimbriiglobus sp. | reverse complement strand
AACTTCTTCCACCGGTCGGCCTGCCCCATCCCCACGGCCGTCAGCAGTGCCAGCGACGGAGTCCGCTTGTCGTCCTTCGTCCACTCGGCCGAATCGGTTGCCAGCCAGAAGAACGACGACGGGCTGAGATTCCGGATGGACTCCTGCAAACTGGGGGAGAATTCGGCGACGCCCTCGTGCGGTTCCTTGGCCGTCTTCAGCAGCGCGATGTTGCTGGCGAACAGGTACTTGGTGTCGTCCACTTTCACCATGTCCACCGGCACCAGCAGCGCCCCGCCGGAGACGCGGTAGGTGTTCGTGTCCGGGTCGCGGCGGGCCTTCAGCCCCTTCAGGAATGCCCCCTCGTCGGCCAGCGGCTCGCGCAGCGCCAGCAGCATGGCGAACGGCGGGATGCCCTCGAACTTCACGCCGACGGCGACGTGGTCGATGGCCTCCGGCTTGATGCCGACCACGGCCAGCCAGTCGAACACCGGCTTCGGCAGCCCGCCGTCGGCCAGCACCTTGCCGGCGTCCTGCTGGGTCCGCTCGGCGTACTGGAGCAGCGGCGACGGCTGGAACGCGAACACCACCTGGGAGTCGGTCGGCAGGTAGCGCAGCCCGGCCAGCGTCTGCGGCGGCCAGGTCGCGCGCGGCGCGTTCGGCTTCACCGCCTCCGGCGTCGGCTTGTCCTTGAAGAATCCGCCCAGCCAGACGCCGATGCCGACGGCCACCGCCGCGAAGATGGCCGCCGCGAGGAGGATGAGCGGCCGTAGCCCGGACGGGGCCGGCGGCGCGTCGGCCCCGTCCGGCACCGCGTAGACGCCATCGCCGTTGAGTGACGGCTGCGGCACGCCGGTGCCGTCGGGCAGCTTGACGGCGACCGACTCGCCGCACCGCGGGCAGGACATGCGGGGGGCGGGCAGCGTGGCCGGCACGTCGAACCCGGTGTTGCAGAACGGACAGGACACCCGAAGTGTCATCGGGAACCTCGGAGGGAAAGGCAGGGACCGACAGTCATTCTAGCCGTTCGGCGTGTCGAGAATCGCCTGCAACCGGGCGGCGAGGACCGGCGGGAGGCGGGACGGCCACGTCGCGTCGAGTAGCTCGACATCCAGCATGTCGCGGAGGTGCGTGCGGTCCTTGTCGCGGTTGGCGACCAGTTTCATCTGCACGAGTGCTTCCAAGTGCAGAACCTGGAACTCGACGCCGGGTTCGGAATCGGTCACGTCCGGCGCGGGCGTGTTCGCTTCGTCGCGCAGGGATTCGTTGGCGAACACGACGTGAACGGCTTCCCGCGCCTTGCCCCGCTGGCCGTCGAGAAAGATGTCCAGCCCGGCGACGTGACGATGAATGAACCCCGCCGTTGCCAGCGCTGCAGTCGCCGCGCCGAGGTCGCTCCGCCGGAGGAGGATGTCCAAGTCCTTCGTGTTCCGCACCCCGGCGGGATCGGCGCGGCCGACCCACTCGGCGACGGCGTTCCCGCCGACGACGGCATACGGCACCCCGGCGGCGGTCAGCGCCGCAATCGCCCGCCGTAGTCGCTCGCGCAATTCGTCCATGTGGCGTGCCACCTTCTCCCACCCGGAGACGAGTATCGGAGCTTCGGTCATCGGAACCTCCAGACTCGATTGCCGCATCACGCCGGCGTCGCTTCCGTCAGCAGCGGGTACGTCGGCGACAGGCGCGCGTCCGCGAGGAGGACTTCGTGCGCGGCGTCCGAACCCGGCACGAAGGCGAATCGGACCCAGCAGTCATCACCCGCCGATCCCGTCTCGAAACAGAGCCGGTAGTCGCCGACCGGCAAGTCGATCACGTGCGCGCCCGCAGGCGTGGAGACCGAGCCGATTTCCACCGGCATTCCGGCGGCGATGCGGAACGGCACCGCGATGACTCTCTCGGCTTTCTTCGACTGCCGGAAGGCGGTGGCTCGTTTCACGACCACGGTGGCAAGACCGGAATGGATGACCGGCATGAAGGACACGGACCCCGGTCGCCAACTGAAGCCCTGCGCGACGTGCCGATCCGTCCAGTTGTTGAACGGGGCTTGTAACCGCCCGTCGAACACGGCGAGCTGTCCGTACTCGATGCCAACCGTGAACGGGGCGAGTTGCGTCATGTCACTTCACCACCACGGCTTTCAGCTTGTTCTTCGCGCTGGCGGCGACCTTCGACTTCGGCGACGACTTGACCAGGTGTTGGAGCACGGCCACGCCGAACGCCTTCTCCTGGTGGAAATGTTCGCTGAAGTGGAAGCCGAGGTAGAACAGGTCTTCCGGCTCCAGCCATTTGGCCTTCTCGACGGCCGTCTGCGTCTCGGCGGCGTCGGCGGCCAGGCAGTGGGCGAACTGCCGCAGGCAGGCGTCGTTCTGGCGGGCGTCCATGGCCACCTCCTTCGCCGATAGCCGCAGCCCGCACAGCGCCAGCCCCAGCCGCACCGGCAGCCCGACCGACGGGTCGCGGGCCAGCAGCTTCAGGTACTTCAGGGCCGTGGCGTAGTCCTTCTTCTTCCGCTTGGCGGCGGCCCTGTCCAGCATGTCGTCGCGGAGGCCGGCGGCGTCGGCTTCCTTCAGCAGGAACACCAGCGGATCGACGCGGTGGTCGTCGGCCTCCAGATACGCCAGCGCGCGGGTCAGGATTTCGCCGCGCGACTTGGCCGGGAAGGATTTCGCGTGCGGGGCGACCAGCTTCGCCAGCGCCCAGAGTTCGTCCTGCGCCTCCTCGGTCTTGAGCGCCGTCAAAAGCGCGGCCCGGCCGCTCTCGGAGCCGGCCAACTTCGCCCGCGCCGCGTCCCGCAGTTGGCGGTCGTGGTGCGCCAGTTGGGCCATCAACGCCGCGGCCACTTCCGGCGTGTCGCGGTCGCCGACTTTATCCAGGGCCAGCCGCCGGGCGGCGGCGTCCGGCGCGTTGAACAGGGCTAGCCAGTCCGCTTCCTGTTTCGCGGTCACCGGCAGTCGGGAGAGCAGCACCAGCGCCGGCGCGGCGACGTGGAAGTCCGGCTCGACGGCACAGGCGAACAGCCGTCGCCATTGCTCCTTGGTCGGCGCTTGCAGCCAGCCGCCCACGGCGTGCAGCGCGGCCGCGCGCACGTCGGACGAGAACGGCGGCAGCACGCGCTCCCACAGCACGTCGGCGGCGGCCGGGTCGTTCAGCGACGCCAGCACCCGTACCACGGGCATCTCGGCCGTCGGCGGCAGCTTCTTCTTCTTGTCCGAGGCGACCGCCACCAGTTCGGCGACGAGGGCTTTCTTCTGGTCCGGCGGCGTCGTCGGGATGCGGCCGATCATGGCGTTGGCGGCGGCGGTGGCCACTTGCGGGTCTTTGTCGAGCAGCACCGCCAATCCGGCCTCGGCCCCGCCCGCGCCGGCCGCCCCGGTGAGGGCCGCCGCGATGTACCGCCGCAAGCCGGGCGCGACTTGGCTCATCAGCCCTTGCAGCCCCTTCACGCCCTCGGAACCCAGTTTCGCGGCGGCGGCGGCGGCCAAGTTCGCTTCCTCCCCGCCCCCGCGGATGCGTTCCAGCAACACCGGTAGCGCCTTCGTCAGCTTCAGCTTGCCGGCGGCCTTGATGGCGAACACGCGGACGACCGGCTCCGGGTCGTCCAGTCGGGCGATCAGTTCGGCGCTCGCCTCGGCGTCCTTGATGCCGAGTTCGGTAAACACCAGGACGGCCGACCCGCGCACCTCGGCCGGCTGGTCGGCGTGCAGCAGGCGGACCAGCTTCTTGACGGGAACGTCCATCGGCGAAACTCAATGCGACGGTGTGATCGAGCCTCAAATAGGTTAGCACTTTCCAGCCACTTTATAAGAACCGACTGCCCAATCTACCGTATCATCGTCGTCAGTCGTGTAGGATTCCCTCCCCGCATTTCGGATTCGCCCGTGCCGATCTTGGAAACCGTCAACGACTTCCTGCTCTCCACCGTTGGGAAGGCCGTACTCGGTATCGGAGTTGGCGGTCTCGTCGCGCTCGCTTGGAAGGCACGCGGTTGGCTCGCGGCCGGGACGGCGGAGCAACTCGACGGGGTACGGGCCGACCTGACGGCGGAACGACAGACATCGACCGAACTCCGCCACCAACTTGCACTGCGTCAACCAGAAGTTGAGGAATTGAGGCGGCTACTCTCGACGAGTGAAGCCGACCGGCAACGTTACTTCCTCGCGGGCGGCAAAGAGCATCGCGAGAGGAAGCGCGTCCAAGAAGAACTCCGCGATCTGGATGTCGCGCACAAGAGCCTGGAAGCCCGTCACCAACAGGTGATGGCCGACCGCGGCGACGCGGGGAAACAACTCGAAGCGCTCGGCCTCGAACTCGACCGACGACAGCGGGACTTGGACCGCACCGACCGACGGACGAAGGCGGCGGTGAAACTGGAAGGGAACCTGTGGGCGGCCAAGGCGTTGCAGAAGGTGCGGAGGTTTCGCCCGCTATCGGAACGGCTGTGTCCGATCATTACAGTTCTCAACCTCAAGGGTGGCGTCGGTAAGACGACGATCACGGGGCAACTGGGCATCGCGATGGCGCGGCGCGGGCACCGAGTTCTGATACTCGACCTGGATTTGCAAGGTTCGCTATCACAGATGTTTCTGGACTACGACAAGCTCCAACAACTCGCTGCGGACAAGCGTTTGATTCACCACTTCCTCAGCGCGGCCGCCGCGAACCCGACGGTGAAGTTGAAAGAGTATGTCCAACAGGTCGCCACGATTCCGGAGTCCGACGGCTGCCTCGACATGGTGGCGGCGAGCGACGATCTGGCTTACGCCGAGTTCTCCCTCACACTGAAGTGGCTGCTCAATCGAGGCGACCGGGACAATCGCTTTTTGCTCCGGCGGGCGGTTCAGTTGATGGACGTATGCAGCGACTACGACTTGGTCTTGATCGACTGCCCGCCGCTGGTCAACATGTCGTGCATCAACGCTTTGGCCGCGAGCGACTACCTGCTGATCCCGGTCACGCTCGGTCAGCGGTCGATGGACCGGGTGCCTGCTCTCTTGCAGCGCTTCCTCCGCGACGAGCGGTTCCGCAAGAGCATCAACCACTCCTTGCACGTCCTGGGACTGGTCGCCAACCGCGTCCAGCGGGAAGGCATGACGAGCGTCGAGCGGGTTGCGTGGAATCAACTCGCGGTGTGGTGCCAAGAAGCCTACGGGCAAAGCGTGAAGCGGTTCGACACGGCCATCCTGCAACTGGATAAAGACATCCGCCAAAGTGAGGCGGTCGGGTCACTGCCCCCCGCCGACGGCCGGCTGGCGCTGCTCTTCGACGCGCTGGCGGCCGAAATCGAACAGGAGTTGCCCCATGAATGTCGCATCCGTGCAAAAGTACTTTCGTGATCTGGCGGCGATGCTGGCCGACACGCGCGGGGCTACGACGGCGGTCGCGGACCTGACCGCCGTCGCCGAAGGCCTCGCGCCCTTTCGGACGCAATCGCTCGCGGAGTTCGCCGCGTTCCTGCGTCGAGCGGAGGAGTACCAGCGGCTCGGCAAAATGGAACCGCAACCGACACCGCGCGCCGGTCGGAAGACCGCGACCGCCACCGTGCCCCCGCAGGAGGTGATCCGCCGAGTTAGCGCTCTTTACGAGCGCGTCACCGATCCGCAGTTGACAAAAGAGGTAATCGACGCGGAACTGGCGCTCGTCGATGAGTTGAAAGTCGCCGACCTCCACTCCCTCTCGGAAGTGATCGGCAACTACGGAGTGGTGAAAGGCTTGAAGCAGAAGGCGGACAAAGCGAACGCCGTCAAGAAGTACGTCCGCGACCGCCGGGGCATGGCGAACCGACCGAACTACTGATGACGCAAGTCGGTCACGTCTTCGGCACGAACGTCGCCGCCCACTTGGCGTCGCGCGGCGACAGCGGCGGGACGGGCGGGTCGGCGTACACGCGGTGCGCATACCCGGCCCCGTCATACACCGCGTCCAGGACCGCCTTCAGGTCGAGTTCCACCTCCGGTTCGCCGGTACGAAGGGGGATCGGCACCGGCGGCAACTCGTCCCGCAATAGGATGGGCCAGACCTGCATCTTCGGCCGGGCGGGCTGCCGGCTGACGAGGTACCGGTAGTCGCACGTCGGCGGGTTGTTCAGTGGCATCGGCGGGCCGCCGCGGAGCAGGTCGATCTCCACCAGGTGCGCGGCACTCCGCAGGATTTCCAACCGCCGGTCCAGGTAGCGCACGCGGTCGTCGCCGGGCTGCTTGTTCGAGGGGCTGAGCAGTTCGACGACCGTCACCACCTCGCGGCTCTTGGTGTCGCGGACGGTCAGCCAGCGGTGCGTCTTCCGCAGGCCGAGAGGGGCCGACCGCGTCAGGGGTCGGATTTTGGTCCGCCGGGCCACGGCAACACCACCGGCCGGTTCCGCCTCCCGCTCCGCATCGGAGACCGCCACGTCCGCCACGGCGAACAGGCGGCCGCGCTCGTCCGAGGTCGAGCTGTCGATCCGCAACGCCTCCTCGTACTCGACGTAGTAGTTCGGCCCGACGGCCGACGTGAGCGCGAATGTCATCCCGCTGAGCATGTGCCCGTGGAACCCGCGCCACTGGGCCGGGTCTTCCAGGTACGGGTTCATTCCGGGGAACGGCGACGCCATGACTTCTCTCCGCGTGATGGGGGCGAATTCAGTCGAACACGAGCCGCAACGCCGCGTTCGCCTTCGCCGCGTCCGCCACCGCCGCCTTCGTCACCTTCGACTTTCGCACCTGGAGTTCCTTCAGCGTCTTCACCGCCGCCACCGCCGCGGCCCCCTTGTCCGTCACCGGTGTCTCTTGAATCGACAGCTTTTCCAGGGCCTTCGCCCCGGCCAGGTTCCGCATCCCGTTGTCGGTGACTTTCGTCTTGTCGAGGTCGAGCGATTTCAGCCCCGGCAGCCGGGCGAGCGCGCCCAGCCCGTCGTCGGTGACGGCCGACCCGCTCAGTTGCACCTCCGACAGGTTCGCCAGCGCGGAGAGCGTGACGAACCCGGTGCCGGTCAGCTTCGTCGTGTCGTTGGCGACGAAGGCGTGCAGGACTTTCAGGTTCAGAAGCGGGCGGAGGCCGAAGTCGGTGATCGCGGTGCCGTTGATGGTGAGGGTGTCCAACTTCGCCGCGCCGCCGACGGCCTTCAGTCCGTCGTCGGTCAACTGCGTGTCGGTCAGGTCGAGTTCGATCAGCTTCGCCCACGCCGCGAACGTCGCCTCGGTGCCGGCGAGCGTCACCTTGCAGCCGGGCAGTTTCACGACTTGCAGGTTCACGAGCGGCGCGAGGGCCTTCAACCCGCCGTCGTCGATGCCGGACTCGTTCAGGAAGAGGCGTTGCAGTTTGGTCGCGGCGGCCAACTCCTTCCACCCGGCGGCGGTGATCTTCACACAGCGACTCAGGTCCAGTTCGGCGAGGTTCGGCAGCGCGGCCACCGCCTTCAGCCCGATGTCGGTCACGTCCGAGCCGTCCAGGGTCACGCTGTTGATGCCCGGCATGGCGGCGACCGTCTTCAGGGCGGCGTCGGCGTTCACCACCCCGATTAGGCCCAGCCGCGTCACCTTCTTCGCGCCGGCGGCCTTGGCGAAATCCACGGCCGCCACGTCCGTCGGCTTGCCGCTGCTGAAGAAGTTGAACGTGATCAGCCCCTTGCCGACGTGCGACACGTCGCGGATCGGCGTGCCGCCCACCTTCGTGATGTACGCCTCGGCCTCCTTCTCCGCCTTCACCTGCTCGGCGGTCAGCAGCGGTTCCTTCGGCTCTTTCGGCGACTTCAGGTCGGGCTGAGCGATGGCGACAGACGACACGGCTACGGAGAGGAGCAGGGCGATAACGCGGGCCATGTGTGGGACCTCGTGACGGGAATGGGGAGATTGTGGATATGGTACGATTCAACCGGAACCGAACGCAATGTCGGGAGGTCGGTCCGTGACACGAATCGGCGGGGTGGTACTGTGCGGCGGGCGGTCGTCGCGGATGGGCCGGCCGAAAGCGTGGCTGCCGGTCGGCGACGAGGTCATGCTGCAACGGGTCGTTCGCATTCTGCGAACGGTGCTGTCGCCGGTGGTCGTCGTCGCGGCACCGGGGCAGGACGTGCCCGGACTTCCCGCCGATGTGACCGTCACCCGCGACCAGATCGAAGGGAAGGGGCCACTCGGCGGCCTGTCGGCGGGGCTGGCGGCAATGGCGAATCGCGCCGACGCGGTCTACCTGTCCGCCTGCGACGTGCCGTTCCTGACCGCCGAGTTCGTCGCGCGAGTAGCTTCCTTCCTCGCCGCCGACGTGGACATCGTCGTGCCCGATGTGGGCGGGTACAAGCACCCTCTGGCGGCGGTCTACCGCACCGCCGTGGCGGGCGAGGTGGCGAAGCTGCTGGCGGCGGATCGCCTGCGTCCGGTGTTCCTGTACGAGGCCGTGCGAACGCGCATGCTGACGGACGCGGAGTTGCCGGAGGTGGATTCGCTGCGGAACCTGAACACGCCGGAGGAGTACGCGGCGGCACTGGGTGAGCTGACCGTTCAAAAAGAGGAACGCGGATGACGCAGAAAAGGCAGGGATGAAGAGGATCGGAGAAAAATCTCTTATTCTGATCCTGTCTTCATCCCGGCTTGGATCCGCGTCATCCGCGTTCCTCTTTTTGAACGGTGTCTGTCCTCATGCATACCAAAATTCCCATCGTCGGCGTTGGCCCGGACGGCCTCGCCGGCCTGACCGCCCGCTCCCGCGAGTTGCTCACCGCCGCCGAGATGGTGTTCGGCTCCGAGCCGGCGCTGCGGCTGCTGCCGGAGTTGACCGCCGAGCGGGTCCGCATCGGCACCGACTTGCCGGAGGTCGTGGCGAAGATGCGCGCCAACCTCGGCACGAAGCGGATGGCCATCGCCGCCGTCGGCGACCCGCTCTTCTATGGCACCGCCCGCTACCTGAGCGACAAGCTCGGGCCGGACGCCTTCGAGGTGGTGCCGCACGTCAGCAGCATGCAGCTCGCCTTCGCCCGCATCATGGTGTCGTGGGAAGAGGCGTACCTCACGGACCTGTCGGCGAAGTCGCTGGACGACGTGCTGGACAAGATTCGCACGGCGGAAACCGTCGGGCTGTTCACGTCCGACACCTACCCGCCGAACCGCGTCGCGCGGGAACTGCTGGCGCGCGGGCTGGACTACTTCCGCGGGTTCGTGTGCGAGAACCTCGGCGGCAAGGACGAGCGGATCACGCAGGCGGAGTTGGCCGAGATTCAGGACATGCGGTTCGACCCGCTGAACGTGTTCATCCTGCGGCGTAAGCCGAACACCCCGGATCGCCCGAAGGCGGGCGCGCTGCTCCGGCGGTTCGGCAACCCGGACGACGTGTTCGCCCAGAGCCGGCCGAAGACGGGCCTGATCACGCAGGCGGAAGTGCGGGCGGTGGCGCTGGCGCAACTCGACCTGCGCGTCGGCGACGTGGCGTGGGACGTGGGCGCGGGCAGCGGCAGCGTGGCCATCGAGATGGCGCAACTGGTGTCGCCCGGCGTGGTGTACGCCATCGAGCAGGACTCGGCCGATTACCACTTGATCCAGGCGAACCTCGAAACCTTCGGCATCACCAACGTGAAACCGGTGTTCGGCACGGCCCCGGCGGTGTTCGCCAATCTGCCCGCGCCGGACGCCATCTTCGTCGGCGGGAACGGCGGCGAGGTGGCCCGGTTGCTGGAAGCCAGCTTCGCGGCGCTGCGGCCCGGCGGCCGGCTGGTGTCGAACGTGGGCACGCTGGAGATGATCTCGGCGACCTACGCGGTGTTGAAGCGGCTCGGCCCGGTGGACGTGCTGCTGATGAACCTGAGCCGGGGCGTCGAGCAACTGGAAAGCCTGCGGTTCGAGGCCGTCAACCCGACCGTGCTGCTTCGCGTCCGCAAGGTGGTGTGAGGTTGAAGCGGACGGCGGCAATCGGGTATCGTAACCGCATCACTTGGAGGATGTCCCGATGCTTCGCCTGATTGCTGTCGGTGTGGTGGTGACGTGTTCGCTGCTGATCGCCGCGCCGGTGCCGAAGCCGACCGAACGGGAGTTGAAGGCGCGGTGGGGCGAAATCGTGAAGGGCGCGGAGGAGGATTTCGGCGAACACAAGAGTGGCCGGTTGGTCCTCGGTGCCGGGGCACACGTCAAGAAGTTCGGCAACATTCCCGATAAGCACCTGTTCGCGGACGCCATTCGGACGCGGCAGACGGTGAGAGGCGACTTCGCGGCGGCGGTTCGGGTCGAGGCCATCGAGTTGACGGATGAGGATTGGCTCAGTGGGCGAGCCGGACTATACGCCTGCGACACGGAGAATGTGGTTGCGATCAGTTGGAACAGTCCGATGCGAAAACCGACCGGTCGCCCGATCGAACTCTGCTGGACGATGCCCGGCAGGCTATCCACCTCTCGCCCGCTGATCCTGATGACTTGCGACGACCCCATCTGGCTTCACGTCGCGCGAGTCGGGGAATCGATTTTCGTCTCGGCCTGCCGCGATGGTAAGCCGGCGTGGGATTTATCAACTCACCTGACCCTCGCGGATGAAGTTGAAGTCGGCGTATATACGCATCAGGCGAAAGGCGTCGCCATCCAAGCCACGTTCTCCGAATTCAAGCTGACGGCCGGCAAGAAGTGACCGCCGGCAGCCTCGGTGGTCTCACGTCGATTCGGCGATACCCACACCGACACCACCCGCGAGCGACTGACCGAAGTGACGAGCGGTACACGCTTTCAGCCGTTCGCCAGTAGTCCGGTAAATGGCCGTCAAGTCATCCGTGGCAATTCCACTCGCTACCGACATTGAAAAATGACGCGCCCGGTGCGATCTTCCTTCCATCCCCACGGCCGAGTGGTCGGTGGGGTTCCCCTTCCGGAGGATCGATCATGCGGACGTTCGCGGCGGTGACGATGGCGGCGGTTCTGACGGCGGCCTCGGCCCTGGCCCAACAGCCGGAGGCCCCGAAGCCCGGCCCGGAACACGAGATGCTGAAGAAGAAGGAAGGCACCTGGACGACGGCGATGAAGGCCGGCGGGGCCGAGTTCAAGGGGATGGTCACCTACAAGATGGAGCTGGGTGGCCTGTGGCTGGTCGGCGGGTTCGAGGGCGACTCCCCGGCCGGCAAGTTCAGCGGCAAGAGCCTGGACACCTACGACGCCAAGACGAAGACGTTCGTCGGCGTGTGGGCCGACAGCATGGGCACGAAGCCGATGAACATGGCCGGCACCTACGACAAGGCGACCAAGACGACGACGCAGACCGGCGACGGCGAGGGGATGGACGGCAAGCCGGCCAAGTGGAAGTCGGTGTCGGTGGACACGGACGACGACACCATCGACTTCCGCATGTTCGTCGGCGACGCCAAGGAGCCGATGTTCACCATCACCTACAAGCGGAAGAAGTGACGGCGCGACAGGTTGGCCGCGCCGCCCTAAGAGAACTCCGGGGCGGCGTTCCTACTCCCCTGCCGGCACGTCCGCGTCTGTGGCGGGGCCGAACTTGCCGCCCAGTCGGCCGCCGCGGACGCCGGCCAGCTTCTGCTGCTTGTACACGGCCAGGTCGCGGCGGAGCTTCGCCTCGTGGTCCTCGCGGATGATGTGGTACTGGCCCATCGCGTAGCGGCGGGTGGCGACGGCGTCGGTCAGGGCCAGGGCGAGGATGACGAACACCAGGATGATGACCACGATCCAGTACCCGCCCCAGAAGCGGAGCAGCGCCTTCTGGTCGTCGGAAAGTTGCGGCTTCGGCGCGTCCGGCTCGCCGGCCGGCTTCTTCTCGCCGAGTTCATCCACCTTCGCCTCCATCCCCGCCAGGTACGCGCCGGCGATCATCCCGCCGGCGACGACGAGGAGAACGCCCGTCAGCAGCCGGCGGCGGTGGCGGGTGCGGAGGTAGCCGTACTCGTCGCTGGGGACGTGCGTGCGGGCACGGAGTGCGCGAAGGCCGCGAAGTTGGAACCACCCCGTCACCGCGCCGAGCAGCACGAGGACGGCGGCGAGGAAAAGACCGGCGTTGGCTTGGGGGTTCATTCGGTTTGCTCCGGCGAGCCGCGACCGCGAGGGAGTGGCATCTTT
>JAYTTN010000810.1:0-3217 GCA_043745295.1 Fimbriiglobus sp. | reverse complement strand
GTCGTCGTCGTGGTCGTGGAAGTGGCCGATGACCCCCTTGTGAAGGGCCTGCAACGTCAGCCGCTCGCGCAGCGGGATCGGCCGCAGGGGTTTCGGCGGGAACGGGTAGGAGGGGAGCGGAGCTTCCGACTCGGTCCGAGCCGCAAGCGTGAGCGACGGTGCGTCGGGTCCGGTCCGAGCCGGAAGCGTGAGCGACGGGGAAGAACCGTCGCTCACGCTTCCGGCTCGGTTCGGCGCAGCCGACGGGGAAGAACCGTCGCTCACGCTTCCGGCTCGGATCGGCGCAGCCGACGGGGTGAGGTCTTCGCCCGTCGCTGACGCTTCCGGCTCGGACTTCTTCAGCGCGAAGTCGCGGTCGCTCTCGGTGTACACCGGCAGCGGTTCCAGCCCGTCGGCCCACCGACCACCGCCACTGACTTGCGTGCCGGCGACCGGGGCCTTGTGCCGGATTCGCGTCTTCTCCAGGTCCAGGATCATCTGGAGCGCCTGGAAGGACTTCTCGTCGCGCGTGCTGGCCAGCCGGCGGCGCAGCTCGGCCACCGCTTCGGCGACGGTGTCCTCCCAGTACTGCTTGCGACCGGCCGCGTCGCGCGGCGGGTCGGGCACGTCCGACTCGCACCGGAAGCGGTCGGCCGGCTCGGTGGTGGCGGGGGCCGTTTGAGTGGCGGTGTTCACGGCGGCGCTCCGGAACGAGAAACTGACTCCATGTACATATATACCTCGCCGTCTCGCGAGTCAACTAGAAATGTGAAAATCTTACCAGTTGTCGTCGATGGGGCTGCGGACGTGACGGGAGGTCGGGAGGCGAGGAAACTGGGGGCGTGCCGTCGCCACCTTGCCGCGCACGTCGGTCGGGCGGTCGTCGCGGCCCGTCAGCCCGGCGTCCAATTCTCGACGGTCAGGCCGGGGACGCGGCGGAAGTCCTGCTCGTTGTTGGTGACGACCGTCGCACCCAGGTCGAGGGCGACGGCGGCGATCTTCAGGTCGTTCGCCCCGACGTTGAGTTTCCGCTTCTTCAGTTCCCGGTACTTCTCGATGGCACCGACGGATTGGTGGGCGATGGCGAACGGCCGCAGCCGCATCAGCGTTTCGGCCAGTTTGGCGGACCCGTGGGCCGCGCGTTCGGGGGTTTTCGCCGTGCGAATGGCCAACTGCCAACCGTCCCAAATCTCTTCGACGGCGATGATCGGGATGCCGATCGCGTCCGGCTTCCGAGCGGCAATCGCGACGGCGACCGCCGTGTTCCCCAGGAGCCAGAAGGTGATCGTGTCCGTGTCGAGGAGGAACGCGGTCACGGTGCCTCCGGCTCGTCGTCCCACGGGTCGGGCCGAGTTTCGGCCGCGAGCCGTGCCCGACGGATGCCGTCGAGCCAGGCGGCGGTGAACTCGTCGTCCGGCCACGCGGGTGCCGGGAGCGTTTCGCCGACGTGGAGGCGAACGGTCGTCGTGCCGTTGCGCAACCCCTCTTCCAAGTCGTCGCGGAGGCGGTTCACCGCCTCGTCCTGCGTCGTGCCCTCCGCGACCGCCGAGAAGGGGTTCGTCGCGCTCGCCCGAAACTGACCGCCCGCCGTCTTCCGCACCGAGACATCCACGACCATCGCGCGCCCTCCTGTCAGAGTGCCTTCATCATACCCGTCACGACAACTCGCGCCTTACGCCAGCACGTCCTTCACCACCTTCCCGTGAACGTCGGTGAGGCGGTAGTCGCGGCCCTGGAAGCGGTACGTCAGCTTGGTGTGGTCCATGCCGAGCTGGTGCAGGATGGTCGCTTGCAGGTCGTGGACGTGGACCTTGTTCTCGGCCACGCCGAAGGCTAGCTCGTCCGACTCGCCGTAGCTGAACCCGCGCTTCACGCCGGCCCCCGCCATCCAGGTGCAGAAGGCGTCCGGGTAGTGGTCGCGGCCGAGGACGGTGCCGCCGCTGGTGCGGCCCTCGCGGAACGGCGTGCGGCCGAACTCGCCGCTCCACACCACCAGCGTGTCGTCGAACATGCCCAGCCGCTTCAAGTCCTTGATGAGCGCCGCGATCGGCTTGTCCATCGTCGCGCACTTCTTCGTGAGGCCGTCGCGGATGTCCTCGGCCGGGTTGGTGCCGTGGAAGTCCCACCCCCAGTCGAACAGTTGCACGAACCGCACGCCCCGTTGCAGCAGCCGCCGGCCGAGCAGGACGTTGTTGGCGAAGCTGCTGCCGCCCGGCGTCGCGCCGTAGGCGTCGAGCGTCTCCTTCGTCTCCTTCTTGATGTCCATCACGTCCGGCACGCTGGTCTGCATTTTGAACGCCAGTTCGTATTGCGCGATGCGGGTGGTCGTCTCCGGGTGGCCGAGTTCGGCGGCCTGCATCTCGTTCAGGTCGCGCAGTGCGTCGATGGTCTTGCGGCGGGTGTCGCGGTCCAAGCCGGCGGGGTCGGTCACATACAGCACCGGGTCGCCGGTGCTGCGGCACTGCACGCCCTGATACACGCTGGGGATGAACCCGCTGCCCCAGCAGTTGGCCCCGCCGCTCGGCTGCACGCCGGACGAGATCAGCACGACGAAGCCGGGCAGGTTCTCGTTCTCGCTGCCCAGGCCGTAGGTCGCCCAGGTGCCCATGCCGGGGCGGCCCTGGCGGTTGTGCCCGGTGAACAGCAGCAGCTCGGCCGGCGCGTGGTTGAACTCGTCGGTGGTCATCGACTTGATGACGGTGATGTCGTCGGCGATGCCGTGGAAGTTCGGCACCGCGTCCGACATCCAGACGCCGCCCTTGCCGTACTGCTTGAACTTCCGCGGCGTGCCGAGGAGCTTGGGCACGCCCGACGTGAACGCGAACCGCCGGCCCTTCAGGAACGAGTCGGGCACGTTCTCGCCGGTCCGCTTCAACAACTCCAGCTTGTAGTCGAACAGGTCCAGGTGCGGCGGGCTGCCGGACATGTGCAGGTAGATGACCCGCTTGGCCTTCGCCGCGAAGTGCGGCTTCTTGGGTGACAGCGGGTTGTCATCCGGCTTGGCGGACGCGGTGTCGCCGCCGAGGGCGGCGAGCGCGACCGCCCCGAGGCCGAGCGACCCCGCGCCGAGGAAGTGCCGCCGGGTGGTGTGCAGGAGAGGGTGCATGTCTGGAATCCGGATGGGTGTACGAAGTTGATCGAATCGTCTTCGTCCCGGAGGGACCGTCGGCCGTAGCCTGGGGCGGAAGCCCCAGGTCGGCTGGTTCGTGGGGCTTCCGCCCCAGGCTACGCCCGACGG
>JAYTTN010000809.1:0-3221 GCA_043745295.1 Fimbriiglobus sp. | reverse complement strand
ACGCTTCCGGCTCCGATCAGAAACCAATCCCTGGCGGTCGCGGCTCGCAGGAATCACGCCGGCACGCGGCGGTCCAACCGGCCGGCGTCGCCGAGTTCCTTCAGCTTCTGGCGGAGGTGGTCGAGCGCCTTCTCCAGCACCTTGTCCTTGTATTTCGGGTCGAGCTTTTTGTCGTCCGGGCGGGGGCGGGGGTCGCCGCCCTTGCCCGGCACGCGGTCCACTTCCCGCATGTGCAGGTAGTACTGGCGGAGTTCGTCGTCGGTCAGCTTCACCTCCAGCCCGGCGTCCGGTATCACGCCCCACGGGTCGGACTCCTTGGAATCCGGCCAGCGGTGGATGTTCTTCCCCTTCGGGGTGAGCCAGACGGCCGTGGTCAGCTTCACCGCCGACTGCCTGTCCGGCAACTCGATGACGTTCTGCACGCTCCCCTTGCCGAACGACCGCTCGCCGACGACGACCGCCCGGCCGTTGTCCTGGAGCGCCGCCGCGACGATCTCGCTGGCACTGGCGCTGCCGCCGTTCCCGCCGTTGACCAGCACCGCCATCGGCACCTTCGGGTTCTCGAAGTACGTGCCGTCCTTCTTCGCCGACTCCTTGCGGCCGTCCTTGTTCCGGTCTTCGGTGGTGACGATGACGCCGGCGGACAGGAACAGGTCGGACACCTGCACCGCCTCGTCGAGCAGCCCGCCGGGGTTGCCCCGCAGGTCGAGGACCAATCCGCGGACCTCGGCTTTCTCCAACTCGGCCAGCGCCGCCTTCAGTTCGAGTGCCGTCTTGCCGTTGAACCCGGTCAGGCGGACGAGGCCGATGCGGGCCGTCGGGTCGGCCAGGAAGTCCCACTCGCCCGGCTTGTCGGCCTTCCGCGCCACCCCTTGCACCGGGTGGATCTCGATCACCGCCCGCGTCAGCGTGAGCGTTTCCGAGTCCGCCTTGCCCACCCGCCGGACGGTCAGCGTCACCGGCGTGCCCGCCTTCCCCTTGATGCTGGCGCTGGCCGCGTCCACCGTGATGCCTTCGGTGCTGAGGTCGCCGACCTTCGTGATGAGGTCGCCGGCGTCCAGCCCCGCTTCGTAGGCCGGGGTGCCGAACATCGGCTGGGCGATCATCAGGAAGTTCGTCTTCGGGTCGAGGCCGAGGTACGCGCCGATGCCGCCGAACTTGCCGTCGGTGCTCTCCCGGAACTGCTTCAGGTCGTCGGCGGCGAAGTACTGCGAGTTGCGGTCGAGCTGGGACAGCCCGCCGTTGATCATGTCGCGGACCAGCTCCTTCTTCTGCTTCGGGGTGAGCGTCCGGTAGTAACTCTTGTCCACTTCGCCGAGAACGTCCACGATGTTGCGGACGTTCTGGAAGTCCTCGGTCGGCGGCGGCGCGGTCCACGACACGACGGCCGTGAGCAGCACGAGCGCGGGCACGAGCAGCAGCCAGGCCAGGTTCCGTTGCGACATTCCGAACCTCGTTACGAGCGACACAACCGCGACAAATTCCCCAGCTTCGCGCGGTCGAACTTGTGGATGATACCAGTTGTTCTCGTGGCGCGGGAGTCGAACGGCGCGGCCGCCGCGAGTCCGACCGAAAACACGCAAGTCCGTTGACCCGGCCGACCGAAGTGGGGTAATTTTTACTCGTCGTTCCAGATTACCCACGTCGCGCAGCCACCCGCGCCGCGCCGACCGCCGCCGCAGGGGTCCGTTCAATGTATACGCTCGTGTTGATGTCCGCGCTGGGCACCGCCCCGGAATCGGGCGACTTCAACGGCTTCTTCCGCGACCTGTTCAGCTTCCGCGGCGGCTGCCGGGGGGCGGACGACGACCGCAGCACCAGCCGCGACACCGGAAGCGGTTGCACTGGCTGCGGCGGCGGGCTGTTCCACGGCGGCGTCCGCAACTGGCTGCACGGCTGCCACGGCTCCTGCACGGGGTGCAACGGCGGAACCGGTCGGGCCGTCTCGCCGGCGCGGGTGGGCGGAACGACCTGCCACGGGGGGACCGGCTGCAACGGCGCGGTGGCCGCCGACCGGGGGTACTCCTGCACCGGCGGCACGGCGCATCCCGGCTACGCCTCGGCGTCCTGCTTCGGCAGCAGCCCCGGCTCGTGCTTCGGTTCGGGAGTCGGCGGCTACGGCGCGCCGATGCCGGGCAATTTCGGGATGCCGGGAGGAATGGGCGGCCAGCCGTTCACCGACGGCAACGCGCAACCGTTCCCGACAGGCCCGTCCAACTACGGCACCTACTTCGGGGACTCCTTCCCCGTCGGCCCGCCGATGATCATCTCGCCGCCGTCGGGCTTCGATTCGTACCCGCTCGCCCCGCCGTCCGCCGTCCCGCCCGCCGTGGGTGAGGAGCGCGGCACGATGAGTACCTACCGCCCGGCGACCCGCGACGCCCAGCGGGGCACGGTGGTGGTGAAGCTGCCGCCCGACGCCAAACTGTACGCCGAGGGCCGGTCGCTGTCGCAGACCGCCGGCGAGCGGAAGTTCGTCACCCCGCCGCTGCCGGCCGACCGCGAGGCGGTGTACAGCTTCCGCGTGGAGTACGTCCGCGACGGCCGCACCCTGAGCGAGACGCAGAAGGTGAACGTGAAACCGGGTGGCACCGCCACCGTCGAGTTCGCCGACCTGACCCTGGCCCGGCCGAACGGGAAAGCGGAGTTGTACGCGACCGGCAGCGGGGCCAAGCCGCCGCCGACCATCGTCCCGCCGCCGGCCGACCCGAAACCGCTGCTGCCGCCCGTGACCGCGAAGCCGCCACTCCCGCAGGACCGCGCGAAGATCGTCGTGAAACTGCCGCCCGGCGCGACGCTGTTCGTGGACGGCAAGCGGAACGACCGCACCGAGGCCGTCCGCGAGTTCACCACGCCGGTGCTGGCGGCCGGCAAGGAGTACGCCTACACGATGAAGGCCGAATGGCGGCGGAACGGCCGGCCGGAGATGCAGGAGCAGCGGATCGAATTCCGCGGCGGCGAGCAACTGACCGTGGACTTCACCACCGGCCCCGGCACCGAACGCGCCAGCCGGTGAGGGTGGGGCCGAACGAGCCGCGACCGGAATGGCCCAGGACGCCGGACTCCGCGGCGCGGGGTGTGCCAAAGTTTCCCGGCACTTCCCCACCCTGGCCCACTCACGTTCCGGCGAGGGGGTGTTCCACGCGAAAACGCCTTTTTGCGAGCCGCGACCGCCAGGGAGTGGCATCTTCTGACCTGTCCGAGCCGGAAGCGTGAGCGAC
>JAYTTN010000808.1:0-12050 GCA_043745295.1 Fimbriiglobus sp. | reverse complement strand
CGCCAGTTGGGGCAGGTGCGTCGGCGGACCTCGACAGCGGACGGGGTGATCCGCCTGTTGTGGGTGGCGGTCGGGTTGCTGCTGCGGAACGCCCGGGTTCGGCACGGCCGGCGGCCGCGGGTGGACGCTCGGGGCGGCGTGCCTGCTCTTGCTCGCGCGGCGGGCTAACAAGACGGGCCTCCCAACGGTCGCGGATCAATCGGATTTGGTATCACCCCTGGCTACTGGCATCCGCACCTCCAGTGCGAAGAGTACTCCTGGGTGAATTGCCGTCGGTCAGGACAAAAATTCACTTCTGGTCCGATTTGCACTTTATTGTTGACTTTCCCGACATCGGAGCGTATATGTACATGGAGTTACTTTCTTGTTCCGGAGTGCCGCCGTGAACACCGCCACTCAACCGTCCCCCACCACAGAGCAGGCCGACCGCTTCCGGTGCGAGTCGGACGTGCCCGACCCGCCGAGCGACCCGGCCGGGCGGAAGCAGTACTGGGACGACACCGTCGCCGAAGCGGTCGCGGAGCTGCGCCGCCGACTGGCCAGCACGCGCGACGAGAAGTCGTTCCAGGCGCTGGAAATGATCCTGGACCTGGAGAAGACGCGTCTGCGGCACAAGGCCCCGGTGGCGGGCACGGAGGTGGGTGGCGGCGGTGGCTGGGCCGACGGACTGGAACCGCTGCCGGTGTACACCCAGTGCGACCGCGAGTTCGCGCCGAAGAAGACCGAGGCGAAGACCGGCCCTCACCCGGTTGCTGCGCAACCACCCTCTCCCTGTGATCCTGAGCCGGTGGCTCAGGCGGGCGAGGGTTCCGTTCTTCCTCCCCTCTCCCCAGTTCCCGCGGAGCGCGGAACGTCCGAGGGAGAGGGGCCGGGGGTGAGGGCCGATGGCTCGCGGCAAACCGACCCGCCCCTGCCCTCCTACCCGTTCCCGCCGAAACCCCTGCGGCCGATCCCGCTCCGCGAGCGGCTGAAGTTGCAGAGTCTGCACAAGGGGGTCATCGGCCACTTCCACGACCACGACGACGACTACCTGCTGGAGCGCGGCCAGCGGCGGAAGCGGGACGACGCATACGCGGCGGAACTAGACGACGACGAGTCGTCCGCCGCGCCGGTCCCAACCCTGCCGGCGGCCGACGCGCCCGACCGCGATACGGGCGAGCGACTGCTGTGGTGATGCCGCCACCGAGGGCCACGCCATGACGCGTCAAAAGAATCGCTGGTTCGCACCCGGTTCCTTACTTCCAAACCGCCAGCAGGTAGACCGCCGCGCCGCTGGCGATGAAGGCCAGCCCCGCGAACGCCTCCGGCTGCTTGTCCGGCGTGAGGATCATGCTGGTCAGCACCGCCAGCATGGTCAGGATGTACACGGCCGGCACCACCGGGTAGCCGGGACAGCGGAACCGCCGGCCGTGCTTGTGCCGCGCGCGGAAGACGTAGATCGTGCCCACCGCCAGGGTTTCCAGCAGCGTCGAGCCGAAGACGATGAAGTCGGTCAGCACGTCGAAGGACGACTTCAGCCCCGCGCCGGTGAAGCGGGTGTACGCCGCCACCGCGAACACGAACCCGACCGTCACGCCGGTCATCAGCACCGTCGCCACGAGCGGGGTTTGGTACTTCCGGTGAACGGTTCCCAGCACCGCCGGGGCCAACCCCTCGCGGCTGAGGGCGAACACGCTGCGGGGACCGACGAGCAGGTTCCCGCCGACCGTGCCCAGGACGCTCACCATGAGCGCCGCCGACGCCAGCATCAACCCGACCGGGCCGAGCAGTCGTGCGCACACCGCCGTCGAGACCGGCGTGTCGCCGACGGCGGCCATCTCGCGGCCGGTCATCGCCAGGTAGTACGACACGTTCACCCCGGTGTAGACGGCGATCAGCACCAGCATGCCGCCGACGAACGCGCGGGGGATGTTCCGCTGCGGGTCGCGGATTTCCCCGGCCAGCGGGGCCACGTTCGTCCACCCGTTGTACGGCCACAGGACGGCGACCATGGCGGCGGCGAAGGCGGCGAAACTGAACTGCGACCAGTCCGCCGGCCAGACCGGGGCGAATCGCGCCGGGTCGGGGGCGACCTCGGCGGCCGGGGCCGGGAACACCCAGACTATCAGCGGCAGCAGCGCGATGAGGACGAGCGCCGACACCTTGACCGACGTGACCACGACCTGCACGCCGGCCCCGAGCTTCGTGCCGCGCGCGGCCAGCGCGCCGAGCAGCACGACGATGCCGGCCGACAGGCACTGACGGGGCCAGAAGGCGACCACTTCGGCCTTCGTCCCGGCGGCGTACTTGGCGATGTCGTGCAGGGCGTCGGCGAACACCACCGACAGCGCCGCGACGGACGCGCAGCGGAGGAACCAGAACTCGACCCACCCCCACAGGAAGCCCCACAACCGGCCGTAGGCTTCCCGCAGGAAAATCAGGTTGCCGCCGCTGCGGGGGAACAGCGCCGCCACCTCCGCCAGCGCCAGCGCGCCGCACAGGGTGAGCAGCCCGACCACCACCCACGCGGCGATGGCGATGCCGGATTCGAGGTACACCCCCGGCACCGGCTCGGCCACCGCCGACGCCTTCTTGAACACGCCGGTGCCGATGACGCAGCCGACGAGGATGGCCCCCGCCGCCCACGGGCCGAGGACGCGGGGCAGGGACTGTGGGTTGTCAGCGGGTGAGGACATGAGGTGGCCTTGCGAAGCGGCGGGGACTCGCGGAAGATTGGTGTGAGTGTATGGGACGGCCGGCCGTCATCATCCGACAAGAGGAGCTGACACATGGGAACGCGAAGCGCGGTCGTGAAGGTGGTGTTCCTCGCGCTCGCCCTCGGCGGCGCGAACGGCCCGCTGCTCGGCGCGCCCGTGCCGAAGGAGATGCCGCTCGATCCGAGCAAGGTGCTGGAACTGGCGCTGAAAGCGGCGGAGAAGATCGAGAACCCCAAGGATTACCTCTGGCAGCGGGATCACACCTTGCTCACCATCGCGCAGGAGTTCGCCCTGTGTGGGAACTTGGAGCGGGCGCGGGAACTGTTCAGGTCGATCGCGGAGGCGACGAAAGACGGCCCCCTTCGGGGGTGCCAGTGGACGGCCATGTCCGGGTGCGGGCTGGCCGGGGATGCGTTCACACTCGTTCCCGGCAACGAGGAGTACGTCCTGGACGCCGAGCGGATGAGGAACACCGGCGACGTGGAACTGCTGGCGAAGATCGTTGCGAAGGCGAAGATCGCCGCCAACCGCGACCGCTTCCGCGGCGCGCTGGCGTGGGAGTTGGCGAGACTCGGCAAGCTCGACGAAGCCGAGAAGGTGATCGCCGAGATGGGTGGCGACGAGCCGCGCGTGAAGTTGAACGCACTCGCCCAACTCATCCCGGCCCGGCATCGTGCCAAGCAGCCCGAGCGCGTGGCGAAACTCCTCGCCGACATGAGCGATCACACCGAGAAGATGATCCAGGCCGACCTGCGACTCGGCTGGGCGACCGCTTCGCAGCGCGACTACTACCTCGCCACGCTCGTGACCGCGCAGGCCGAGTGTGGCGACTTCGACGCGGCGGCGGCATCCCTCAAGACGTACGAGAAGGATTGCGACATCGCCTACTCGCAGCTCTCGCTGGCGACCGCTGTTTACAAGTCAGGCGATAACAAAAAGGCGACGCAAATGGTCAGGGACATGGCCAAGCTCCCGTTTTCCTGTTCATTCGAGGGATGGCAGTCGGGCCTCGTCCGCTGGCACGCGGATCGGCGCGAATGGAAGGAGGCGGAAGCCCTGGTCGCAGGGATGAAAGAGGTGTACGCCCGGTGCATGTGTCTACAGAAACTCGCGCGAGCGAAAGCGGCAGCCGGCGATGTCGAAGCCGGACGACGCGCGCTGAATGAAGCCGAACAGCTTGCCGGCCCGGACTGCAAGAACGTCAAGAATCCGCCGGGCCAACTCAACCCTCCCGCTTGGCTTGATGTGTGGAGGGCGTGTCTGCGAGTGCGAACCGAAATCGATGGGGGGAAGGCAACGCTTGAGGAGGCGCGAAAGATCGCCGATCCCTTCAAACGCGCGGAGGCGCTACTGAGCATCGCGCGCGGCCTTCGGAAGCGGTTGCCGGGTGAGGATTACTGACGCTCACTCCAGGCCGGCGGCGAAGTCCTCGGCCGGGTCGGGTGCGGCGGGCGGCGGTGGTTGTTCGGCAGCCGCGCCGACCGCCTTCCCGCCAGCGGGCTGGGGGGCGACGGCGGCATCCAGTGCCACCACGTCGATCTTCTCGTGGGCCTTCTTGATCGTCTCCTCGGTGCTGGCCGGGTCCACCTGCCGGCACGCTTCGGTCAGCTTGTCGGCGATGTCCCGCAGTTCCGTTTGCCACGCGACCGGATCGGTGTCCGGCGGCGTCAGTTGGGCGAACTCCTCGGTCAGCAGGGACATCCGCAGCAGGTGGCGGAAGATCAGCCCTTCCTGCTTGGCCAAGTCCTTGTGGCTAATGAAGGCGTTGAAGTTGCCGCCGAAGTTCAGCACCTCGCCGGCCGCCCAGACCGCCGTGGTGGTCACGTCGGTCACGTCCGGGTGGGTGGCGTCGAACAGCAGCCGCACCTTCTCGGCCAGCACCGGCGGCCGCTCGTCCCACGGGATGAAGCCGTCGTCCTCGTCGTCGTCCTCGGACTTCGGCGGGGTGGCCTGGATCAGCCCGCGGCGCAGCAGTTCGGCGTCCAGCCGCTCGGTCTGCAGCGGCCCCGGCGTCATCTCGAACGGCACGCGGACGTACCGCAGCAGCGGCCGGGGCAGTTCCAGTACGCTCTCCAAGATTTGGATGCGCTCGTCGCGGCTGGCGAGGCCGAGGTGTTCGACGAGGAACGCGCCGTACAGCGGATGCACCGCCCGGAAGACGAGCAGTTTGTCGAGGTTCTCGGTCGGGTGAGCGTGGGTGGGGGAGTATTCCGGCGGACGAGCTTCGGCTGGAGCCGCGGCCGGGTCGCTGGGGAGCGGCTTCTTCGGCGCGGCCGGAACCACCGCTTCCGGTTTCTTCTCGGCCGCTGGGTCGCCTTCGACGGGCGGTTCCGGCTCCAACTTGACGAACCCCCGCGCGTGGAGGATCAGCAACATGCGGTTGAGCTGCTTCATGCCGGCTTCGATGCGGGGCTGGTCGAGCAGCCGCTTCCGCACCACCGTCCGGATCTTCTCCACGTCCGGCGAAATCTTCAGCAGGTACGCCAGCAGCCGCCACGGGAGCGGCCCTTTGCTGTACAGCTTGGCCGGCGGCGCGGCCTTCAGCTTCTCGAAGTCGACCTCGGTCCAGTACTTCCGCTGCTGGTGTCGGCTCGGCTTCTTCTTCAGCATCTCCTTCTTCTTCTTCAGCATCACGGGGTCTTTCGAGGTCTCCGGTATCTGGTCGTACTTCTCCTTCCACTTGACGATGCGGATGTCGTCGTCGTGCGGGACGGCGAAGACGAACCCCTCGGTGTCGTACTGCGGGCGGCCGGCGCGGCCGAAGATCTGGTGCGCGGTGCTGGGGTCGATCAGCTTCTCCTTGCCGAACGGTCCCTTCACCAGGCTGGTGATCACGACCGACCGCGCGGGCAGGTTGATCCCCGCCGCCAGCGTTTCGGTACACAGCGCGATGCTGAGCAGCTTCTTCTCGAACAGCTCCTCGACCACCCGCCGGTACTTCGGCAGCAGCCCGGCGTGGTGGACGCCGACGCCCCGCCGCAGCATCTGCTTCAGTTTCGGCCCGACGCCGGTGGGCCACTCCAGCTTGTCCACCTCGGCGTTCAGCGCGGTCTTCTGCGCGGCGGTCATCAAGTCCAGCCCCTTCAACTGCTCGGCGATGCTCCAGCACTCGTCGCGGTTGAAGGCGAACACAAGCGCCGGCGTTTTGCGAGTGGCCTCGTCGCCCTTGGCGATCTGCACCAGCAGGTCGTTCAGGTACTCGTCCGCCACCCACTTGTACGTCAGCGGGATCTTCCGCTCCTTGCCCTCGGTCAGTTCCAGCTTGCGGCCGTGCTGGCGGTCCAGCCAGTTGAGGAACTCGACCGAGTTGCCGACGGTGGCGGACAGCAGCAGCAGCCGGACGTGCTTGGGCAGCATGTTCAGCGACAGCTCCCAGACGATGCCGCGCTCCGGGTCGGCGAAGCTGTGGAACTCGTCCATGACCACGCCGGACACCCGCGAGAAGTCGAACCCGTCCTGGTGCAGCAGCCGGTTGAGCAGGATTTCGGCGACGACGACCAGCACGCGGGCGTTCGGGTTCACCTTGCGGTTGCCGGTGATGAGTCCCACGTCGTCGCGGGAGAAGCCCCACCGCTCGGCGGCGGCCTGCATCTCCTGGAACTTCTGCTCGGTGAGGGCGATGAGCGGCGTGGTGTAGTACGCGACGGTGTCGGTGTGCAGGGCCTCGTACAGCGCGGCCTGGGCGATCAGCGTTTTGCCGGTGCCGGTGGGGGCGCAGACCAGCACTCCCTGCTCGGACGTGAACCAGGCGAGGAGCGCCTCCTCCTGCACCGGGTACGGCGGGTATGGCAGTTGGTCCAGGTAAGTGGTGGCCAGTTCGTCGCGTGTCATGGGGTGAAGGATATCAGAAACCCGCCGGCCGCGCCCGCCGAGAAGGGCACCGGCCTTCGACCGCGTGCCCTTCTCCGCTTACAATTCCCCTCACGCCTGTTCCCGCCGCGAGGGTCTTCGCATGTCGGCATCCCGTCTGTCGGTTCTCCCGCTCCTGTTCCTCCTCGGAGTCCTGCCCATGACCGCCCGGTCGGACGAGGGCATGTGGCTGCTGTCCGCGCCGCCCACGGAACTGCTCAAGACCAAGTACCAGTTCGACCTGACGCCGGCGTGGCTGGACCGCGCGATGAAGGCGAACGTGCGGTTCAACAGCGGCGGCAGCGGCGGGTTCGTGTCCGCCGACGGCTTGGTCGTGACCAACCACCACATCGCCGCCAACGCGCTGCAAAAACTCAGCACGCCGGAGCGCGACCTGTTCGCCGAAGGCTTTTACGCGAAGGACCGAAAGGACGAGGCGAAGTGCCCGGACCTGGAATTGAACGTACTGCAATCCATCGAGGACGTGACGGCGCAGGTGAACGCGGCCGTGAAGCCGGAGATGAAACCGGCCGAAGCCGCCGCCGCCCGCCGTGCCGCGATGGGGCAGATCGAGAAGGACTCTTCGGACAAGACCAAGCTGCGGAGCGATGTCGTCACCCTGTACCAGGGCGGCGCGTACCACCTGTACCGGTACAAGAGGTACACGGACGTGCGGCTGGTGTTCGCGCCGGAGCAGGGCATCGCCGCATTCGGCGGCGACGTGGACAACTTCGAGTATCCCCGGCACAGCCTCGATGTCGCCTTCTTCCGCGTCTACGAGAACGACAAGCCGTTGAAGTGCGAACACCACTTCAAGTGGAGCGCGGTCGGGCCGACGGAGAACGACTTGGTGTTCGTCACTGGGCATCCCGGCACCACCAACCGCCTGGAAACGCTCGCGAAGGTGAAGCACCGCCGCGACTTCACCCTGCCGTACACGCTCGGCCGGCTGCGGACGCTGGAAGCCGCGCTCGCGCAGTACGGCGACAAGGGGCCGGAGCAACGCCGGCAGGCGGCGACCGCGCTGCGCAGCGTCGCCAACTCGCGGAAGGCGTTCAGCGGTCAATTGCAGGGGCTGCTCGACCCGAAGATACTGGATGAGAAAGCGAAAATCGAGGACCAGATTGCCCTTCGATTCCCGCAGCTCGAAAAAAGCCCGGACGTGAAAGCGTTCCGCGAAGCCGTTTCTAAGGTGGCACTCGTCCAGGCCGCGTATCGCACCTTCGAGAAGGAACACGCACTGCTCGAAACCGGCCACGCCTTCTACAGCGAGTTGTTCGGCATCGCCCGGCACTTGGTGCGGATGGCCGACGAGCTGCCGAAGAAGTCCGGCGACCGCCTCCGCGAGTACCGCGATTCCAACTTGGAGTCCCTGAAGTTCGGGCTGCTCTCGCCGGCCCCGGTCGAGAAGCCGCTGGAGCGCGCCCGGCTGCAAGCCTCGCTCACGTTCCTGGCCGAGCAACTCGGCGGCGAACACCCGCTGGTGAAACTCGCGCTGGGTGGCAAGAACCCGGCGCAGCGGGCCGAGGAACTGGTCGAATCGAAGCTGTACGACGTGGCCGTTCGCCGGAAGCTACTGGACGGCGGCGCGACGGTGTTGGACAACTCGGCCGACCCGATGATCCTGCTGGCGAAAGCGGTGGACGCCGAGGCCCGCAAGCTCCGGGCGCGGTACGAAACGGAAGTGGACGAGCCGGAGAAGCAGGCCTACGCGGAGCTGGCGAAGGTGCGGTTCGCCGCGCTCGGCGACGCGGTGCCGCCGGACGCGACGTTCACCCTGCGGCTGGCGTTCGGGGTGGTGAAGGGGTACGAGGTGGACGGCGAGAAGTTGCCGTTCCACACCACCTTTGCCGGCGCGTTCGCACGGGCCGAGGAGATGACGAACCGCGAGCCGTTCGAGCTGCCGAAGCGGTGGACCGACGCGAAGGCGAAGCTCGACCTGACGACGCCGTTCAACTTCTGTAGCACGGCCGACACCATCGGCGGGAACAGCGGCAGCCCGGTGCTGAACCGCGCCGGCGAGCTGGTCGGCGTCAACTTCGACCGCAACCGGCACGGCCTCGTGCGGAACTTCGTCTACACCGAGGTGCAGGCCCGGCACGTCGCCGTGCATTCGCGGGCGGTGCTGGAAGCGCTGGCGAAGGTGTACGGCGCGACCGCCCTGGCGACGGAACTGACCGGGAAGTAACGACGGTGGTAGAATCACTCCATTCGCACGAGGAGTTCGTATGGTCGCCACGCTGAACGGAACGCCCCGCTTCCGCACGCTCGCCGAGGTCCTCGCCCGCATCGGCGACGTGCCGCCGGAGCGCGTCCTCTCACACCCCGAACCCGGCACCGCCACACCCGACGACCTGCTGAACCCGGCCATCACCGGCGGCCGCCCGTGCGAGTTGATCGACGGCATCCTCGTGGAGAAAGCGATGGGCGCGAACGCGGACGGCATCGGCTTCTGGCTCGCCGTGCAAATCTTCAACTTCGCCTCGCTCCAAAATTTGGGCAAGGTGTTCGGCGCACAGGGCGGGTTCGTGCTGAACGGCATGACCGTCCGCATGCCGGATGCGTCGTTTTACCGCTGGGACAGCGTGAGCGACCCGGCCGAACTGGACCACCTGTCCACCGCGTTCGTGCAAGAAGCGCCCGACCTCGTGGTCGAAGTCCTCAGCCCCGGCAACACCAAGAAAGAGATGGAACTCAAGCGCGGCGAGTACGAGGCCATCGGGGTCGCGCTCGCGTGGTACGTCGATCCGGAGGCGCGAGCCGTGACGGTGTACCCGAAGGGGCGGACGCGCGGCTCGAATCTGCTGACCGAAGGCGACACCCTCGACGGCGGCAAAGTACTGCCCGGGTTCGCGTTGCCGGTGGCAGACATCTTCGCCAGCCGCGCGCCGGCGGTGAAGCCGAAGAGGAAGCGGAAGTGATTTTCCCGCCCGTCGTCCGTCCTTTTGCGGTAGGCTGGGTTTCCGTTCCGAGGACGAACCCGATGCGTGTCGTGCCGTTCCTTCTTCTGGTCGCCGTGCCGTTCCTGGTCGCCGCCCCGGTGCCGAAGAGCCGGCCTTCAGTCGTCACCTCGTACTCCGCCGACGAGTTGGCGAAGCTGCCGTTCGTCGATGCCGACAAGATTCCCGACGAGTGGAAGGGCCAAGGCAGCGGGCCGAAGTCCGGGCTACTGGCGTTCGCCGTCACGCTGCCGAAGGCCGTGTACGACCTGGGCGAGCCGGTCGAACCGCTGTTCGCCCTCCGCAACCGCACCGACAAATCGCTCGGCCTCGGCTTCCTGCTGGATTTCACCGGCGGCGAGCCGCACCCGTGGAACGACGCCACCCTTGAGATTCGGGACGCCAGCACCAAGAAGCTCGTCGGCCCCGGCGGCGAGAAGACGTTGGCGAAATGGGCCGGCGGCCCCGAGATGCCGGCGAAGGGGTACTACACCGCCGCCGGTAACGTCGCGCTCGCGCGGGACCAGAAGCCGCTGCCGGCTGGCGACTGCGAGTTGAACTGGCGTTCCGGCTGGGCGAAGTCGAACACGGTCAAGTTCAGGGTGGCGAACCAGGCGTACCGGGGCGCGAAGCCGTTCAAGAGTGTGCGGCTGCTGTGCGTCACGGAGACCGACGAGCGGGAGGAGCGGAAGCAGATCGGGGAGGCCGAGGCGAACGCGCCGGCCACCACCTGGGACGCGCCCGGCGTTGTGACGACCGATCCAGTCGGGGCCGCGCTGATGCTGGGCAGTGGGCAACTCGGCCGGTATTACCCGACACTCCGCCGGTTGCCGGAAGCACAGGGCAGACTCGCGGCCAGCGTGAAATGGGTGGCGAAGAAGGACGAGGAGTCGTTCACGGTGCGGCTGGCCGTGACCGACAAGACGGCGAAGGTGACGATGCCCGGCCGGCCCCACGTTTACTTGCTGATCGAGACCGACGCCGAGGCGGAGTCTCCGGACTTGCGGGCCATGCGGGCACGCCTGCGCCAGGAAGACCGTATTCTTGACTTCGACCACCCGTTCGAGTTGACGGCGAAGCTGCCGAAGGACTGGGCCGACGAGGCCAACGCGCCCGGCCCCGCGCGGGTGGCGGTGCTGGTATCGTCCAAGGAGTTGGACGGCGGTTGGGGCGAGCGGCAGGAGGAGAAGACGGTGGCCGAGGCCGACGGCGTGACGCATTTCGTCCTCCGCACCGCGTGGCGGGACATCACCCTGCCCAAGCCGGACGCGCGGAAGCCGCGCGAGCGCATCGACCGGTGAAGGGTGCCGGCACCGGCGTCCCCGCGCACCCCGCAATGAGGGACACCGGCCCGAAGGCCGGTGCGTCCTGACGGGCGCGGTTCTCGTGCGGCACCGGCGGCCGCGCCGGTGCGCTTAGCACTTGCGGATGACACCGACCAGCACGCCGAGGACGGCCACGTTCTGCTGCAGCGGGTCCACCAGGATCGGGTCCATGGTGCTGTTGCACGGCTCCAGCCGGATCTGGTCCTTCTTCTTGTAGAACTTCTTCAGCGTCATCGCCTTGTCCACCATCGCCACCACCTTCTCGCCGTTGTCGGCCGAGTCCTGCTTCTTGATGATGACGAAGTCGCCGTCGGCGATCTGGCTCTCGATCATGGACGTGCCGCGGACCTTCAGCACGTACAGGCCGTCGGCCCCGAACAGGTCCTTCATCTCCAGTCGGTCGTCCTGCTCGACGGCCTCGATGGTCTTTCCGGCGGCGACGACGCCGAGCAGCGGCAGGCTGAACCCGCCGGACGTGACGCCGGGGATGGTGATGGCCCGCGCCCGCCCGCCCCGCAGCTCGTTCTTCTCGTCCCGCTGGATGTACCCCTTCTTCTGGAGCGCCCGCAGGTGGCACATGACGCCGTTCGGGGAGGCGATGCCGAAGGCGTTGCCGATGTCGCGGATGGCCGGCGGGTAGCCGTTCTGCTGGATGTAGTGGCGGATGTAGTCGAAGATCCGCTGCTGCTGGGTGGTGAGAACCGGCTTCTTCTTATCGACGGTCAGGTTGGTCACGGGCGGACTCCGGTGGGGTGGTGCGGCTCGACCTTGCCCGACGCCCGACTCAAATCGGGTGTCCAGCATGTAAGGAACTATATTCGACAACCGTTCATATGCCAAGTGGAATTGACGGAATTTCCAAAAAGCCCACTTGACAGCCTTTTCGACGGTTTCCAAATCCGCCGTTTTCGGCTGCAAGACTCGGGATTTTCCGCCGAATGGCATTTTCCGCTTGCCGTGCCGATTTTCGGTGCGTCGAGCACTGGCTGGGGGTTCACCTCCCGGCTCCTCGAGTCGGAGGGTGACGCTCCACTTGGATGGGTGACGGAGCGGGTCGAGTCGTTCGGCGATGGGGCGGAAGGCCGACTTCCTCCGTCGCGCACCCCATTCGGACACGCCCTGTGTGTCGCGGAACCGGGCCGGGGCGAATATTGAAGGAGGTCATGCAACTGGCCCGCCCGAGCCGGGTGCGGCAGCGGATTTTGGCGAGCGGGGGGGCGTCAGCCCCCTGTTGTGGTCGA
>JAYTTN010000807.1:0-12086 GCA_043745295.1 Fimbriiglobus sp. | reverse complement strand
AGCCCCCCGTTTCCGTGGGGATGTTGAACACACCAGGGGGCTGACGCCCCCCGCTCGCCAAGAAATGGACGCCACGGCAGCAGTATCACCCCCACCGGCAGCAGCCACGCCAGTTGACCGCCGACGAACGCCAGCGGGTTCATCAGCCGAGCCGAGGGGTGGGCGTCCTCGCTCCGCTCGACTGCGTACTTCAGCGTGACGAAGTCGTTCTCCGCCATCCAGACCGCGTGCGGGGCGAACACCGCCGCCGCCACGACCGCCGCCAGGTATGGCCCGGCCGTCCGCAGGCACCGCCGCGCGACCGGGTTCCACGCGAGGTAAACCGCCAGCGGCAGCAGCAGCACGCCGAGGGTGTACTTGCACAGCAGCGTCAGGCCGATGACCGCGCCGGCGGCGAGCCAGCTTCCGCGGCCGTTGGTGCGAACCGCCCGTTCGCCCAGCACGATGGTCCACGCCCAGCCGACCGCCAGCGCCACGTTGTTGCTCCACTCGGCCGGGTCGTTCGTCAGGTACATCAGCCCTTCGAGTGAAAGCGCGGCGCACAGCGCGAGCGGCGGCGGCAGGTATCGCCGGCCGAGTTGCCACGCGGCGACGATGCACGCCGCCGCCGACAGGTAGCCGAGGACGTACACGCCCCACACGTCGCCGGGCGACAGGCGGGCGACGCCGGCCGCCAGCCACGCCGGCAGCGGCGGGTGCTTCGGGTAGCCCCACTGGAGCGAATGCCCCCACGACAGCCACTCGATCAGGTCGAGCGGGCCGTTCGGATGGGAGGCGACGACGGCGACCAGCCAGAGCAGCGTGCGGACGGCCAGCCAGACGACGAGAACCCGCCCGCACCACCGCGCGGACGGCATCGGGTCGGAGTCGGGCGCGTGGCGTTGTTCGACCGGCATTGGCACATCCTCGTCACCCGCCCCGCCCGTTGGCGGGAGGCCGGTTCTTCCACCTCCCCTCGTTGGGGCATTGGTATCTGCACAGCTTGTTTCTTCGTTTTCGCTCGGTTGACCAGGGGAAGAACGGATCGGCGAGTCGGTTCATCTGGTCCGGACCGGTGTCGGCGATCACCGTGCGGGCGCTCGGCCACACCCCAGGCCGGCCGGCAGCTCGCCCGTCGTCACCACCACACCCTTCTCGTCCCGCACTTCGGTCGGCACCAACCGTCGCGTCGGCGGGCGGCCGGGCACGTCGATGCGCGTCTGGCCCCTTCGCCGCTTGGCCGATTCCCGCTGCGTTGCGGTCTACACATTCGTGGGTGATCCGGGCTGTCGGTCGCGGTCGAGTTTCGCACAGGGGAACGAGGCCCGACAGCCGGGTGCGGCAATTGTTGTTGGCGAGCGGGGGGCGTCAGCCCCCTGTTGTGTTCAACATCCCCCCGGAAACAGGGGGCTGACGCCCCCCGCTCGCCTGAACCTGCCAAAATCAATTGCTGCACCCCCGACAGCCCGACAGCCGGCCACCCGTCCGACGAAGATGTCGGGCCTCCCCGACCTCCAGTCGGTTCGACCGCGACCGACACGAGCGATGCCGTGAAAGCACCCGCTAGCCCAGCCGGTTCGCGTCTCGAGTGACGGCGCACACGCCGTCGGCGTCCGGGTTCAGCAGCGGCAGGGTGACGACGAACTCGGCCCCGCGGCCGACGCCGTCGCTGTGCGCCGCCACCGCGCCGCCGTGCATCTCCGCCAGCCGCTTCACCAGCGCCAGCCCGATGCCCAGCCCGCCCTGCGACCGCACCGCCGTCTGGCTCACCTGGGCGAACAGGTCGAACACGCGGGGCAGCATGTCGGGCGGGATGCCGACGCCGCTGTCCGTCACCCGCACCAGCACGTGCGAACACGACTTCTCGGCGGCGAGCGTGACGGTGCCGCCGGGGTCCGTGTACTTGGCCGCGTTCGTCAGCAGGTTGGCGAACAGTTGGCACAGGCGGACGTGGTCGCCGGACACCCGGATCGGCTCGTCCGGCAGGTGCGGGTGGAAGGTCAGGCCGGCGGCGACGATCAGCGGCTCGCTCGTCTCGACGGCCGCCCGCAGGGGGTCGCCCAGGTCGGTCGGCACCATCTCGATCCGCAGGCTGTTCCGGTTGATGCGGGAGGCGTCGAGCAGGTCGTCGATCAGCCGCACCATGTGCCGCGTCTGCCGCTCGACGACCTGCCGCGGTTTCTCCAGGCCGGCCGCGTCGCCGGCCGACAGCCGCATGATCTCCAGGGCGTTGCGGATGGGGGCGAGCGGGTTGCGCAGCTCGTGCGCGAGGGTGGCCAGGAACTCGTCCTTGCGGCGGTCGGCCTCCACCAGTCGGGCGTTCGCGGCGGCCAGCTCGACCGTCCGCTCGGCCACCTTCCGCTCCAACTCCTGCTCCTGTTCTTGCTGCTTCAGCGCGTACCGGATGGCCCGCTCCAGAAGGATCGGGTCGAGGCGGCTCTTCTCCAGGAAGTCGTCCGCGCCGGCCGCCTCGGCCGCCCGGTCGATCTCCGGCTGGCCGACGCCGGTGAGCAGGATGACCGGGCCGGGGCAGCCCCGCTCTCGCATCTCCCGCAGCAAGTCGAGGCCGGTTTTCGCCCCCAGGCGGAAGTCGATCAGGTACACGTCGAACTCGCCCCGGCAGATGGCGTCCAGGGCGGCGTCGAAGTCGGACTCCCAGGCCAGCGTGTAGCCGCCGCCGGGGATGTCCGCGATCAGGTCGCGGGTGAGCAGGTAGTCGTCCTCGTCGTCGTCGATGAGGAGGACGCGGATCGGCCTGTCACGAGGCGCGTTTGGCGTCATGGTCGGGCAACTCCACGATCTCGAACCAGTACCGGCCGAGGGTCTGGACGATCTGCACGAGGGAATCGAAGGTGACGGGCTTGGTGATGTAGCTGGCGGCCGCCAACTGGTACGACCGGAGGATGTCCTCCTCCGCCTTCGAGGTGGTCATGACGATCACCCGGATGGCACTGTACTTCGGGTCGGCCTTCAGCCGCTGCAGCACCTCCCGCCCGTCCATCCGCGGCATGTTCAGGTCGAGCAGCAGCAGGCTGGGCCACGGGGACGTGGCGGGGTCGGCGAACTTCCCCGTCCGCCCCAGGTACTCGAACACCTCGACGCCGTCCTCGGCGAACCGCAGGTCGTTGACCATCTTCGACTCGACGAACGCCTCGCGGGTGAGCTGGCGGTCGTCCGGGTCGTCGTCGGCGATGAGGATCGTCACCGGCCTGGGATGCACGGGCATGCTCATATGGGGGGAAACGTCCGGAGCGGCCAGTCGATGAGGAACGCCGCTCCCTCGTCGGGTTTGCCGCGCGCCGCGATGGTCGCCCCGTAACGCAGGATGATCTTACGCACAATGGCCAGACCCAGCCCGGTTCCTTCGTACTGGACGCGGGCGTGCAGCCGCTGGAACAGCTCGAAGATGCGCTCGGCGTAGCCCTGCTCGAAGCCGATGCCGTTGTCGGCCACCGCGATTCGCCAGCCGGTCCCGTCCGGCGGCGCGGGGTCGGCGTCCGGCGGCAGTTGGTCGAACGGCACCGCCGTCACCCGCACCACCGGCGGCACGCCGGGGCGGGCGAACTTGAGCGCGTTGCCGATCAGGTTCAGGAATACTTGGCGCAGCTGACTGGCGTCGCCGCGCACGAACGGCAGCGGCCCGACCTCCACCCGCCCGCCGGACTGCTGCACGCGCAGCTCCAAATCCATCAGCACGTCCCGTACCACGGCCGTCAAATCCGCCGGATCGAACGGGACTGTTTTCGTCGCCACCCGCGAGAACGCCAGCAGGTCTTCGATCAGTTTCCGCATCCGCCCGGCCGAGTCGAGCATGCGGTCGATGTACTCCTTCCCCTGGTCGCCCAGCGCGTCGCGGCTCTTGTCGGCCAGCCGGGTGCCGAACGCCTGGATTTTGCGGAGCGGCTCCTGGAGGTCGTGCGAGGCGATGTACGCGAACTTCTCCAGCTCCTCGTTGCTCACCTTCAGGGCCACGTTGGTCGCCTCCAGCGCGGCGTTGGCGTCCGCCAGCGCGGCCGCCGTGACCAGCAGTTGCCGCTCGTACTCCCGCCGCTCGGTCATGTCGCGCATGGACACCACCGCCCCGAACTGGCGGCCGTCGGCCGACCGCAGCTGCACCCCCGAGACGAGGACGTAGCGGTCCGCGCCGGCGGCCGTGCGGAGCATCATCTCGGCGTCCCGCACCTCCTCCCCGGCCCACGCCCGCGCCAGCGGCACGCGGTCGGCCGGCATGGGGGTGACGCCGTCCGTCTCGTACAGCCGGTAGTGTTCCGCCCACTGGTCGGGGGCCAGCGGCTCGGCCGGCAGCCCGTGCATCCGCCGGGTGGCGGCGTTGAACAGCTTCAGCCGGCCGTCGCCGTCGCACGCCACGATGCCCTCGGCCACGCTGTTCAGGATGGCGTCCAGGAAGATCTGCTGCTCCCGCAACGAAGCGTTCGTACGGTGCAGGGTGGCCGTCCGCTCGGTCACCATCTTCTCCAGGGTGGCGGTCTGCCGCTTGCGGTCGTCGATGTCGGTGCAGCTGCCGTACCAGCGGACGATGCCGCCGCCCGGCTCGCGGAGGGGGATGCCGCGGACGGCGAACCAGCGGTACTCGCCGTCGTGCCGGCGGAGGCGGAACTCGATGTCGTACTCGCCGCTCACGCGGACGGCGTGCTGCCACGCCTCGGCCGTCCCCGCCCGGTCGTCCGGGTGCAAGGCGTCCAGCCACCGCAACTCGAGTTGTTCCTCCAACGCCGCCCCGGTGTACTCCGTCCACTGGCGACTGAGGTAGTCGCACTCGCCGGTCGGCCGGCACGCCCACATGAGCAGCGGCATGCCCTCGGTCAGTTGTCGCAGCTGCGACGCCGCGTCCCGCACTTCCTGCTCGACCCGCTTCTGCTCGTGGATGTCGGTGGACGTGCCGTACCAGCGGACGATGTGGCCGTCGGCGTGCCGCACCGGAACGGCGCGAGTGAGGAACCAGCGGTACTCGCCGTCGTCCCGCCCCCGCAGGCGGAACTCGGCCTCGAACGGCGTGCCGGCAGCCGTCGCCCGCGCCCACCGGCCGAGCATTTCGCCGAGCTCCTCCGGCGGCACCAGTGGGGTGAGGTCGGCGGTCTGGGCGTCGGTTTGTCCGGTGTACTCGACCCACCGGCGGTTGACGAACGACACCCGGCCGTCGGGGTCGGAGACGTACACGATCTGCGGCATGGCGTCGGCCAGTTCGCGGAACCGCGCCTCGCTTCGCCGCAGGGCCGTCTCCGCCTCGCGCTGTTCGGTGATGTCGGTGTTGGTGCCGAACCACAGCAGTACGCGGCCGTGGTCGTCCTTGAGCGGGACGGCGCGGCTCAGGTGCCACCGCATCTGGCCGTCGTGCCGCCGCAGCGGGAACGTGTCCTCCCACGGCTCGCCGGCCGCCAGCGCCGCCGGCCACGTCACCAGAACCCGCTTCAGTTCCACGGGATCGTGGACTCTCTCCCACCCCCACCCGTCCATCTCCGCCAGCGTGGTGCCGGTGTAGTCGTACCACCGCTGGTTGTACCAGAAGATGTGCCCGTCCGGGCGGGTCATCCAGGCCAGTTGCGGGATGCCGTCGGCCATCGCCCGGAACCGCTCCTCGCTCTCCCGCAGCTGCTCCTCTTGCCGCTGCCGGTCGGTCACGTCGACGCCGATCACGCCGAGGCCGCGCCGCCCGTCCGCGTCCGGCACCGCGAACGCCGTCACCTCCCAGACCAGGTCCGGGCCGCGGACGAGCCGGTGGGCGAACCCGTCGCCGGTGTCCAGCACCCGCCGGTAGTCGGCCAGCAGGTCGGGCGGGAACTGCGGCAGCACGTCCGTCAGCGGTCGGCCCAGGTGCTCGCGGATCGGCACGCCGTGGGTGCGGGCGAACGTGTCGTTCACGCGGACGAACCGCAGGTCCGGGTCGAAGTAGGCGATGCCGTAGGGGGCGTGGCGGAGGAACACGTCCAGCCGCGCGAGGGCGGCGTCGGTCTCGGCTTTGGACGCGGCCAGCTCGCCCGCCACTCGCGCCAGCCGCCGCGACTCCCGGTGGATCAGGGCGGCCACCCCGGCAAGGATGCCGATCGAGAGGATCGCCGCCAGGACGTTGGTGAACTCGGCCGTGCGGTACTGCGCGTCGGACGCCGCCGCCCGCTGCTCCAGCCGCCCTTCCTCCGCCTCCAGCATCTGCCGCACGACGACCCGGATGCCGTCCATCGTCCGCTTCCCCTGGCCCTCGGCGACGCCCTCCACCGCCGCGTCCCGCCCGGCCGTGTCGCGGAGGGCGATGGTCCGCCGCATCTCGGCGAACTTCTCGCCGACGAGCTGCTCGACGGCGGCCAGCTGCTCGCCCTGCTGGGGGTGTTCGGCCACCCGCTCGCGGAGCCGGACCAGGCGGTCCCGCAGTCGGACCTCGGCGTCCCGGTACGGCGCGAGGTACTCGTCCCGGCCGGTCAGCACGTACCCGCGGTGGCCGCTCTCGGCGTCGAGGATGTCGGACAGGAGTGCGGCCACCTCGGCGTGGGTGGCGCGGGTCGTCTGAAGGACGCCCTCCGATGCCACCATCCGCCGCACGTTGTAGCTGCCGGCGGCGGCCGTCAGCGCCACGGCGACGGCCAGGAACGCCCACAGCGGCCGCTCCCCTTTCCGAAACTCGCGCATCCTGTTTCTCCGACGGCACCGGGACGAGTATCATTCCATTATGTCAACACCGCCGCCGAATCCGACTCCGCCCGCCGTCGTCCGCCAGCGGCTCCTCGTCGCCGAGGACGTGGCCGACACCCGCGACACCCTCCAGCAGCTGCTCCAACTGACGCTCGGCGTCGAGGTGGACGTGGCGGCCGACGGGGCCGAGGCGCTGGAGATGCTCCGCGCCACCTCGTACAGCCTGCTCCTCACCGACCTGCGGATGCCGAAGAAGACCGGCCTCCAACTGATCGAGGCGATCAAGGCGGAGAACCTGCCGGTGACGGCCATCGTCACCACCGGCCACGGCGGGGTGCAGGAGGCGGTGCAGGCGATGCAGTTGGGGGCCTACGACTTCCTGCTCAAGACGGCCGACCCGCAACACTTGTGCCTGGTGGTGAAGCGGGCGCTGGCGGAGCGGCAACTGCGGGACGAGGTGATCGCCCTGCGGGCGCAGCTCCAGGGCAGCCGGTCGTTCCAGAACGTGCTGAGCAAAAGCCCGAAGATGGCCGACGTGTTCGACCTCATCACGGACATCGCCGACACCGTCAGCACCGTCCTCATCCTGGGCGAGACGGGCACCGGCAAGGAGCAGGTGGCGCGGGCCGTCCACCAGGCGTCGGCGGCGCACCGGCCGGGGCCGTTCGTGGCGGTGAACTGCGCCGCCCTGCCCGAGACGCTCATGGAGAGCGAGCTGTTCGGCCACGAGAAGGGGTCGTTCACCGGGGCCGCCGGCCAGCGGAAGGGGCGGTTCGAGCACGCCCACACCGGCACCCTGTTCCTGGACGAGATCGGCGACCTGCCGCCGGCCGTGCAGGTGAAACTGCTGCGGGTGCTGCAAGAGCGGCGGATCGAGCGGGTCGGCGGCAACCAGCCCATCGACCTGGACGTGCGGGTCATCGCCGCCACCCACCAGCCCATCGAGAAGCTGGTGAAGGAGGGGAAATTCCGCGAGGATCTGTTCTACCGGCTGAACGTCATCCGCATCGACCTGCCGCCGCTGCGGGAGCGGGCCGAGGACATCCCCGTGCTGGCCGAACACTTCTGCCAGAAGTACGCCCGCCTGAACCAGCCGCCGCCGCAGTTGTCGCCGGAGGCCATGCAGGTGCTGCTGCGGTGCGAGTGGCCGGGGAACGTGCGGCAACTGGAGAACGCCATCGAGCGGGCCTGTGTGACGGTGCGGGACGGGGTCATCCGCCCGGCGCACCTGCCGCCGGATGTCGCGCGGCGGACCGGCGGAAAGCACCCGTACCAGGTTGACCTGAGTCGCCCCTTGCCCGACCAGTTGGCGGAACTCACGCACGCCTTCGAGGAGCGGTATCTGCGGCGGGCACTGCGGCGGACGCGGGGGCATGTGGGGAAGTGTGCCAAGATCACCGGCCTGTCCCGCCGCAGCATCACCGACAAGATCGCCCAGTACAAAATCGACAAAGAAGAGTTCAAGCCGGCGTGACGGGCGTCACGCGGCGGTGGCGGTCGTGTGCTGGCACGCGGCCCGCTTCGGCACGGTGCTTTCGAGGATCATCGCGGCCGCAGCCTTGGCGTCGTACTTGTCTTCGTCCGGTTCGACGGCGGGGCCGCCTTCCCCTTCCATGCGGGCGACGGCGTCGCGGTCCTCAATGTGACCCAGGGTGGGCAGGTGGCGGAAGTCGCCGCGCAGCACCCGCAGGGCGATCCGCTCGTCCTCGATCTGCACGCCCGACCGGAAGCCGCAGACGGTGAACGTCTCGCCCAGCCAGCTCCGCGGCCCGAACACGTATTGCAGCAGCACCACCCCCGTGGCCGCCACGAGGATCAGCCACCACGGGCTGACCCAGGCCGTCAGGGCCAGGCCGACGAGCATCAGCACGCCGGTCGTCGCCTTCACCAGCCGGCCGCTGGTCCACTCGCGGTCCAGCTCGCCCAGGCGGCGTTCCACGGCGGCGGGGCCTTGGTCGGCGATCTGGGTCAGGCGGTGACACAGCTGCTGGAAGGACTTGCACGTCGGTCGAAGTTCGGTGGTCATGGCAGACTCCTGGTGTTGATCGACCAGGGGAGTTGCCGCAAGAGGCGTGCCAATGTGGGGGCGGGTGGGTCTCGGGATCAACTCGGATCGAACACCCCACCCCCCGTCCCCCTCCCCATGAATGGAGTGGGGGTGTTCAAGCGGGAATCGTCTCGGCGGAACCCCGTGTGTGTCCGAAATCCTCGGCGGTACTTCGACTGCGGTGTCCTTTTGAATACCCCCTCTCCGGGACGGGGAGGGGGCCGGGGGGTGGGGTTCTGGAAAATCTCGGCGTCGCCGGATACCTTCCCTTCCCTGACCAGGAACCTCGCCCGTCACCCTTTCGGCTTGGAGTAAATCAGCACCGAGTACGGGCCGACGGAGACCGTCGCCGTGGCGGGCAGGCCGTCGCGGTCGCCCGGCTGGGCGTCCACGTCGCCGCTGGCGTGATCGCCGAATTGATCGCTGTAGCCCTTCCAGTCGGAATTCAGCCTGAGCACCCACTTGCCCGGCGACGGGAAGCCGAGGTCGTAGTCGGGGCGGGCGTCCCGGTGGAAGTTGGCGATCACCACCACGTCGTCGCCGTCCCCGCCCACGTCCCACCGGCGGAAGGCGATCACGTTGGCGTCGTCGTTCAAATGATGCACTTGGACGTTCTGCCCGCACAGCCCACGCGTCCGCCCGTCCCGGTTCAGCCGCAGGCGGATCAGGTCGCGGTACAGCCGGACGATGCCGCGGAATTCGTCCCGCAGGTGCCAGTCCACCGGCACCGTGTCGCGGAACCAGCCGCCCTCCAGGAACTCCTGACCCATGAACAGCATGGGGATGCCGGGGGCGGTGAACACCAGCGCGGCCGCCAGGGTGGACCGCTTCTGGGCGAAGTAGTTGGCCGGGTCGCCGGGGGCGATCTCGTGGACCACCCGCGCGCGGCCGTTGGCAACCTCGTCGTGGCTCTCGCTGTAAATGACCCGCTGGAAAGCGTCGTCGTTGTACTTGTTCGCGACGGCGTGCGCGACGGCTGCCATGCTCCGGTACTCGTCGGCGGCGACGACGACCGCCTCGCGGATCGGGTGTACGAACTGGTCGTCCCACTGCGCGCCGAAGCCGGCCCCGCCGTCGCCGACCGGCTTCGTGATTTCCCCCAAGTGCTGGAGGTCCTCGGCGATGGTCAACGTGTTCGGGTGCTTGGCGCGGACCTCGCCGTTGACCCACTGGAGCAGCGTCCAGCCGTCGGGCAGGTTCGGTTCGCCGTCCGGCCGCACGCTGCGGATGTACAGAGTCATGTCCATCCGCAGGCCGTCGACGTGGTAGTCCTCGACCCACATGTGCGCGTTGTCGGAGATGTACTGGCGGACCTCGTTGCGGCCGTAGTCGGGGCGGGTGTCGCCCCACGGCGTGACCTTCCGCCAGTCCTGGTAGAAGTAGATGCCGCCGCCGTCGTTCTCGCTCCACCCGTCGAACCGCCACAGGTCCAAGTCGCTCGGCCCGAAGTGGTTGTACACCACGTCCAGGATGACCGCGAAGCCGGCCGCGTGCGCCGCCTTGACGAACTTCTTGAACTCGACCGGCCCGCCGTAGGCGGTCTCGACGGCGAACGGGTGCGCGGGGTTGTACCCCCAACTGCGGTCGCCGGCGAACTCGGCGATCGGCATCACCTGGAGGCAGTTCACCCCCAGCGTCTTCAGGTGGTCGAAGCGGGCCACCACGTCCGCGAAGGTGCCCGGCGTGTCCACGTCCGGCCGCGTGTCGTTGAACGTGCCGACGTGCAGCTCGTAGATCACCCACTCGTTCCACGGCGGCGTCGGCAGGTACGCCTCGCCCCAGTCGAAGTGCGGGTCGTGGACGACGGCGTTGCCGACCGAGTTGGTCACCTGCCGCGCGTACGGGTCGATGCGGGTGAACTCGCCGGTCGGCGTCTTCAGGTGGTACCGGTACTCGTGACCGACGCGGGCGGCGGGCAGGTCGGCGTACCAGTTGCCGGTCTCCTCGCGGGCCATCGCGGACGTGCCCGGCTTCCACTCGTTGAACGGCCCGACGACGGACACGGCGTCGGCGTGCGGTGCCCAGACGCGGAACGCCACCCCGGCCTCGTGCGGGATGGCCCCCATTCCCGGCCGAGTGACGGTGGCGACGAATTGCGGAGTCATCGGTTCCTCGGGTCGGACGTGAGTGGCGGCGCGGCCGGATACCAATGAGAATAGGCCCACCGATGACGGCAGGCCCAAGATCGGTCGAATCGGTCGAAGCGTCAGGCGGTGCACGCCGTCGGCATCCGTTTTCCCGCGATCCGTGCGATAACCGGTAGGAGAAGCGAGAGGCGGAACACGGATCCGCCCCGGATGGTGCGCGAAAAAACCCGCCGGAGAGGGGTAGACCCCGGCGGGGAGGAGGTCGTCATCTATGACAACCGCGTCGCGGGCACGCGGGATGTTGGGGATGAGGTACGGCTATCGGTCTATCACTTTGCAGAAGTCGTGCCAAACGGCATTTGGCGGCGGTTTCGGGTGGCGGATCGGGGAACGGCGGTCGCATTGCGAGTCGGCGTTCCCCGCCGGGGGAACCGAACTGCCTCGCCGACTCACTTGCCGCTCTGGGTCAACTCCTGGCTGACCCGGTCGAGCGCCTGGATGTGATCCTTGCAGCGGGCCTGCAGATCGTTACGGACGAGGTTCTTGCACTCGGCGGACACGTCCTCGTCTTGCAGCACGTCCTCGTACTCGCCGAGGCCGTGGTCCTCGCCCCGGCGGAGGGTCGAGACGGCGGTGTGCGGCCCCATCACCTTGGCCACGCCGGTGACGGCGGCAGTGAACACGCCCCACACGCCGGACCCCTCATACGGGGTGCCGCCGAGGGCCAGCACGCGGGCGCGGAGCGTGCCGACGGCCGACTGGTGTTCGTCGCGGATGCGGCGCAACTCCTTCGCGGCGGCCTCGGTGTCCTTGCCCTCGAACTTGCCCAGCGCCTGCTCGTAGGTCTCGACCGCCGACAGCTCGCCGCGGAGGAGAGTGTTCAGCGCGGCGACATCGGCTTTCCCGCCGTGCAGCGGCGGGGCGGCGGTCGGACCGGTCGTGGTGGCGGTGGTCATGGCGTCATCTCCTGGTTGGGTTGCGTGGGGAGAGTGGCGAACCCTCTCGACAGACCCTTGAGGCAGATATCGTGCCAAAACGCATGTTCCGCGACGGGGAGGGGTAACGGAACCGATTCTATCCCTTCAGGTAAAAGCCCTCACCCTGTCAGGGGTCGGTGGGTCGTGGCGGGTCACAAGTGTCGCGTGGACAGAGAGCCTGTGAATTTATCGGGTGAGACGATCCCTCCACCGGTTGTGTCGCCGAACGCCGCTGGAGGATCCGTCGTGGCCGAAGCCCTGCCGCCGCCGCGCCGGCGGTCCCCGGATCGCACCGGCGTCCTCGACGCCACCCCCTCGACGGACGGCGCGGCGACGACCGCCAGGCCCGCGTCG
>JAYTTN010000806.1:0-12122 GCA_043745295.1 Fimbriiglobus sp. | reverse complement strand
TGCTGAATTTTCTCGCCGCCCTTGACGGACAAGACACCTTTCTGAACCGCAGGCTTGAAGTCTTTGTCGTACTCGAAGTCCTTGAGTTGCTTGGCGTCTGACGTTCCCCAAGTTTGGTGGACACGGAGTTAACGGTGTAGACTCAGACCGAGGAGTCCACCGATGGCACGCAAGCGGACGACGTACACGGCCGAGTTCAAGCTACAGGCGGTGCGGATGATCGCCCATCAACACCTGTCGGTGGCCGAGGTGGCCCGCCGACTCGACGTCGGCGAGAACCTGCTCCGCATCTGGGCGAAGGCGTTCCGCGAGCGCGGGAGCGACGCCTTCCCCGGTCACGGTTGCCCCGGCCCGGCGGACGACGAACTGCGACGCCTACGCGCCGAGGTGGTCCGTCTGCGGGCCGAGCGGGACCTGCTAAAAAAAGCCGCCGCGCACTTCGCCAGCCCGCCGAGTTGACCTCCCGGTTCATCGCCGATCACGCCGACGAGTGGCCCATCACGTGGATGTGTGACGCCCTCGAGGTGTCGGCCAGCGGGTACTACGCCTGGGTCGCCCGCCCGGACAGCGAGACGGAGCAATGGCGGCAAGACGTGGTCGCGGCCATGCGGGAGATCCACGCCGAGATGCGGCAGCGTTACGGCAGCCCACGGATGGCGGCGGAGTTGAGGTCACGGGGGTACGAGTGCTCGGAGAACACGGTGGCCAAACTGATGACCGCCCATGGAATCCAAGCCCGCACGCGGCGTCGGTTCGTCCGCACCACGGATTCGGACCACCGCTTGCCCGTGGCTCCCAACCTCCTCGCCAGATGCTTCGAGCCGTCGGGTCCGAATCGGTCGTGGGGTGCGGATTTCGCGTACCTGCCAACGCATGAGGGGTGGCTGTACCTGGCGGTGGTGGAGGACCTGTTCAGCCGGATGATCGTCGGCTGGTCGATGGCCGCGGCGATGGAGAGCCGGTTGGTCGTCGATGCGTTGGAGATGGCGATCGCCCGACGCCGTCCGGAGGTGGGGCTGCCGGCGCACTCGGACCGGGGCAGCCAGTACGCCAGCGACCACTACCGAGGGCGGCTGGAGGCCGAAGGGATCGTGTGCAGCATGAGCGAGGTCGGGCAGTGCTGGGATCATGCTCCGGTCGAGAGCTTTTTTGGGCGGCTGAAGTGCGAGTTGGAAGTCGAGGTGTTCGAGACCCGTGACCAGGCGCGGGCGATGGTGTTCGAGTACCTGGAAGTGTTCCACAACCGCGTCCGCCGGCACTCCGCGTTGGGGTACGTCTCCCCGACCGAGTACGAGCGGGCGCACCACCAGACCCACCGTTAACTTCGTGTCCACTTTCCTTGGGGAAGATCACCCTCGGCGCGGAGCCGCTTCAATTCTTCGGGGCTGATCTCGAACTCGTTCATAGCTGGCCCACCGCACGCAACATTCCCATCACATTAGAGCGATCAGCAGGCGCGGACGCAAGCACCCAAGCGAAATGGTCCACCTCTCACTCCGCCGGCTGACCGATTTGCGTCGCGAGGGCGACCAGCTTCCGGCGGAGGACGACGACCCGCGGGCCGGCGGCGAACGGGCCGGCCGTGGGCAGGCTGTCCACGGCGGCCGCGAACTGCGAGGCCGACTCGCGGTGGAGGGTTTGCAGGCGGGGGAAGTCCGGCGAGGTGGGGCCGATGTCGCCGCGGGCGACGGCGAACGGCGGCAGGAAGCCGTCGGTCAGCAGGGCCGTCAACTGGTCGCCGATCTCGCTCACCCGGTCGCCGTCCTCGTACTTCGCGGCGGCGCGGAGTTCGACGGCCAGCCGGTCGGCGGCGGCGCGGCAGGCGGCGGCGCGGTCGAGCGGCGTCTCGGCGGCGGCCAGTTTCAGGCCGTCGTCGAGCAGCCCTTCCAGCAGCGGGCGGTTCTTCTTCAGGAGCGTGGCTTCCTCGTCGGCGGTGCGGCGCGGGGACGGACCCTGACCGGACACCCAGCCGGACAGGGCGGCGAACGCGGCGACGGCGACGAGCGAGCGAGCGGTCACGTCACACCCCTCCGGCCAAGGCGGCCAGTTTCTCTTGCGCGTCCAGCGCGTGCTTCGCCATCCGCGCCAGGTTCGGCTTGTGCGCCGGCGGGGCGTCGATCCGGATGCGTTCCAACTCGGCGCGGGCGGCGGCCATCTTCGCCTGCGCGTCCTTCAGCACGTCCACCCGCGCCGCCGCCGGCAGGTGGCGGGGCAACCGCTCGGCGTGCTTGACGACCCCGTCGCGCACCGCCTTCTCGAACATCCGTTCCAGCCCCGCCAAGTCGTCCGGCTCGGCCGCCTTGTACACGTCGGCGGTCGCCGCGCGGAGGTCGGTGGTCCAGTCGGCCCACACGCGGAGGCGGGCGTCGGCGGAGTCGGCCGAGGCCAGGGTGGCCAAGTGTTTGCCCTGTTTGGCCAGCAACTCCTGGCGCGGGCCGTCCGTCTCGGCGACCGGCGGCTTGCCGACGGGCCACGCCAGCCAGGCGGTCGCGGCCACCAGGAAGGTGGCCGCGATGCCGGCCGCATACCGCCAGTCCACCCGCCGAGCCAGGGCGCGGAACGGGCGGACGGTGCCGCTGTGCGGGTCGGCGCTGGGCACCGTCGGCTTGGTGTGGATGACCGGGCCGAGCGCGGCGAGCGAATCGACGAACGCGAGTTTCCGGGCTTCGGACGACGGCACCGGCAGGGCGGCGACGAGCGCGTCCAGCTTGCCGGCCCGTTTGGCGAACGCCCGGCAGCCGCCGCACGCCGTCAGGTGCGCGACCAACTCCGGCGTCGGCGCGGCCGGCGACGGCAGGGCGAGCAGGCGGTTGCGGAACGATTCGCACTTCATCGCACGGTCCTCGCGGTCTGTGTGGCTCGCGCCGCTCCTGAAGTCGCGGCGAAGACACTCCTGTCTCCTGTCTTCACTCCTCGTTCGGCTCCAGCACGGTCATCAGCTTCTGCCGGGCCTTGAACACCCGCCAGCGGGCCGTCTCCTCGGTGATCTTCAGCACCGCCGCCACCTCGCGGAAGGACATCCCCTGTTCGGCCCGCAGCAGCAGCGCCGCCCGGAAGTCGGACGGCAGGGCGGCGACGGCGGCCGACACGCGGGCCAGCTGTTCGCGGTCGCCGGCGGTCTTCACCGGGTCGCTCTCCGGGTCGGCCCCCGGCGTCTCGTCGGGCAGGGCCACCGTGTTCCGCCGCTCGCCCCGCTTCAGGTTCACGAAGTTGTTGTGCCCGATGCGGAACAGCCACGCGCGGAAGTTGCTGCCGGGCCGGAACGAGCCGATGGCGACCAGCGCCTTCAGGAACGTTTCCTGGGTCAAATCCTCGGCCCGGTGGCGGTCGCGGGCCAGGTGGAACATCCACCGGTGCAGGCGGTCCCAGTAGGCGTCCACGAGGCGGGCGAACGCCGGCCGGTCGCCGGCCTGGGCGGCGGTGATCCAGTCCGACTCCCGATCCGGGAGGGTGGCGTCCGGGGCGGGGGGCACGCGGGGCGGCGGGGTCGGGGGACCGGGGCGGTTCGGTCGTCGCGGTGACGGCCGGTGGGTCCACGTTACCCGGTGGCGGGGAAACCGTCCAGCCGCCGGCCATTCCCCCATCGCTACCCGACCTAACCGACGGGCGGGCGTTTCGTTGGCGCGAAATCCGGTTCGCGGTGAGGGCCGGTCGCGCCGTTCGGAACTGCTATTCACTCTCTCATTCCCGTCTCACGGTCGATGCGCCAAGATACCCCTGAAAAATGAGAGCCGCGCGGAACCCCGTCCGGTTCCCATGTCCCCCTCTCCCGTCGAGGTTCCCGCCATGAACCGGTTCGTCTTCACCGCCGTCGCCGTCGTCGCCGCCTGCGCGGTGGCCACCGCCCAGCGACAGCCGGGCGGCAACCGCCCCGCCGGGGCCGCCAGCCTGACCCCGCAAGTCGTCGGCAACAAGGACTTGCAGGCCGACCTGAAGGTGACCGACGCGCAGAAGGAGAAGTTCAAGGATTCGGCCGCCAAGCAGACGGAAGTGCTGAAGAAGATGGCCGACCTGCGGCCGGCCACCGGCGGCGGTCGCCCGGACATGACCAAGATGACGGAAGTCCGCGCCGAGATGACCAAAGTGAACGAAGAAGTCACCAAGGTCGTCACCGACACCCTGGACGACACCCAGAAGAAGCGGCTGAAGCAGATCGAAGTGCAGCAGATGGCCCTGCGGGCGTTCGCCAACGCCGACGTGGTGAAGGAGCTGGCCCTGACCGACGACCAGAAGGCCAAGGTCAAGACGATCACCGACGACCTGGCCAAGGAAGTCGGCACCGGCGCGCGGCCGGGCGGCGGTCGCCCGCAACCCGGCACCCAGCCGGACGCGGCGGCGCTGGCCGAGGCCCGGAAGAAGCGCACCGAGGCGACCGACAAAGCCATGACGAAAGTGTCCGCCGAACTGACCGACGACCAGAAGAAGGCGTGGAAGGGTCTGACCGGCGAGAAGTTCGACCTGACCAAGTTGAACGCCTTCGGCGGCCGTGCCCCGATGCCGAAAGACATGTGACCGATTCGACCCGTTCGGACTACACCTAGCACCGTCCCGGTCGCCTCTCCGGCGGCCGGCGGCTCACTTCCCAGAGGGTTCTCCCATGCGTGCGTTGGCTCGGATGATGATGGCGGCGGGCGTCGTCGCCCTGTGCGGCGGCACCGCGACGGCCCAGCCCGGCGGCGGGTTCGGCGGCGGCCAAGTCAACCTGCGGACGGGCGTCTTCACGAACAAGGCGCTGCAGGAAGAGCTGAAGATCAGCGAGGACCAGGCGGCCAAGCTGAAGGAGTTCACCGCCAAGCAGGTCGAGGCGATGAAGCCGTACATGGCGGCCGCCCCGATGGGTGGCCAGCCGGGCGGCGGTCGGCCGGGCGGCGGCGGGGCGGGTGGCGGTCGGCCGGGCGGCGGCGGGGCCGGTGGCGGCATGGGCGGGTTCGGCGGCCCGCAGATCCCGCGCGACGACGAAGGCATGCTCGAGTACTACAGGACGATGGTGAAGATGACCGAGGAGCGGATGGCCGTCGCCAAGAACACCCTGACCGCCGACCAGCAGAAGCGGCTGGCCCAACTCGAGAACCAGCAACTCGGCGTCGCCGCCTACAGCAACGCCAAGGTCGTCAAGGCGCTGGGCCTGTCCGAGGAGCAGACGAAGAAGATCAAGGAACTGAACGACGAGATGGCCAAGGAGCGGCGGGAGATGCAGATGGGCATGGGCGGCGGCGGCGGCTTCGACCGCGAGGCGTTCGCCGAGATGCAGAAGAAGATCAAGAACCTGACCGACGAGACGGCCGAGAAGATGGAAAAGACGCTGTCCGCCGAGCAGAAGTCGAAGTGGAAAGAGATGACCGGCGAGGCGTTCGACCTGACCAAGTTGAACCCCGCGCCGCCGAAGCGCGACATGTGAGTCGTTGCCGGCGACGAGGACGATGCGCCCCGCCCGCGGCTCTCCCCGCGGGCGGGGTCGTTTTCACCCCAACCCTTCCAGCACCTCCGCCGCGCCTTCCGCCAGCAGCATCGCGGCCAGCTCCTGCCCGACCGCCAGCGGCGCGTCGGCGGTCCCCCGGTGCGTCGCCACCACCCGCCGCTTGCCGTCCGCGCTCAGCACCGCCCCGCGCACCGTCAGCACCCCGCGCGTCACGTCCGAGGTCGCGCCGATGGGCACCAGGCAGCCGCCGCCCAGCGCCGCCAGCATCGCGCGCTCGGCCGTCACCCGCGCCCAGGTGTCCGGGTCGGACACGCCGCCGACCGTCTCGCGGGCGTACTCGTCGCTCGTCCGGCATTCCAGCCCGATGGCCCCCTGCCCGACCGCCGGCAGCATCCACTCGGCATCCAGCACCTCGGTGATGTGGCTTTCCAGCCCCAGCCGGAGCAGCCCGGCCTCGGCCAGGATGATGGCGTCCAGGTTCTGTTCGGCCAGCTTGCGGATGCGGGTGTCCACGTTGCCGCGCAGTTCGACGAGCCGCAGGTCCGGCCGGCGGTTGAGCAGTTGCGCCCGCCGGCGCAGGGAACTGGTGCCGACGGTCGCGCCGGCCGGCAGGTCGTCGAACCGCCGCCACTTCGCCGACACGAACGCATCCCCGGTCGGCCCGCGCGGAGGCACGGCGGCCAACTCCAGCCCGGTGGTCGGCACCGTGGGCAAGTCCTTCAAACTGTGGACGGCCACGTCCGCGCGGCGGTCCAGGAGCGCGTCCTGGATGGCTTTGGTGAAGACGCCGAAGCCGCCCATGCTGCTCAGCGCGGTGGCCTGGTCGCGGTCGCCGTGGGTGTCGATCAGCACCAGTTCGATGGCGACCGGATCGACGAGCGGGAGCAGTTTGGCCTCGACGTGCCGCGCCTGCCAGAGGGCGAGCGGGCTGCGGCGGGTGCCGAGGCGGAGCGCGGTGTTCATGGAACAATGGTAACGAAAAAGGCACCGGCTCGGAGGCCGGTGCCCGAAGATTCGCAGGCTCAAGAGTGGTGGCGTTACCAGTCGCCGCCGCCGCCGAAGTCGCCACCACCGCCGCCGCCCGCGTCGCCACCGCCACCGCCGCCGCCCCAGTCGCCGCCGGCCCCGGCGTCGCCACCGCCGCCGCCCCAGTCGCCGCCGCCGCCGCCGGCCTCACCGCCGTTGTCGAAGTTGCCGTCGCTCGCGCCGTTGCCGTAGTCGCCACCGCCGTCCCCGCTGTTGCCGGCGTCGCCAGCGGAAGCGCTGCTCATGCCGCCGCCGAACATACTGTTGTACAGGTACATGCCGGCCATCGCGCCGAACAGGCCGCCCATCATGCCGGACATGAAGCCGCCGCCACCGCCGCCCCCGCCGTTGCCGCCGCCCCCACCGCCGCCGCCCCCGGTCAGGGCGCGGATGAGGCCCATGACGAGCCACATGACCAGCAGCCCGCCGCCGATGATCAGCACCCATTGCAGGATCGACAGCCCTCCCTTCTTCTCGGCGGGCGCGCCGTTCGCCGCCAGCTTGCCCTTCTCGGGCACGGTCGTGTCCCGCAGCTCTTCGATCAGGTAGTCGGTGGCCGCTTGCAGGCCGCCGTCACGGGTCGCCTGAGCGTCCGCACCGGTCTGCTTCAGCGCCGACTCGAACGCCAGCTTCACCTTGTTGTTCAGCACCCCAGCCTTGCCGCTGTCGAAGTGCCGGTTCAGGTCGGCCGACTCGGACGAAATCGTCACGACGAAGAACTTGGCGCTGTCCGCGAACGCCAGGGTGAACACGCCGGTCTCGCGCCGCTCGGACACCAAGTCCCGCGCCCAGTTGGCGAAGAACGAGTTCATCGCCTTGCCGTCCTTCTTGTCCACGGCGGCGAACGCGGCCTTCTTGTTCTCCGGGATGTCCTTGACCGTCACCACGGTGAAGTGGGTGCGGGCCTTGAACTCGACGCCCTCGAACTTGGCCTCGGCCGCCTTCGCGCCGGCGACGGTGAACGCGCCGGCCTTGTCCTCGACGGTCATCACGCCGTGCTGGGCGACCTTGCCGGCCAGCGCCGGCCCGGCCAGGAGGGCGACCGCGAGCATCGCGGCCGACACTGTCAGAAGCTTCTTCATCGCGGACGCTCCTCGTTAACTGAGAGATGGAAGGCGGCACCCGTCACAGGTCCGCCGATATTGTACGCCACGGCACCGAGTTTGGGAAAAATCACCCCCGACCGAGTTCGCATTCTTCCACCCGCCGCCGGCCGCTATCTATCATGACCGTTCGGCCGGAGTCCCGTCAACCGCGACCGAGATCGGCCGGGTGAGCCGGGCACCCCCCGTCCCAGAGTATTCGCCGCCCCCGCCGGAGGATTTTGACCGATGGACCGAATTCACGCCACCACCATTTTGGCCGTCCGCGGACCCACTGGCGGGGCCGTCGGCGGCGACGGGCAAGTGACGCTCGGCAACATTGTGATGAAGAACGACGCGAAGAAGATTCGCAAATTGTACGACGGCAAAGTGGTGACCGGGTTCGCCGGGGCCGCCGCCGACGCCTTTTCCCTGCTGGAGCGGTTCGAGGGCAAGCTCCGCGACCACCAGGGGTCGGTCCCCCGCGCCGCCACCGAGCTGGCCAAGGAGTGGCGGACCGACCGCATCCTCCGCCGGCTGGAGGCCATGCTCATCGTCATGGACCGCGAGCACCTGCTGCTCATCTCCGGCACCGGGGATGTCATCGCCCCGACCGACGACGTGCTGGCCATCGGCTCCGGCGGCCCGTACGCGCTGAGCGCCGCCCGCGCGCTGCTCAAGCACACGCAACTGACGCCGGTCGAGGTCGTCCGCAGCGCGATGGAAATCGCCGGCGACCTGTGCATCTACACCAACCGCAACATCGAAGTCGTCGAGGTGGGGTAACTCGGCGTCGATTGCCTTGCGGTTCGTCCACAGATTAGGTAGTCTGTCATCGAGCCGGCTGTTCAGCGTAGAACATTTTGTTCTTCTCAGAACAGTTTGCATGGTGTCACATGGCGGAAAACACCACCCACTCATTTGGTGCGAGACTAAAAAGGGAAAGACTTAAAGCCAAATTGACGCAGTCGGCTCTTGCACGGCAATCCGGCGTCAATCGACTCAAGATTACAAGGACGGAAGCCGGATCGTACTCCCCCAATTGGGAGGAGGTGTTGCAACTGGCCCAGGCACTTCGGGTGCCACTTCAGCGGTTCCTGAGCGGGAAAACGCGGCCGTCAGTCGGCCTCAAAGGAATCGCCTTCGAACTGTACCACCTCGGTATTCGAGACTACTTGGTGGGTGGCGCGGAAGTGCCGGGTGCGTTCCGTCGTCCCGAGCAAATCATCGCCCTCGTGCTGAGGGGAGACCGTCCCGAGGCGCGACTGGTGGACGCCATGCCGGTGGTCCTCGCCACTCAAAAGTTGAACGCGGGGCTAGCCTTGTCCTTCGCGGATGCCGCGGATCGCCGCGTGCGCGTGCGTCTCGCGTGGCTGTGCGACGTGACACTGTTTTTGGGGCGACTGAGTACATTCCCCGTTCAGCTACGAGCGCCCGAAGCGCTCGAACAGATCACCAGGAAGGTGAAAAAGCCCGCGGAACCGGATGACATGGGCCACCCCGGTTCCCGTCGCGCCTCGCCCCTCTGGCGACGGTGGAACATCACGTACGGCGGGACGGTGGACGACTTCCTGGCACGGGCGCGAACACTCGCCGCCGGCGACACTGCGGGGGAAGAGGGGTGAAGGAACGCATCGTCCGGTTCCTGAACGCGCTGGATGCCGCGCTGGTCCCCGTCGCGGCCGGAGAGCGACTCGACCTGTACCACATCGGGCGGTCGGCCCTGGTGTGGAAGCACGGCTTCCAGTCGGCGACCGAAGACATCGACGTGGTTCGACCGAGACACGATCAGAGGCTCGTCGAGGAGGCGCTCGAGTTGTTCGGCCGCGGCACCCGGAAGGCTGTCGAGTTCGGGCTGTATCTCGAAGTGGTGCCCGAGGGACTGCCCCCGGTCACGGGAGGGAGTTTCAAACGTGCGACCGAAGTCGTGGAGCGTTGGGAAAGCATCCGGCTGTTTCATCTTGAGGACCACGACTTCGCGGTCACGAAGCTGAAGCGGTTTTCGACGAAAGACCGGGACGACATCCGGGCGATGTGCGACCTCGGCCTGCTCGACCCGGACACGCTCGCCCGGCGGGTCATCGACGCTTACCCGCTCAGGTTGAGGGATGACAAGGACGACGATGCGGGACGAGTCGCGGCGGATGAGAACGTCCAAGTTGTTCTGAATTACCTGTTGAACGGGGAGTGGCGGCTCACCTGAAAGCAGCTCGCCAGCCCTCCGATTCCCGAACCGGTCCCCCGGCGGCGGATTGTCGCCGGCGGTGGCGGCACGCCGTTCGCCCATCCCGCCTCGTCATCTCCCCGTTCATCTGCTAAAGTCCGGGCGTCGGTTGTTCCCCACGCCCAGGACCGCGCCCGTGCCCGAAGTCGCCTTCCAACGCTGCGTCCACCCGCACTGCGCCGCCACCGTGGACTTGGCGGACACCGCCTTCCAGTGCCCCAAGTGCGGCGGCCTGCTGGACGTGGCCTACGACTGGGACAGGCTGCCGGTGCCCAGCTCGCTCAAGCACTTCGAGACGAAATGGGCCAACCGCACCGACCCGCTCGACTTCTCCGGCGTGTGGCGGTTCCGCGAACTGTTCCCGTTCGCCTCGAACGAAAAAGTCGTGACGATCGGCGAGGGGCAGACGCTGTGCCAGAAGGCGGACGGCGTGGCGCAATACTGCGGCATGAAGCCCGGCAACACCTACCTGCAATACGAGGGCATGAACCCGTCCGGCAGCTTCAAGGACAACGGCATGACGGCCGCCTTCACCCACGCGCAGATGGTCGGCGCGCGGCGGGCCGCCTGCGCCAGCACCGGCAACACGTCGGCGAGCTTAGCCATCTATTGTGCCGCCAGCAGTCTGATGCGCGCGGTCATCTTCATCGGCAGCGGCAAGATCAGTTACGGCAAGCTGAGCCAGGCCCTTGAGCACGGCGCGCTGACGATCCAGATCGCCGGCGACTTCGACGACGCCTTGCGCCGGGTGCAAGAAGTGTCGCGACAACTCGGCATCTATCTCGTGAACAGCATTAATCCGTTCCGGTTGGAAGGGCAGAAGTCCATTATGCTGCGCGTGCTGGAGGCGCTGCGGTGGGAGGTGCCGGACTGGATCGTCGTGCCCGGCGGCAACCTCGGCAACACGTCGGCGTTCGGCAAGGCGTTCATCGAACTGATGCACCTCGGCCTCATCAAGAAGACGCCGCGGATCGCCGTCATCAACGCCGCCGGCGCGGACACGTTTTACCAACTGTACGACCGCAACGGCGTGCGGTGGAACGGCGGCGCACCCGACGACCGCAAGATCGGCGTGTACATGAAGTACCTGGACGACGCCGACAAGCGGGCCGACACGCTGGCCAGCGCCATCGAGATCAACCGGCCGGTGAACCTGCCGAAGGCGCTGCGGGCGCTGGACCGCTGCGGCGGCTGCGTGCGGGAGGTGACGGACGCCGAAATCCTGGACGCCAAGGCGAAGATCGGGGCCGGCGGCCTCGGCTGCGAACCGGCCAGCGCCGCCAGCGTGGCCGGGCTGCTGAAGCTGGTCCGCGAAGGCGTCATCGACCCCGGCGAGCGGGTGGTGTGCATCCTGACGGCGCACCTGCTGAAAGACCCGACGGCGACCGTGGCGTACCACAGCTCCGACCCGAAGACGTTCGAGGACGTGCTGGGCAAGCGCGGCGTCCGCCGCGCCAACTTCGCCAACCGCGCGGTCCAAGTGCCGAACGACCTGAGCGAGATCGTCAAGGCCATCGAGCTGTATGCGTGAGGTGGAGTGGAAGAAGCCCGCAGAGGACGCAGACAAGACGCGGATGAAGACATGACAAGAATGAAGGCGGGTTTATCATGATTTCATCCGCGTCTGTTCTGCGTCCTCTGCGGTCATTTGTTTCGGAGGCACGAGATGGAGTCGAATGAATACAAGCACGCCGACATCACCGACAAGATCATCGCGGCGTTCTACAAAGTGTACCGGACTCTTGGCTGGGGATTCTTGGAGCGGGTGTACCAGAAGGCGATGGAAGTCGAGTTGCCCCGGCACGGGCTAACGTTTGTCCCGCTCGCGCCGATCAAGGTGTACTACGAAGGCGTCGAGGTCGGCGAGTATTTCGCCGACTTCCTCGTCGAGGGGTGCGTGATCGTCGAGTTGAAGTCGGTGGACTTCCTGGCCGCCGAACACCACGCCCAGGTGCTGAACTATCTCCGCGCGACCGACATCGACATCGGTTTGCTTCTGAACTTCGGCCCACGCCCCGATGTGAAGCGGAAGGTGCTGGACACCGCCCGGCACCGTGGCCCGGGTTCTTGACCGAGAGCTTGGCCCGCAGAGGACGCAGAACAGACGCGGATGAAGGCAGGACATGAACAAGGTTTTGTCTTGTCATGACTGAGTCTGCGTCTGTTCTGCGTCCTCTGCGGGCACTCGGCTCGGGCCACATAACTATTCGCATGTTTACTGATTCCACTCAAGCCACTGTCCTGGCCTGTCGATGAAGACGGAAATCCGTTCGCCCTCGGAGCCGTCGCCATGACCCCACCCCCGCCGCGCCGCATCCTCGGCCTCGACCCCGGCCTGCAAGTGACCGGCTACGGCGTCATCGAGATCACC
>JAYTTN010000805.1:0-12129 GCA_043745295.1 Fimbriiglobus sp. | reverse complement strand
CTGCCCGACGCCGTGCTGGACCTGCTGACGAGCGACCCGGACGCGGTGTTCGCGCAGCCGGGCGTGGTGCTGCTGAAGGATTCGCCGAGTTCGACGGTGGCGGTGGTTCCACAGTCTTGCGAGCCGCGACCGCCAGGGAGTGGCACATCACAGATGCCACTCCCTGGCGGTCGCGGCTCGCAAGTCACCCGGCCCGGCCGTAGCGCACCGTCCAGTCGGCCAGTCGCTCGAGCGCGCCCTGGGGGAACTGGTCCGGGCGGAACCGCCACGCCCAGTGGCCGTCGGCCACGCCGGGCATGTTCATCCGCGCCTCGGTGCCCAGGCCCATCACGTCTTGCAGCGGGGCGATGGCCAGCACCCCCACGCTCGCCCACGCCAACCGGATCAGCTCCCAGTTCGGCTTTTCGATCCAGTGCCCGACGTACTCCCCCACCTTCGACCGCGCCGCGTCGTTCAGGCTCGCCCACCAGCCGACGGCCGTGTCGTTGTCGTGCGTCCCGGTGTATGCCACCGTGTTCGGCTCGTGGTTGTGCGGCCAGTACGGGTTCGCCGGCGCGCCGATCATGAATTGAAGCACCTTCATGCCGGGGAACCCGCACGCCACCCGCAGCGCGTCCACGTCGGCCGTGATGACCCCCAGGTCCTCGGCCACCACCGGCAGCGGCCCGAGCCGCTTCGCCATCGCGCGGAACAGGTCCGCGCCCGCTCCCGGCACCCACTTGCCGTTCTTCGTGGTGGTGTCCCCCACGGGCACATGCCAAGCGGCGGCGAATCCGCGGAAGTGATCCAGCCGGACGAGATCGACCTGCGCCAGGTTCCGCGCCAGCCGGGCCGTCCACCACGAGTACCCGGTGACGGCCATCCGCGCCCAGTCGTACAGCGGGTTGCCCCAGAGCTGGCCGTCCTCGTTGAAGTAGTCCGGCGGCACGCCGGCCACGGCGGTCGGCTTGCCGTCGGCGTCCAGCAGGAACTGGTCCGGGTTCGCCCACACGTCGGCCGAGTCCCCCGCGACGAAAATGGGCGCGTCGCCGAACAGCCCGACCTGCTTCTCCGCGGCGTAGGCGTGCAGGGCGTTCCACTGGCGGTCGAACAGGAACTGGCCGAACTGGAGGATGAGGATATCCTTGCGGACGGCCTTCTCCATCTCGGCCACGGCGACCGGTTTCCCGCGGCGCAGGTCGCCGGGCCAGTCGGTCAGCGGTTGCCCGCCGAGGGCGGCGCGGAAGGCCATGAACCGCGCGTAATCCGTCAGCCACGCGGTTTCCGTCGCGCAATACGCCTCGAACTCGCACCGCAGGGGGTGCGACGCGGGAAAGCGGTCCCACGCGGCGCGGACCATCGCCGTTTTCGCCGCATTCACCCTCTCGAACTCGATGCGGTCGTCGCGGAAGTGCTGCCCGGCGAAGAAGTCGTGCGGCAGCAGCCCGTCGCGGACGAGCAACTCCGGGCTGAGCAGGTCGATGTTGCCGGCGAACGCGGAGAACGACTGGTACGGCGACCCGGACCCGCCGGTCGGGCCGAGCGGCAACACCTGCCACCACCGCTGTTTCCCGGCGGCCAAGGTGTCCACCCAGCGGAACGCCTCCGGGCCGAGGTCGCCGATGCCGAACGGCCCCGGCAGGGACGTGGGGTGCAACAGGAGGCCGCACGAACGGGTGAGCAGCGGCGAAGTCATGGGCGGTTCCAGGGTGTTGATATCGAGAATGATACGCCCCACACGCGGCGGGCTACTTCCCCCCCGACAGCCCCTCGACCCCCGGTAGGTCGTCGAGGGTGTTCAGCCCGAACAGTTGCAAGAACTTCTTCGTCGTGACGTACAATTGGGGGCGGCCGAGCGAGTCGTGCCGGCCGCCGACGCGGATCAGCCCCCGCTCGGCCAGCAGGCGGATCATCTCCCCGCAGCCGACGCCGCGGATGGCCTCCACTTCGGCCCGCATGATCGGCTGCTTGTGCGCGACGACGGCGAGCGTCTCCAGGGCCGGCGGCGACAGGCGGGCGTCGTGGCCGGTGCGCCGTAGCCGGAGCAGCCAGGGGTGGTACTTCGGGCGGGTGAGCAGTTGGAACCCGCCCGCCAGTTCGTCGATTCCGAACGCCGAGCCGTCCCGGTCCAGGAGTTCGCGGAGGCGGTCCACCAAGTGTTTCGCGGCGTCGGCGTCCGCCGCCCCGATCACCTCGGCCAGCCGCTTCGCGGTGAGCGGTTCGTCGGCCAGCATGAAGGCCGCTTCGAGGGCGGCCAGTTCGGGACTCCGACCGGCGGGATCGGCGGGACGGCTGTCAGCGGGACGGCCGAGCCGGGTCATCGCGGGAGGGCGGACGTTGCCGGGCCGGGCCGAATACGGGCGGCGAGAGGCGGACGCATGAGCGGGAAGGGTTAATCCCATGCCGGCAGAATGCCGAAAGTACTCTCTCGTTGCCAGTCGGATCGGTCGGGAGTGTCGGGTAATTCGGGCGAACTGGAGGCGACAACTGGGGGCGGGCGAAAATTTCCATTTTCCCCAGACCGACCTTGTGGTTATACTAGGATACTGTTTCGGAACGCCGGCCGGATCGCGAACCTTCACGCCCGACGGGCCGTCCGATGCGGTTGACGGGTGCCGCCACGGCGGCGCTCGCCGAGCCCTTTTGGCCGTCGGCCGGTGCGACCGGAACCGCCCCCGCCGAGTTTTCCAACCTGCTTGCGGCGTCGCCGCCCCGTTTCCCCCTTAGGCGGAACCGGAGCCAAGCGCCTTTCGGGACGTTTTCGCCCGACGAGTCCGGTTTGTCCCCTCGCCCGCCCCTCCGGTTGGCCGAGCGGGTTTTCACCCCCATCGGGATCAGCCCCCGGCGGGGCTTGGGCATTCCGCCCGAATCGTCGACGGATTGGGAACCGAGAACGATGAGTCGGACGCCCCCCACGGATGTACCCGCAATGACCGAGATGATGATCGACGACGACCAGATGGCCGCCGCCGGCGAGGTGGCCGCGGTCGGTCGCGCCGAGCCGGCCGCCGAGCCGGCGTTCGCCGCCGACGAGACCGCGTCCGAAGGGTACAGCCACGGCCCGGACGACGCCCTCGGCCTGTACCTGAAGCAGATGGGGTCGATTCGCCTGCTGAAGAAGGACGAGGAGAAAGCCCTCGCGCTGAAGCTGGAAGGGCACCGCGGGCGGTTCCGCCGGGCGGCGCTGGTGTGCGGGCACATCCTGGCGCGGGCCTTGCACCGGTTCGAGTTGGTGCGGGACGGCAAGACGGCCATCGACCCGACCATCGACGTGTACTCGTTCGCCAAGATGAACCTGTCGCGCGAACAGGTGCTGAAGCGGATGCCCCACCACCTGCCCCTGCTCCGCACGCTGCTGGTCCGCGAGTCCCGCGCCTTCACCGAGGGGCAGGGTCTGACCGACCGGGCCGACCGTCTGGAATGGCGAGTCGGCCGCTACCGTCGCCTGTGCAAGATGCGGCACCTGGTCGCCGAACTGTCCCCCCGCACCGAACTCCTGGAGCGGTGGGTGGACGAGTTGACCGACGTGCACGACGAGATGGGCACCTACGTCCAGGCCGTGGCCGACGCCGACGCCGCCACCGTCGCCGACCGCAAGCGGGACCTGGCCGAGGCGGAAAGCAAGATCCACATGACGCACCAGGAACTGACGGCCTTCGTCCGCATCCTCCGCAAGCGGCGGCTCATGTACCAGAAGGTCCGCCGCCAGTTGGCCGAAGCGAACCTGCGGCTGGTCGTCTCCATCGCCAAGAACTACCGCAACCGCGGGCTGCCGTTCGCCGACCTCATCCAGGAAGGGAATCGCGGGTTGATGCGGGCGGTGGACAAGTACGAACACCGGCTGGAGTTCAAGTTCGGCACCTACGCGACGTGGTGGATCCGCCAAGGGGTGCAGCGGGCGCTGGCCGACCACGCCCGCACCGTCCGCGTGCCCTGTCACCAGATCGGCCTGATGGCCAAGCTGGAGAAGAAGCGGGTCGAGTTGGCCGCCACCCTCGGCCGCGACCCGACTCCGGAGGAGATCGCCGACGCCCTGGGCATGTCGGTGGAAGAAACCAAGTCGCTCCGCGGCGTCGGCCGCCAGCCGATCAGTCTGCACGAACCGATCGGCGGGGACGGCGAGCGGGCGCTGGAGGACTTCCTGAGCGGGGCCGAGCCGCCGAACCCCGGCGCGAACGTCGATCAGCGACTGCTCCGCGACCGCATCCAGGAGGTGCTGCGGAGCCTCGCCCCCCGCGAGCGGGAGGTGATCGAACTCCGCTTCGGGCTGAAGGACGGCACCCCCCGGACGCTGGACGAGGTGGCCAAGCAGTACGGCATCACCCGCGAGCGGATCCGCCAGATCGAGGCGCGAGGGCTGCTCAAGCTCCGCCAGCCGAACCGCCGCGACCGCCTGGAAGAGTTCTCCGACAACGACTTGACCGACGCGGTGTGATTTCCGAGAAGCGTGAGCGACGGTCATCCCAGGAGGTTTTCGCCATGACGACCAACACGCCATTCGTGGACTACACGCCGGAGGAGAAGTCTCGGATTCTGGCCGAGATGCGGGCGCGCGTCACGGCCGAGGATCTGCTCGAGTACGCCACCGACGACAGCCCGTTGATCCCGCTGGACGAGTTGCTTCGCTGGTCGGAAGAGCAAGTTCGCCTCGCCGACGCCCAGCGGAGCGCGTCATGACCTCGGAGAACTGGAGCCTCGGACTGACCGGCGTCGCGCAGGCCGAATACAAGGACATCGTGCGGCGTGCGAGAGCGGTCGGCGAACTCCGACCGATTCACCTCGCGCTCGTCGGGATTCGCGAAGTGCTGCTCCGATCACCGCGCGAGTTCGGAGAACCGCTCCGCCATCTCCGCGCCATGCGGATGACCATCCGGAGCGGGGCCATCCGCCCGCTTTACGTCGAGTTCGGCGTCCACGACGAGCAACCGCTGGTGGTGATCCGCCGGTTCCGCTGGATGTCCGCGCCCGACGAGTGACTTTCGCCATTCCATTTCCGTGCCATTCCTTGCCCATCGGCAATTGCCTACTTGGGTCGCCGCGACCCCTCTCGTCGCGGGAGCGTGTCGCTCCGGTCGCGGTGAATCATCTGGAGGCTTCTCATGGCGAAAATCCACACCCCCGGTAGCGGGTACGTCGCCCCGCTCCCCATCGGCGGTTGGAAGTGGCTGCCGTATTCGGACGCGGACAAGAAGCGGGTCGTCGAGCGGGCCTTGTTCATCCTGCGGAACAACGTCCGCGGCATGAAGCCGTGCAACGACTGCTTCAGCGCGTTGCCCGGCGGCCTCACCTTCGACGACATCCTCGACGACCCGGATGTCGTCATCAGCTACGACCCCGGCAACGTCCAAGGGCGGTACGGCGTCACCCGCCGGGCCGGGGCCAAGGACGTGTCGATCACCGAGTGGGCGATCCGCATGGGCCGCTGGACGGTGGCCTCGACGCTGGTCCACGAGTTCGCCCATGTGAACGGCGCGCCGGGGGCCACGGCCCAGGCGGAAGCCACCCTGCCGTGCTGCGGCTTCAGCGCCCACTACGACCGCACCATCATCGGGGCCGTCGGCACCGGCTCGGCGAGCGCGTATGCGTGAGCCGGCGTCAACTCCACTGCGGCACGATTCCGCTACCGACATTGAGTCGCTCGCGTCCGGGTGGGAGAATCAACACTCACCACCCGGAGGTTCCGTCATGACGCGGTTCAGCCTGCTCGCCCTCGCCTTCCTGCCGGCGCTCGTGTTCGCCGCGCCGGTGCCGAAATCGACCGCCAAGCCCATCACCGCCGACAACGCGGACAAGGTGCGCTCCGTCTCCTCGGTCGAGCGGCGGGCGTACCGACTCCTCGCCGGGCCGGCGCGCGGCGAGCTGATCGCCTTCGAGCACGGCGGCCCCGCCGAGGTGCTGGACGAAGCCACACTGAAGCCGTTGCGGACACTGGCCGGGAAGCGGAATGTGACCGACTTCGCGGTCAGCCGGGACGGCAAGTACACCGCCTGGCTGGAGCGCGGGAGCAAGAGCTACACCCTCGCCGCCGGCGACAAGACCATCCAAATCGAGATCGGCCAGTACGCCGGCAACGCCGCGTTCAGTCCGGACGGGAAGACGCTGGCAATCGGCCACACGGTCTGGGTGCAGAACGGGCCGGGCGCGAGCTTCTCCGAGGTCCGACTGTACGATTTGGCGGGCCAGTTGGTCCGGACCCTGGAGCAGTCCGGCCCCGGCGGTCTGACCCTCGTGTTCAGCCCGGACGGCAAGACGCTCGCCGTCGGCAACCGCAACCAAGAGACGAAGCTGTTCGACGCGGCGACGGGCAAGCTGCTGCACGCGCTGGACAAGAAAATGACGCAGGAGATCGCGTTCAGCCCGGACGGCAAGACGCTAGCCTGCGGGTATGTGGACGGCACCGTCGGCGTGTGGGAGGTGGCGACCGGCAAGCAACTGCACCTGGAGAAGTCCGGGTGCGAGGAAATTTACTCGGTGGCGTGGAACCCGAAGGGGGATGTCCTGGCCACCGCCGGGCGGGGCGGCAAAGTCATCCTGTGGGAGCCACGCGAGATGAAGAAGTTGAAGGAACTCGACGCCGGGCACTGGGTGATCCAGGTGCGGTTCGCGTCGGACGGCTCGCGGCTGCTGACCTCGAGCGCGTCCGACCACAGCGCGAAGAGCGACCGGAAGATCGAGGTCTGGGGCCTCGGCGACAAGTGACGCGGCACGGCGGAGCGCGGTACAATTCCAGCTACCCCCCGATGTGGAGAACCCCATGCCCGCCGCGATTCCCGACTTCACCCCGGAAGAGAAGGCCCGCATCCTGGCCAAGTTCAAGGCCGAGTTCACCGCCGACGACCTCGCCGACTACATCGAGGACGACGACGAGAAGTACCCGATGGAGCAAGTCATCGCCGAGTTGGAGGAGATGGTCCGGGTCGCCAAGGCCGCGTAAGTGTTGGGGGTTCTCCGGATCGATCCGGAGCAGTTTGAGTTGTGGCCGCTCGGTCCGCGAGCGCGAGATTCCAGCTCGCGCTCGCGGACCGAGCGGCCACAATCCTGCCCAGCCAACGCCGGCCACGGACCCATCGAATTCGTGTCTCTCACCGCTTCACTTCTTCGGTTCGGGCTTCTTGTCGAAGTGCTTCTTGGCGTCGGCGGCGTCCAGGACCACCGGCGCGCCGCCCTTCGGGATGTCTTGCCCGGCGGTCCACAGGATGCCGTTCACCAGGAACCGCCGGTAGCCGTCCTCGGTCAGGCTGTCGTGCAGGTGCCCGCCGGTGAAGGCGAACGACTTGCCGCCGTTCGCCCGGTCGAACGCCCACGCCACCACCGCGTCGTCGTCGGTCGTCTTGCCGGCGTCCTTCGGGGACTTCGTGCGGAGGAGCGGCGTCACCCCTTTCCGCCCCTCGGCGAAGCTGGTCTTCCACAGCCAGCCGTCGTCGATGCTGAACGGCGCGACCCCGCGGAAGATCGGGTGATCGGGGAAGTCCTTGAATTCACTCACCCAGTGCGCCCGCTGGCCGGTGCCCTTTTGCCACACCCCGCCGGCAGCGGTGCGGATGCGCTCGGCGAAGTCCTTCGGGTAGTCGATGGCCGAGTGCAGGTGGACGAGGCCGGCCCCGTCCGCCTCCAGCTTCATCAGCTCCTTGATGCGGTCCTCCTTGATGACGGTGTGCGCGTCCGCCCCCTCCAGGAACAGCACCACCGCCGTCGCGCCGGGCAGCGTCTCCTTCTTCTTCGGCCAGCCGTCCTTCACCACCACCGGGAACACGCCGGGCGTCTGCTTCAGCATCTTGGCCAGCAGCGCGACGCCGGCGAAGTACTCGTGTTCGCCGGACTTCAGCTTCGGCGCGGCGAACCCGGCGATCAGCACCACCTTCACGGCCTTGGCGTCGGCGGGAAGCTCTTCAATCGGCACGCCGGACTGGTCGAACGGGTCCGGCTCGGCGGCGAGCGCCGGAGCGGCGAACGCGAACAGGAGTGGGAGAACGCGGCACATGGGAACGACTCCGGGGAGAGGTGGGAAACCGGGGTGGTGTATCTCGGTGTTAGCCCGCCGCGCGAGCACGGGCCAAACCGCCGTGGCGGGGAACCGCGGACCGTGGCACCGCGTCGGCCAACGGCCCTTGCTCGCGCGGCGGGCTAACCGGAAGTCACGTCGGGTCACGCCGCGCCGAGCTGCTTCTGCACGTCTTCCAGCGGCACGCCCTTCGTCTCGACGACCATCGCCTTCACCCACACCAGTTGCAGCACCATCATCGCGCAGAAGAAGGCGAACACCGCACCGGGGGCGAAGGCGTCCACCAACTTCGGGAAGAAGGTCGCCAGCAGCGCGGCGAACACCCAGTGCGTGGAACTGCCCAGCGCCTGCCCGCTGGCGCGGAACTTATCCGGAAAGATCTCCGAGATATACACCCAGATGACCGCCCCCTGGCCGACGGCGTGCGCGGCGATGAACGCGACGATGCACGCCGGCACGATGGCGAACGTCTCGGTGTGGAACGCCCACGCGCACAGGCCCAGCGACGCGATGTATCCAAATGATCCGATGTACAGCAGCGTTCGCCGGCCGAGGCGGTCGATCAGGTACAGGCCGACGAAGGTGAAGACGAGGTTCGTCACGCCGAGCCAGACGGACGTGGACAGCGACTCCTTCGCCCCGAGGCCGGCCATCTCGAAGATGCGCGGGGCGAAGTAGAGGATGGCGTTGATGCCGGAGAGCTGGTTGAAGAAGGCGATGAGGAACGCCAGCAAGATGGGCGTCCGCAGGCGGGCGGTCCAGAAGCCGCCCCCGCCGGACTGCTCGACGGCCGACTTCGCGATCTGGTCCGCGCGGGCCTGAAGGCCGGACTCGCTCGCGGCCGGGTCGATGAGCCGCAGCACCGCGAGGCCGCCGGCGCGGTCGCCCTTCCGCGTCAGCAGCCAGCGGGGGCTTTCCGGGATGAGAAAGCACGCGGCCGCGTAGACCAGCGACGGGAACGCCATGACGCCGAGCATCCACCGCCAGGAGTCGCCGCCGAGGCCGGCCAGCAGGTCGTTCGACAGGTACGCGACGAGGATGCCGAACACGATGTTGAACTGGAACAGGCCGGTCAACCGGCCGCGGCGTTCCGGAGGCGAAATCTCGGCGATGTACAGCGGGGCGGCGACGGTGGACACGCCGATGCCGATCCCGCCAATGAAGCGGGCGGCGATGAACGACCAGACATCCGTCGCCAGCGCCGACCAGACCGACCCGACGAGGAACAGGAGGCCGATCCAGAGCAGCGTCTTCTTCCGTCCGAACCGATCCGTCGGCCAACCGCCGAGCAGCGACCCGAGTAGCGTTCCCCACAGGGCCGCGCCGGTGGCGAGGCCGTGCAGCTCCGGGGACAGCCCCCAGAGCGACTGGATCGTCTTCTCGGCCCCGGAGATGACGACGGTGTCGAAGCCGAACAGGAACCCGGCGAGGGCCGACACGAGCGACCAGACGACGATGCGGCGGGGCATGGGGGAGTTTCGGCGAGAGGGAGAAGTCCCGTCCGGGAGAGACGGGTCGTGTCCCTGTTGTACGCAGGAGAGGAAGGACACGACCCGTCGGGCGAACACAGGTCCGCCCCATCTCACAGCAGCCCGTGGTGACCCAAGTATCGCTCGGCGTCCAGGGCCGCCATGCATCCCGTGCCGGCGGCGGAGATGGCTTGGCGGTAGTAGTCGTCGGCCACGTCGCCGGCGGCGAACACCCCTTCCACCGTGGTGAAGGTGCGGGACACCGTCGTCCACTGGATGTACCCGCCCGGCGTCAGCCCGACCTGCCCGTCCAGGAAGCCGACGTTCGGCGTGTGCCCGATGGCGCAGAACATGCCGCCCACGTCGATGGTCTCGTCCGGTTTGCCGGCAGTGCTCTTCAGCCGAACGCCCGTCACCGTCTTGCCGTTGCCCAGCACCTCATCGACCACCGTGTTCCACTTCACCTGAATCTTCGGGTGCTTGGTGGCCCGCTCGGCCATGATCTTGCTAGCCCGCATGGCGTCCCGGCGGACGACCATGTACACGGTGCTGGCGAACTTCGTCAGGTACGTCGCCTCCTCGCACGCCGAGTCGCCGGCCCCGACCACCGCCAGCGGCTTGTCGCGGAAGACCATCAGCCCGCCATCGCAAACGGCGCACGCGCTCACGCCCTTGTTCTTGTAGGCGTCTTCGCTGGGCAGGCCGAGGTAGTTGGCCCGCGCGCCGGTGGCGATGATGAGCGTCAGCGTCTCCACCGTGGTGCCGTCGTGCAGGTGCAAGACGAACGGCTTCTTGCCCAGTTCCACCTTCACCACGTCCTTCGATTCGATGCGGGTGCCGAAGTTGACCGCCTGCTGCCGCATGAGCGCCATCAACTCCGGGCCGTTGATGCCGTGCGTCGGCTGCTCCTTGTCCTTCTGCACCCAGAACGGCACGTCGTACTCGTCTTTCAGCGCGGTTTTCAGGTACGCGCGGGTGTCGCCGGCCGGCCAACTGGGGAAGTTCTCCACCTCGGTGGTGAGGGCGAGCTGGCCCAGCGGCAGGGTGCCGTTCTGGCGGTTGCGGTCGTCGTCCGGGTTGCCCTGGATGACGAGCGGGTTCAGCATGGCGCGGGCGGCGTAGATGGCGGCGGTCCAGGCGGCCGGGCCGGAACCGACGATGACGACCTTCTCGGGCATGGCGGGAAAACTCGGTTGGGAGTGCGGCGCGCGGAACGCGGGATGGAAACCTGCGCCGGCGCTGGTATGGTCGGTGTATTCTATTCCGCGCTCCCCGTTCCGAGTGCCGCGTTCCACCGATGTTCCGCCTCACCGACCTCCGCGAGATCCTCCGCTACGTCCCGCGCTTTCGCGACCGGGTGTTCGTCATCGCCATCGACGGGGCGGTGGTGGAGGACGACAACTTCCAGAATCTGCTGCTGGACATCGCGCTCCTCCGCAGCCTGAGCATCCGCGTGGCGCTCGTCCACGGCGCGGCGCACCAGGTGCAGCGGTTCGCGGACATCGCGAAAGTCACGCCGTCGGACCTGGACGGCACCGGCATCACCGACGCGCCCACCCTGCAAGTGGCCATCACCGCCGCCAACCGCGTGTCGCACGAAATCCTGGAAGGGCTGAGCGCCAACGACCTCCGCGGCGCGTGCCCGAATGCCCTCGTCGCGCACCCGGCCGGCATCATCTCCGGTGTGGACCGCCAGTTCACCGGCAAGGTGGAACGGGTGGACGCCGGGCTGCTCCGGACGCTCCTCGAACACGACATCATCCCGGTGGTGCCGCCCATCGGGTGCGACGGCGTCGGCCGGTCGTACCGCCTGAACTCGGACGCCGTAGCCGTGGAGATCGCCAAGACGTTGCAGGCGGTGAAGCTGATTTACCTCTGTACCGAGGGCGGGGTGAAGGACGAGCGCGGCGAGGTGATCCGCCAGATGACCGTGCAGGAAGCGGAAGCCTTCCTGAAGAAGCACCGGGCCGAGTTACCGGCCGCCAGCGTCACCAAGTTGACGCACGCGGTGCGGGCCGGCAAGGAGAGCGTCGAGCGGGTCCACATCATCGACGGCCGCGAACAGGCGGGGCTGCTCGGCGAAGTCTTCAGCAACGAGGGCATCGGCACGCTGATCTACACGAACGAGTACCAGGCCATTCGCCCGGCCCTGAAGAAGGACGTGCGGGCCATCCACGGGCTGATCCAGCAGGGCATCGAGACGGACGAACTGGTGCGGCGGACGCGGGCCGACATCGAACGGCAGGTCGCCGACTACTTCGTGTTCGAGGTGGACAAGAACCCGGTGGCGTGCGGCGCGCTGTACATGTACCCGGAGCAAAGCAAGGCCGAACTGGCGTCCCTGTTCGTCGATCCGCGGTACGAGAACCAGGGCATCGGCAAGAAGCTGATCCACTACGGCGAGGCGCTGGCCCGCGGTCGGGGCGTCGGCACGCTCATCTGCCTGAGTACCCAGGCCATCAACTACTTCACGCAGAAGGGCGGGTTCGTGCTGGGGACGCCGGACGACCTGCCGCCGGCCCGCCGCGAGGCCTACGACCGCAGCCACCGCCGCTCGGCGGTGCTGGTGAAGCCGCTGGCCGCGACCGCCGTGGCGTAAGGGTCTTGCGAGCCGCGACCGCGAGGCTTGATCCGAGCCGGAAGCGTTAGCGACGGTTCTTTCCGAACACCGTCGCTCAC
>JAYTTN010000804.1:0-3244 GCA_043745295.1 Fimbriiglobus sp. | reverse complement strand
AGACCCCTCACCCGCCTCGTGCCGGGCACGAGGCGACCTCTCCCCAGCGGGGAGAGGTGTGGCGCGAACGGCACGCCACACAACGGATTCGATTCGCCGAAGCTGTGTCCGGCACCGGCCTCGCCATCCTGAACGGTCGCCATGTCCGCCTCCCTTCGCATCGCCGTCGCCCGCCCCGCCGATTGGCCGGCCGTCGCCCGCTGGTCGGTCGCCCACGTCCGCGAGCCGTTCGCCGGCCTCCGAGCTGACCGCCTCGTGGCCTTGCTCGTGGACGGCGAAATCCCGCCCGCCGGCGTCCTCCTCGCCACCCGCGCCGGCACCGCCGTCGGCGGCATTGCCGTTCAGTACCTGCCCGGTGGAACGGCGGTCGTGCTGCTGCCGGGCGGCGAGTCGGAGGCCGTCCGCGACGCCCTCGTCGCGGCGGCGGTGGCCCGTTTCCCGACCGCCGGCGTGGCGGTGGCGCAGGCGTTCATCGACCCCGACGACCTCGCCCGCGCCGCCGTCCTGACCCGACACGGGTTTCGCGCCGTCACTACTGTCACCCACCTGTCACTGGACGCGCCCGCCGCGCCGCCCGCCCGCCCCGCACCGGCCGTGCGGCTCGTCCCCTACGCGGACGCGGACCCGGCGACCTTCGCCGACACCCTGCTGGCCACTTACGGGGAGTCGCTGGACGTGCCGGAGGCGAACGCCGGCCGCTCCGCCGCCGAGGTCGTGGCCGGGTACCGGTTCGGCCAGCCGGATCCGCCGGACTGGTGGTTGGCGACCGACCCGGCCGGCCGGCCGCTCGGTGTCATCCTGCTGTCAGTGGACGTGTCGTCGGCGACGGAGGTGACGTATCTCGGGGTCGTGCCCGGCTCGCGCGGCGCGGGCGTCGGTGGAAGTTTGCTCCGCGCCGCCATCGGCCGGGGGGCGTCGGCACGGGGTTCGCCGACATTGAGTGTGGACGAGCGGAATGGGCCGGCGCTCCGCCTGTACGCCCGGCACGGCTTCCGCACCCGGCAGAGGCAGCACGTTTTCCTGTGGTCCGGGTCGGCTCCCGGCGGATGAATCGGGGCCGTGCAAGCGTTCCAGGCGGTTTCCCACACCTCTTTTTCGGGCATTCTGGGCGGCGCACGTCGTCCGTTTCGATTTTGCCGATTGCTCCGCCCGCGCCACGTTTTGCCGCCCGCGCTCGGTCGCTCCGGTTGCGCCCTTCCCCGTTCTCACCGACTGCCGCAACCGACCTGGCGACCCGTTGGCACCGCGCGGCGATTGTCGATGATAACACGACCGACGCGAAGCAACCTTCACCCAGACTTCACGACCCGCACCGACGGTTCTACCGCCTGGTCGGGTCGCGTCCGCCGTGCCGATTGGAGCCGTGCGTGCCCGCCCGCAACGTTGACGCCAAACCCTCCGATACCCCCATCGCCCGGCTGGAAACGGCCGTCCGTGAGCGGATCGGCGCGGCCCGCTACCAGATGTGGTTCCGCTCCCGCACGGCGTTCGCGGCGACCCGCGGCGGCGTCACCGTTCACGTCCCGGACGACGCCTTCCGCGACTGGCTCGAGGACCGCTTCGGGGAGGCGGTGCGCGAGGCGGCGGCGGCGGTCCTGGGCGGCACGCCGGCGGTGCGGTTCGAGGTGTCGCCGGAGCGGTTCGGCGAGGACGGCCCGGTCGTGCCGAAGCCTCCTGAGCCGAAGGCTCCGGAGGTGAAGCGAACCGCCGGACCGGACAAGCTGCCGAAGTCGCGGGAAACCCTCTTCGGTCCGGAGTTGCCCCCGCCGCCGAAGCCCGCACGCGGTCGCAAGGCGAAGGTCGTCGAGGCCACTCCGGTTCCCGCCCCCACGCCCGCTCCGGCCGCCCGAAACGGCCGCCGCTGGCGGACGCTGTCCGAATTCGTCGTCGGTCCGTGCAACCGGCTGGCCCATGCGTCGGTGGCGAGCATTCTGGAGCAGGGCGACGACGCGCCGAACCCGCTGGTGATCCACGGGCCGGTCGGCACCGGCAAGACGCACCTGCTGGAAAGCCTGTACGCCGGCCTGCGGGCGGGCCGCAACGGGGACAAGCCGCTGTACGTCACGGCCGAGGAGTTCACCACCCGGTTCGTGCAGGCCAGCCGGTTCGAGAAGCACGAGTCGTTCCGCCGGCAGTTCCGCGACGCCGCCGCGCTGCTGCTCGACGACCTGCACTTCCTGGCCTCGAAGCCGGGCACGCAGCGGGAGTTCCTGCACACCCTGGACGCGCTCGTCGCCGACGGCCGGCAGGTCGTGGTGACAATGGACTGTCACCCGCGGCTGAGCGACGACCTGCTGCCGGAGTTGACCGACCGGCTCCTCGGCGGCGGCGTCTGGGGCTTGCTGCCGCCGGACGACGACACCCGCCTGGCCGTCCTCCGGGCGAAGGCCACGCAAGGCACGCCGGTCATCCCGGACGCCGTGCTGAAGGTGGTGGCCAAGGGCCTGCGCGGAAACGTGCGGGAACTGGAAGGGGCGGTGAACACCCTGCGGCACTACGCCCGCGTCACCGGTCGGCCGGTGGACGCGCCACTCGCCCGCGAGGCGCTGGGCGAGTTGCTGCGGCACTCGGTGCGCGGGGTGACGGTGGCGAACGTGGACGCGGCCGTCGTCGCCGTGCTGGGTCTGCCGGGCGGGGCGCTGCAGTCGAAGGCCCGCAGTTGGGCCGTCACGCACCCCCGCGCCATCGCCGTTTATCTGTGTCGCAAGCATACGGCGGCCACTTACGGGGAGATCGCCAAGCACTTCGCGGTGAAGACGCACAGCACCGCCGTGGCCGCCGAGAAGCGGGTGAACGGCTGGCTGGCGGCCGGCACCGAATTGGCCGTCGGCGACCGCCGCTGGCCGGTGCGGGAGTTGTTGGAGCGAGTCGAGCGAGAGTTGATGAAGTGACCGGTCCGCAATCCGTCACAGCCGATCCAGCGGGCTGACCACCCCGGCCGGCCCGCGGTTCAAGACGTGCGTGTAGATCCTCGTGGTACTCACGTCGGCGTGCCCGAGGAGCGTCTGCACCGTGCGGATATCCGCCCCGTCCTCCAGCAGGTGCGCGGCGAAGGTGTGCCGGAACGTGTGCGGCGTGGCCGGCACGCGGCTTCAGCCCGAAGGGCTGTCTCCACCAGCCCAGGCTTCCGGCCTGGGAAGTGGCTTTCAGCCCGAAGGGCTGTCTCCTCCAGCCCAGGCCTCCGGCCTGGGTTTCGGTTCGGAATTGCCTCCGACCCTGAAAGGGTCGCTCTCGTCAGTCCCAC
>JAYTTN010000803.1:0-12159 GCA_043745295.1 Fimbriiglobus sp. | reverse complement strand
GTCGGCCGACCGGACCAAACTGGAACACGTCGCCACGGTCGTGTTCGCCGGCCCGGCCCTCGACATCCCGCTGCCGAAGCTCCGCCTGCTGCCGGGCGGGGAGATCCGCTGACCGGCGGAGTCGGGAACCGTCCTTTTGCCCCGCCCGTTCGCAACCGATCACGGTTCCGGACGGGCGGGGCGAAAGGACGGTTCCCGACTCCGCCGGTCAGCGGATTTCCCCGCCCGGCAGCAGGCGGAGTTTCGGCAGCGGGATGTCGAGGGCCGGGCCGGCGAACACGACCGTGGCGACGTGTTCCAGTTTGGTCCGGTCGGCCGACAGCTTGCTGGTGAACCGCATCTCCGGGGCGTTCTTGGTCACGCCGCCGAACTTCCCTTCGACGCTCGCCTTCCCGCCGAGGGCGGCGTTCGTCGTCGGGCTGCCGCTGGAGGCGGCGTTGAAGGCGTCGGTGCCGGTGCCGGCGGCCGACCCGCCGGAGAACCCGGTCGGGCCGAACGACTGCGGGGCGGCGGTGGTGTCCAGGCGGGCGACCGACGGCTCGTCGGCCGGCACGCCGGCCAGCTCCGTCCGCCGACCGCCGTCCAGCACCACTTCCAGGGCCTTCGGGTTGGTCAGGTCAATCGCGTGGACGCTGTACTCCTGCTTCGGCGTGCCGGGGAACTTGGTGACGACGACGGTGGCGGCGTTGCCGAACGCCGTGCCCATCACCTTGTTCACCAGCACCGTGTACTTGCCGGAGTACGCCTGGGCGGCGGTGTACCGCTCGGAGCGGTCGCCGTCCTTCTCCTCCAGGATGTCGCACTTCAGCACGCCGCCGCCGCTGGACACCTTCTGGAGGGCCGAGCAGGTCGATCCGTTCGGCTCGATCACGGTCAGGTCGAGGTCGGCCGGCCCCTGCCAGCGGATTTCGACGAGCAGGTCGCGGGTCTTGTCCTCGGCCGTGATGGCGGTCAGCTTGTTCGCCTCGTCCTTCTTGCCGGCGGCGTCCAGCTTCTTGGTCGCCCGCGCCACCCGCGCCTTGGCCTCGCCGGCGTAGTCCACGCCGTCGCCGGTCCAGTCGCGGCGGAGCAGGTTGGCGGCCGCCCAGTGGATGCTGTCGGTCTTCACCGCGCCGTCGCCGGACTCGGCGTACACCAGGGCGTTGGCGTAGGCGGCCGGCAGGTTCGGCTCGAGCGCCGCCGCCCGCTTGCACAGGCCGAAGGCTTCCTCGGCCCGGCCCAGGTCGAACTCGGCGCGGGCGGCTTTCAGGTACGCCTTCGGGTCGGCCGGGTTCAGGTCCACGGCGGACAGGGCGGCCCGCTCGATGTCGGCGTGGGTCGCCTCCTTCGACTCTTGCAGGGCGATGGTCAGCGCCTCGTGCGTCCACTCGCCGGTGGAGGTGCCGTGCCGCAGGTTCGCCTTCAGCACCTCGGCGGTGTGCTTGTACTCGCCCACCCCGAACAGGGCCTCGGCCGCGCCCACGACCAGTTCCGGGTCGGAGATGGCAGTGGCGAACGCCTGGTTCCACACCTTCTCCGGGTCGGTGCCGACTTGCTTGACGAAGGCCAGCGGGTCTTCGACCGGGTTGACGATGCCCGGCTTGCCGTCGGCCAGTTGGCCCCGGCCCGGCAGCCCCGGTCCGCCGTTCACCCCGGCCGCGCCGCCCGGCCTGGCCAGCTTGAACGACCGCACCGGGTGGTAGCGGGACGACCCGCGGATGACCAGCGCCTTCACCGGCGGGTAGAAGCCGAGCGAGTTCAGCTGGCTCTGCGGAATGGCCACTTGGTCTTCCTCCCCGCCCGCCTGCGGCGGGGCCTGGGCGACGCCGGTGACGTTCCGGTCCCACTCGCCGCGGGCGACCACCAGTTGGATGAGGGCGGTGAGGAACCGGCTCTGGTCGTTCCCCTGGATGCCGAACTGGCCGCCCAGGTTCCCGAACTGGCCGAGCTGCCCGCCGTTCACCCCGGCGATGCCCCCGCCGACGCCCAGGTTCCCCTGGTTGCCGACCTGGCCGAGTTGCCCGCCGCCGCCTTGCCCGCCGAACCCGCCCATTTGCCCGCCGAACCCGCCCTGCTGTCCGCCGAACCCGCCCTGCTGTCCGCCGAATTGTCCGCCGCCGAACCCGCCGCCGCCGCCCAGGTTGCCGAACTGCTGGGCCTGGCCGAGCGCCCCGCCGAGGATGGCGAGTTGCGCGCCGAGCAGGCTCAGGTTCTGCTGGACGGTGGCCTGGTTGACGCTCGACGGGATGGCCAGGATGAGGTCCACGCACTCGTAGGCGCGAACCACCTTGTCCTCCAGCCGCTGGTCGGTGGTGGTGATCTCGATGTAGTCGGGGCGGACGATGAACGAGGCGTTCAGGTCGAGCAGGGCCACGTCCAGGAAGTTGCCCAGCAGCATGCCGTTCGGCTTCAGGTCGAGTCGGAACTTCTCCTGGGAGTACGCCTCCTTGTCGGCGAACTTGATGCGGAACAGGTCCTCGCGGACGATGATCTTCAGCCCCTCCTCACTGAACTCCCGCTCCAGCTTGTCCTTCATCGCGCCGAGGGTCATGTCCCTGATGCTGGCCCCGCCGAACGACTGGACCGGCTTCGTCTCCAGCACGCTCTGGAGGCGGCGGAGGCTGTCCGGCACGTTCGCGCCCAGCGACAGGGACGAGTACTTGGCCTTCCGCTCGCCGGTCAGTTCCCGCCACACGGCGGCCGGCGGGAAGTGGACCGGCGGCTCGTCGGGGTACGGGACGAACGCCTTGTCCACTTGCAGCATGCACATCAGGTAGCGGTCCTCGCGGAGCCGCTTCAGCTCCTTCAGCTCCCGCAAGTTGGTGGCCGCCTGGCCGATGCGGTAGGTGGCCAGCACTTCGGGCGGCACCGTCAGGCCGGCGTTCACCCGCTCCTGGGCCATCACCTGGGCCTCCTGGTACGCCATCTCGTACTTGGCCACGTTCATCAGGTCGTGGAACCGGTCGATGCGGATCTTGGTCTGCTTTTCGCGGGACATCTCCCGCTCGAAGGCGTTGATCTGGTTGCGGGCGCGGCTGACGGAGGCGGCGTCGGCGGCGTTCCGCCGCACGATCTCGGCCCCCTGCACGCGGATGTCGGTCATGGCGTTTTCCAGGTCCGTCGCCAGCCGGGTGCGGACGCGGTCGGTCAGCTGGTCGTTGCCGCGGACGCCGGCCAGGGCGCGCTTCAGATCCTCGTAGGCGCTGCCCGGCTCGGTGGCCTTCAGCCGCAGGGCGGCGCGGATCAGCGCCTCCGTGGTGCCGACCGCCTCTTGGTCGGCGATCTGCTTGGCGGCTTGCGCCCGCTCGATGCCGCCGCCGGGGGCCGGCTGGTTGGCACCGGGAACGGGGACGGGTTGCGGCTGAGCCGGCTGGGCCGGCTCTTGCCTGGCCAGCAGCAGGCGGCCGGCTTTCTCGCTGTTCTGGAACTGCTGCTTGATCTTGTCCTTGTTCACCTCGCCGGCCCGCATCCGGACGACCAGGTCGAGGCCGTTCTTGGCTTCGAGGAAGGCCGGGTCGATCCGCACCGACGCCTCGAACAGCTTCTGGGCGTGGTCGAGCCGGTCCGACGCGATGGCCTTCAGGCCGAGTTCGAGGAACTCCTCGCGGTACAGGTGGAACTGCACGCTGGCCTGGGCCAGGGCGCGGTCGGCGGCGAGCATGGCCGGCGCGTCCTTGTGCCCGGCCGCCTTCCACTGCTCGTACATCGGGCGGAGGAAGTAGTGGTCGGCGTGGGACGGCGGCAGCCGCTCGGCCAGGTCCACGGCGACTTGGCGGTCGGCGACGGTGCCTTCGATCTTGCAGGTCAGGTTGGCGGCGTCGCCCTTCAATTTGCCGATCACGAGCGTCGCGCGGTCGGCCCGCAGCGGCGGCAGTTTGCCGGGCAGCAGGTCCACCTCGTTCGGCCCGAAGGTGACGCGGGTCGGCCGCAGCACGGGGGCGTCGAAGGCGGCGGTCAGCCGGGTCACGAAGTCGCTGCGACTGGTGGCCAAGTCCTCTTGGGAGCGGACCACGGTACCGCCGGTCAGCACGGCCAGCCCGTGCAGGTTCTCGGCCGAGATGGTCAGGCCGATGGGGACGGCGAAGAACTGCACGTCCTTGTCGGCGATCTTCTGGCCCAGTTCGACGCGGACGGCCTCGGTGATCGGCGTGCCGACCGAGCTTTCGCCGTCGCCCAGGTACACCATCACTTGCTGGCGGCCCGGCTTCTGCGAGAACGCCTTGAGGGCGGCTTCCACGCCGGCTTTCAAGTCCACCGCACCGTACCCGCACTCCGAGTCGGCCAGCTTGGCCACGGCCGCGTCCACCGACTTGTCGGTCGGCGATTGCAGCCCGCGCGTCAGCGACTGGGTGTGTTTCTCATTCGCGATGTTGATCGTCCAGATGTCCAGCCGGTCGCCGGCGGCGGTCGCCTTGATGAGGGCCGCCAGGACGGCGCGGGCCTGCTTGAGCGGGGTGCCGGCTTGGCTGGCCGACGTGTCCACCAGCACGACGACGTCGCGCGGGCGAACCGGGGCGGCGGCCAGAGTCGGCTTCACCTGCCAGGCGAAGAGCGTGTCGGCCCCGGCCTTGTACGCGACGGTGGCCTTGTCCGAGAACTTGGTCCGGGCCAGTTCGTCGATCAGTTTGGCCGCCTCGGGGCGGGCGGGGGTGGCCGGGGCGGCCGGCTTGTCGGTGCGGACGTCGCCGATCACGGAGTTGACGACCACCGCACACAGCGCGGCGGCTCCGAGAACGGCGGTCAGCAGCCGGAGGCGTTTGACGAGTGTCATGGCCTGGGGCGCTCCTCTACAAGGTGAAGGTGAATCGGGGTCGGTGAGCGGGGCCGGGCGGGCGGCGCGCCGAACGGTACTGTTTTCGCGGACGCTTTGGTAGGCTGATACTGTACCAAATCGCCCGCGGCAGCCGCCATCGGATTCCGACCGATATTTCGGCCGGCACGGGGGTAACGGCGTGCGAGGGGTGGCGCAATCGCGCCAACCGTGCCGGCATCGCCCGACCATTCCGGCTACTCTACCCGACGTAACGGCGTGGGGCGGTCGGTGTTGGCGCGAAACCGCCGGGCGGCGCGGTTCCGGCGCGGAACAACCCGCCGGGACGGGTGACGGGGCCGGCCGTCGCGGCTCGCAAGATCACGTCTGCCCCCTTGAACACCACTGGACCGGAGGTGGGGGTTCGGAAAACGTCCGGCGGTACGCGCGTCCGAAATTCGGACAGTCGATTCGGGACAATCTCTCCACTTTCATTTGACAAACCCAAAAACGGAACACATAAGCACTGGTGTACACTTCACCGTTCCGGAGAGCCGCCGTGAACACCGCCACTCAAACCGCCCCCGTCACCGACCTGGCCGACCGCTTCCGGTGCGAATCGGACGTCCCCGACCCGCCGCGCGACGCGGCCGGTCGCAAGCAGTACTGGGAGGACACCGTCGCCGAGGCGGTCGCGGAGCTGCGCCGCCGCCTGGCCAGCACCCGCGACGAGAAGTCCTTCCAGGCGCTGCAAATGATCCTGGACCTGGAGAAGACGCGCCTGCGGCACAAAGAGCCGGTGGCGGGAACGAAGGTGGAGAGCCGCTGGTCTTCCGGGTTGGGGTCGATGGAAGACAGCACGTCCAGCGGGGGCAAGTACGAGGGGCCGAAGAAGTCGGAGCCGGAAGCGTCAGCGACGGGCGAACACCTCACCCCGCCGGCTCCGCCGGTCCGAGCCGGAAGCTCCGCTCCCTTCCTACCCGTTCCCGCCGAAACCCCTGCGGCCGATCCCGCTGCGCGAGCGGCTGAAGTTGCAGGCCCTTCAAAAGGGGGTCATCGGCCACTTCCACGACCACGACGACGACTGGATGCTGGAGGGCGGGCGCGGTCGCCGAACCCGCGACACGAGCGAGGACATCGACGTTGTTGCGGTGGCGGTTCCCCTCGACACCCCGGCCCCCCGCGGGTATCCCAAGGTCCGCAACTTCGACCTGTTCTCCCCGCGCCCCGAACTCCCGTGAAGGACTCGTGAGATGAGCAACACCCGCGACGTGGCGATCATCGGCGGCGGCATCGTCGGGCTGGCGACGGCGATGGCCCTGGTCCAGCGGGGCGTGCGGAACGTGCTGGTGCTGGAGGCCGAGGGCAAGCTGGCCGCGCACCAGACGGGGCACAACTCCGGCGTCATCCACTCCGGCATCTACTACAAGCCCGGCTCCGAGAAGGCCCGCAACTGCACCGTCGGCCGCGAGCTGATGTACCGCTTCGTGACGGACCACGGCATCCCGTTCGACCACTGCGGCAAGGTGATCGTGGCGACCTCCGAGAAGGAGTTGCCGGCCCTGGCCCGCATCGAACAGCGCGGCCGCGACAACGGGTTGAAGGGCGTGTCGCGGCTGTCGGCGGAGGAAGTGAAGGAGCACGAGCCGCACGTGCGGGGCATCGCCGGGCTGCTGGTGAAGGAGACGGGCATCGTCGATTACACGGCGGTGACGGCGAAGTACGCGGATATCGTGACGGCCGGGGGCGGCGAGGTGACGACGACGGCGAAGCTGGTCGGCGTCACCCGCGACGCGGCGGAGCTGGTGCTGGCGACGACCGCCGGCGAGTTCCGCGCCCGGAGTCTGGTGAACTGCGCCGGGTTGCAGTCCGACCGCGTGGCGTGGATGTGCGGCGTCGATCCGGGTGTGAAAATCTGTCCATTCCGCGGCGAGTATTACGAACTGGTGCCGGAGCGGTGCCACCTCGTCAGGAATCTCATCTACCCGGTGCCCGACCCGGAGCTGCCGTTCCTCGGCGTCCACTTCACGCGGATGATCGGCGGCGGCGTCGAGTGCGGGCCGAACGCGGTGCTGGCGTTCCGCCGCGAGGGGTACAAGTTCCACCAGTTCAGCGTGCGGGACATGCTGGAACTGGCGCGGTACAAGGGGTTCTGGACGATGGCCGCCCAGTGGTGGCGGACGTCGCTGGTCGAGGTGCGGCGGTCGCTGAGCAAGTACGCCTTCTGGGACGCGCTGCGGCAACTGATCCCGGAGGTCAAGCAGTCGGACATCGTGCCGTGCGGGGCCGGCGTGCGGGCGCAGGCGCTGGCCCCCGACGGCAAACTGCTCGACGACTTCCACATCCGCGGCGACAGCCGGATGATCCACGTCCTGAACGCGCCGTCGCCGGCCGCCACCGCCAGCATCAGCATCGGGCGGAGCATCGCCGACATGGCCGCGGCGGAGTTCGGCTGGGCGGCAAAGGCGGCGTGACCGGCGCGGTATACTATCCGGAGGGTCAGCGATGAGCACCGGCGAGTGGCAGGAACACGACGAGCCGGAGATCGGCGCGCGACTGCTCGTGCTGTGCCGCGAGGTGCGGTTCGACGGCGGGCAGGGTGATTCACCGTATTCGCTGGACGGCTTGCTATCGGTGTTGAAGCCCCGTGGCGAGTTCCCACAAGTTTGGCATGAGCCGGTCTACCTGTTCGTGGAATTCATCGGCGACGCCGGCGAGTTCGAGATTTGGTTCGACTTGATCCGCTACGTCGTCGGTGAAGATGGCGAGATCGCGGACGAAGTGGACGAAGGGGACGAAGGGTGCTACGGCCCGTTCGAATTGCGACTGCCACCCGCGACGTTCGTTCAGGGCCGCTCCTACCCGTTGAAGAAGTTGCCGATTCCCGCGCCAGGGGTGTACGAAGTCCAACTGCGGATCGCCGGGAAGTACGATGTCCTTGCCTCGACCCGCTTTCTCGTGGAGGAGTAACCGTGAAGATCATCCGCCAGCCGAAGTACAAGCCGGGCACGAAGTACCGGCCGCAGGAGTTCAGCATTCAGGAACCCGCTGACCCGCGACCCGGCTCGGCCCAGGAGCAGAAGGAGTGGCCGCTGTGCAACACCTGGAAGCCCCACGAGCCGGAGCCGACGCCGGCCGAGCAGCTCCCGCAACCGCCCACCTCTGCGGAGTGACGCGGCCCACCCGGATCGCCCAGTTTCGCGCTCGCGGGTTCGGATTGCCCGGCCGTCGTGGCCTCGGTATCGTTCCCCGTCCGGCCGGGTTTTGCGCCCCCACCCCCTTGCGTCAGGAGGCCGACCGATGCCCCTCGTCGTCCTGAAAATCTGGCTCGCCGCCGTCGCCGTGCTGTCGATGACCGGGGTCGCCTGCTTCCGCCACCAGTTGCCGAAGAAGGACGGCGCGTTCGGGACCGACACGACCGGGAAGGCGCTGGCGTCGGGCCGGAAGGAACTGCCGACGGCGGTGCAACCGCCCGCACCACCGGGCGGCGCGATTCAACCGCCCCGCTCGGACCTGATGGCCGGGTCGGTGCCGCCGCTGCCGGGGATGCCGGGGTCGGCGTCCCGCCCGCAGCCGGAGACCGACCCGCTGGCGGACGTGACCCTGGTGTCGATGACCGACGACGAGCGGAAGGGCATCCTCCAGCGGTTGCGCGAGCGGCGCGAGCAGCGGAACCAGCCGCCGGTGTTGCCGCCCGCGCTGGAGCCGAAGAAGGACAAGGACAAAGACCCGCCCAAGCCGATGCCGAAGCCGATGCCCGCCGAGGTGGTGCCCGATCAGCCGCCGGCCAGCAAGCCGCTGGTGCCCGCGAAGCCGGCGTCGCCGCTCGCCGAGGCGCGGAAGGTGGTGGAGGCCGCCGCGAAGAGCTACGCCGACACGACGGACTTCACCGCCAAGCTGCTCAAGCGGGACGTGGTCGGCGGCAAGCAACAGCCGCAAGAGGAAGTCGAGTACGCCTTCCGCAAGGAGCCGCTGAGCGTCCACATGAAGGTGGTCGGCGAGAACGGGTTCGGCCGCGAAGTGGTGTACGTCAAAGGGCAGAACGGCGGCAAGATGACGGTGGTGACGGGCAAGGGCGACCTGTTCGGCGGCGGCATCAAGCGGGACATCGACCCGGACAGTTCGCTGGCCACGAGTCGCGCCCGCACCCGCATCTACGAGGCCGGGTTCGCCCGACCCATCGGCGTGTTGACCAAGTTCCTCGACCAAATCGACGCCGGCAAGCGGCCGGCCGAGACCATCACGTTCCTCGGCCCGGTCGAGCGGAAGGACATGCCGGTGCCGCTCCTCGGCATCGAACTGAAGTTGCTGCCGGGCGACGACCCGCTGATGCCGAAGGGCGGCAGCCGCAGCTACTTCTTCGACGCCGACTCGAAGTCGCAATCGGCCGGGCTGCCGGTGCTGATCACGGCCGTCGAAGCCGGGAAGGAGGTCGAGTACTACGCCTTCACCGGCTTCCGCCGCCCGGCGAATCTGACCGACGCCGACTTCTCGCCGGACAAGCTGGGCAAGAAGAAGTGAGGCATGCCGTCCACCTCGCTCACAACTTGGCGAACGACCCGTGCCCAGTCATTGGGCCGGGTGGAGCTCGCACACCGGGCGATCACCGCAAACGCACGCGGGCGTCAGGACGCCACACGGCAGTTGAACCAAGCTTACGCCCTCCTACTCGCCGCCGAGTTCCAGGGCTTCTGCCGAGAACTGCACACCGAAGCGGTCGGGCATCTCGTCGCCATCGTCCCGCCTTCGCTGCAACAAATCGTCCGCAGCGAGTTCGCGTGGAGTCGGGGCTTGGATCGCGGCAATGCGAACCCGATGACTCTCGGGACCGACTTCCGCCGTCTCGGGCTCGACCTCTGGAAGGCCGTCGATGTCACGGAGCCGCGCGGGCCGGACTTCCGCCGCCGGCTGGAGGAGTTGAACGCTTGGCGGAACGCAATCGCGCACAGCGACTTCGACGCGGCGAGGTTGGGTGGTAGAATCACACTCGCGGTGGCCACCGTCCGCCGGTGGCGACGGACGCTCCAACTGCTCGCGGCGACCCTCGACCTCGTCGTCGCGGATCACATCCGGGACGTGACCGGCAACCGACCGTGGACGTGAGGCGGCCATGACCAAGCGACCGACCCGACTGACGGACAGCCCGCCGCCGAAGTTCCGGGTCGGCGATTGGGTCTCGTATTACCTGTGGCGAAACCCGCCGGGGACGGCTCAGGTCGTCCGCCAAAGTGGCCCTCTGGGACTTCACGGCGAACACATCTACCAGCTCCGCGAAATCGACGAGTGGGGCCAGGTGTGGGAGTTCGAGCAGTCCGAATCCGCCCTCCGCCTCGCCTCCGCTCCGACGCCCGTACCCGCCGCCACGCTCACCTGAACTCGGACCTCCCCCATGCGCCCGAACCGCGTCAAGCAGCTCCTCCGCGCCGGCCGGCCGGCCGTCGGCACCTGGCTGTCGCTGGCCAGCATCACCGCCGCCCGCTTCCTCGCCCGCTCCGGGTTCGACTACCTCACGGTCGATGTCGAACACAGCCTGGCGAACGTGGAGACGACCACGCACATGCTGGGCAGCATCGCCGACGCCGGGTGCGTGGCGCTGACCCGCGTGCCGAGCAACCGGCACGACCACATCAAGCGGGTGCTGGACAACGGCGGCCACGGCGTCGTCGTGCCGATGGTGAACACCCGGAAGGAAGCCGAGGAGGCGGTCGCCGCCTGCCTGTACCCGCCACGCGGCACCCGTTCCGTCGGCGGGTCGGTCCACGCGCTGAACTGGAACGCGACGCCCGGCGACTACTACGCGAAGGTGAACGACGAGGTGATGATCGTCCTCCAGTGCGAGCACATCGACGCCGTGCGGAACTTCGACAGCGTGTTCGGCGTGCCGGGCATCGACGCGGTGTTCGTCGGGCCGAACGACCTCGCCGCCAGCATGAGAAGCGCCGACGGCACGCCGCCCAGCGCGGAGGCGTTCCAGCAGGCGCTGGCGGACATCCTGGCGGGCTGCAAGCGGCTCGGCGTCCCGGCCGGCATCCACACCTTTTCCGCCGAGGAGGCGACCGCCAAGATCGCCGAGGGGTGGCAGTTCATCGCCGTCAGCAGCGAGTTGAAGATGATGGTAGACGGCGCGGCGAAGGTCGTCGCCGGCATCGGCCGCGCGGCCGGCGACCTGGCCAAATACTGACCGCCCGCCGGTCGTTCCCTACGATAGCTCCCTAGCCCGTAAGCCACCCGACCGGACACCTTCGCCGTGGGGTTGCGCCGCCGCACACCGACCGCGGAGACGTTCCCGTGCCCCGTTCCCAGTACGAATACCCCGACGACATCTTCGACCACTCGCGGATGTCCTTCGGCGACCACATCGAGGAGCTGCGGGTGCGGCTCATCCGCGCCGTCATCGCCCTCGGCGTCTGCCTCCTGCTCGGCTTCGTCCTGGACGGCATCGGCGAGGCCGTCGGGTACGACGACTTCGGCGTCGGCCGACCGATGCTCAAGATCATCACCGCCCCGGCCGAGGACCAGGTGCGGGCGTTCTACGCGCGGCGGAACGAGCGGGCGCTGGTGAAGCTGGCCGAGGTGAAGGCGGTCACGCCGGACGAGATGGCCGCCATCCGCGCCAAACTGGCCAAGCGGGAGTACGACACCAGCTACCTCAGCACCGACGAGCTGCTCGCCCTCCGCGGCGCGTCCGAGGAGTTGCCGGCCGCCATCCCGGCGGCCGAGTTCGACAAGCTGATGGCCGACCGGTACGGCGTCCGGCCGGCGAACCCCGAGGCCGCGGCGGCGGACGTGGCGGTCACACTGCTGGTGAACCCGTCCCGCCTGCACTACATCAGCAACAAGGGCGAGACGCTGCTGGAGAACCGCCAGTTCATGAAGACGCAGAGCGCCACCGAGGCGTTCATGGTGTACTTCAAGGTGTCGCTGCTGTGCGGCGTCATCATCGCCAGCCCGATCATCTTCTACCAGTTCTGGGCGTTCATCGCCGCCGGCCTGTACCCGCACGAGAAGAAGTACGTCCACAACTACCTGCCGTTCAGCATCGGCCTGTTCCTCACCGGCATCCTGCTGTGCCAGTTCGTCGTGCTGCCCGGCGCGGTGAAGGCGCTCCTCGGCTTCAACAGCTACGTCGACCTCGACCCCGACCTGCGCCTCAACGAATGGCTCGGCTTCGCGATCATGCTGCCGCTGGTCTTCGGGATTTCGTTCCAGACCCCGCTCGTGATGTTCTTCCTCAACCGCATCGGCTTATTCACGGCCCAAGCGTATTGGAAGAAGTGGCGTTACGCCGTGTTCATTCTCGCGGTCTTCTCGGCGATCATCACGCCGACGCCGGACGTCGTGACGATGCTCTACCTCTTCGTGCCGATGTTCGGGCTCTACGTGCTCGGAGTGCTGATCTGCTACTACTTCCCCCCGCGCTGGCAGACCCA
>JAYTTN010000802.1:0-12166 GCA_043745295.1 Fimbriiglobus sp. | reverse complement strand
GCGGCGACGATTTCTCGGCTCAATCCTTCCCGCCAAAAACCGCTCGCAGTGCGGTCACGGGGACGGTCAGCTTCACCACCATTTGCAGCGCGGAGCCTTTCGGCGCGGGCTTGTCGTCCTTCGCCTTCGCCGCTGGCGGCTTGTCGTCCTTCGGCTTCTGAGCAGGGAGGCGGACCATCCTTTTGCGGCCGACGTTCTTCGCCGCCGCCGGTTCGTCGTCCGGGTAGTCGATGTTCTCGGTCAGCGCGGCCATACCCACCACGGCCCCGGTCTTGTCCAGCACCGGCGACCCGCTCGACCCGTAGGCGTACTCGGCCGTGATCGCCATCCACCGGCTGCTTTTTTTCGTCTCGGGGTCGTTGTACTTGTTGAACCGGCTGACGTTCCCCTGGGTGAACGTGAAGTGGCGGTCGCCGGGGTGCCCGAGGACGGCGACCCACGACGCGACGGCCGGCGGTTCGGCGGCCACCGGTAGCGGCGACAGCCCCTTGGCGTCCACCTTCACCACGGCCACGTCGGAATTCTTGTTCATCGCCAGGAGGTCGGTCAGCGGGTACGCCTTCCCGGTGTGGTCCATCACGCCGTAGAACTCGCCGTCCTGAATCTGGTCGAAGACGTGCCAGTTGGTGACGAGGACGCCGTCGGCGGCCAGCACCCACGCCGTCGCCAGGCGACCGGTGTCGTACCCGCCCTTCGCCTCTTTGTCCGCGATGACCGACCCGATCAGGAACACGCTCGGCAGCGCCTTCTTGTAGACGTCTTCGGCCGGCAGCGGCTTGCCTTCGGACTTGCCCGGCTTCAGGTCGCCGACCTTGTCCTTCTCCGACAGCGTTCTCAGTTTCTCGACCGGCAGGCACTTCCCGGCCTTCGCCAGCGCCGACAACTTCTCGGTGAATTTGGCCGTGATGTCGTCGTCGTCCACGAAATACGGGGGCGATTTCGCCCCAGTGTCGGGCTTCGGTACTTCTTCCCCATCTCTTTCAATGGATGCGAGATAGACGGCCTCCTCGGCCGGTGGCAGTTTCACCGGGCTACCAGGAAGAATCTCGAACGACAGAACCGGAATCGAGTCCCTGGACGAGTTGAAGCAGTGGCTCTCGTTGCAGACTTGAATTCGGCAGTCGTCCCACGGGGACAGTTCTACACGGCCGGGCTTCGCGCCAGACGCCACCCAGGCTTTGACCTCCCACGTCACCGCTTGATCGTAGACCGCTACTTTCTTCCCCAGTCCCGTCGGGTCATCGCGCTTCACGATTCCGGCCGGATCGACGAGCGGGGCGAAGATCAGAACGCCGTTTTTCGGCAGCAACTTGTTGATCGCGAGTTGCTCGGAGTCGGTCGGCATCGTTGGGAACGTGTAGCAGCCGAGTTTCGGGCTTACCGTCAACTTGACCACGACGACTTCACCGGGCTTCGCCTTGGCCGGGACTACTTCCAGTTTGACCTTGGCGACATCCTCGAATTTCTTCGGTTGTTGCTTGGGGGCGAACTGGGCAACTCCAGTCGGGATTGGGAAAAGGGTCGCAGCACCCAACGCCCCGACGGCGAGGACCAGAGAGTATCGGTGCATGGGATTCGTTCCGGAGATGTGGGAGGTCAAGGGATTCTAGCCCGGTCGCGGAAAAAGCCCCGGCTTGACCCGCCGGGGGTTACGGTGGGTCACTTGGCGTCCGGCCGGCGGTTGCCCTTCTGATCCGAGACGGCGACGGTGAACCCGCCGTGCATCTGATCGCCGCGGGTGTACAGCCAGTCGTTCAGCGTCTTCCGCGGCACCTTCACCGGCTGGCCCCGCTTCACGCTCTTGACGCAGGACGGGTCGTTGCCGAGCTGCCCGTAGATGGTGTCGTCGTCCACCCGCGACACCGTCAGCCACATGTACTCCTTGCCGAAGTCGTCGCGGAACGGGGCCTTCACCGCGAACGTCTCGTCCGGCTTGCGGTCGGCCAGGGCCTCCAGGAACTCGCCGAACCGCTGGTTCGCCTGCGCCACCGCCGCCACCAGCGTCGGGTCGTCGTCGTTCGCGTACCGGATCGGCACGGCGACGGCGGGCAGGCGGTGCGGCTTGGTGTCCGGCGGCGGCTGCTTGTCCGGCATGGCCGCCGCCTTCACCTTCCGCCGCTCGAACGCGGCGCTCGGCCGGCGGTTGCCCGACGCGCGGGTGTTCAGTTCCGGTTTGTCCATGACAGGCCCCCTGTGTGCCCTTGGTCTGGTGCAGGCATCTATAGTTTCTTACCATGCGGACGCGGCGTCCACAAAGTCCGTTTCCCACGAATCGAGTGCCCCGTGACTCCGGACGTTCACACGGTCGCGGATCTGCCGCGATTGTCGCCCCGACCGCCCGACGCCCACAAGGGGACATTTGGGCGGGCGGTCGTCGTCGCCGGCCGGCGCGGCATGTCCGGGGCCGCCGTCCTGTGCGGGTCCGCCGCGCTGCGGGGCGGGGCCGGCCTCGTCACCGTCGCCTGTCCCCACGAAATCCAAGCGTGGGTGGCGGTCGGCAACCCGTGCTACACCACTACCAGTATTTCGCACCACGCGGACGGTTCTTTCTCCCCGACCGCCTCGGACGAATTATACACCTTGGCGGGAGCGGCGGATGTCGTCGCCATCGGTCCCGGCCTCGGAACCCACCCGACGACCCGCGACCTAGTGCGTCAGTTCCTCCTCGCCACCCCGAATACCGCCACGGTGGTGGACGCTGACGGGCTAAATGCTCTTTTTCCGATCCCGGAACCGCTCGCCCAGCGAACCGCGCCCCTCGTGATGACGCCGCACCCCGGCGAGTTCGCGCGGCTGCTCGGCCTGACGGTGGAACAGGTGCAGGCGAACCGGCAGGGGCTGGCGGTCGGGTTCGCGATGAAGTGGTCGGCGGTCGTCGTGCTGAAGGGCCACCGGACCATCGTCACCGACGGCGACCGGGTGTACGTGAACGGCACCGGCAACCCCGGCCTGGCGACCGGCGGCACCGGCGACGTGCTGACCGGGCTGATCGCGGCGCTCGTCGCCCAGAAGTTGCCGGCCTTCGACGCCGCCGTGCTGGGGACGTGGGTCCACGGCCGGGCCGGGGATCACGCGGCGGCGGACCTCGGGCAGACCGCCCTCACCGCCGCCGATTTGCTGACCTATTTGCCGCGAGCTTTGCGGGAAGTCGGCGGGTGAGGCCGAGTTCCCGATCCACCGCACGCCGGCCGGCCGGTCAACTCGACCCTGCCGGGTTCGACCCGAACCGCGGGTCGCGCGGAACGCGGCCCATTGGCGCGGCAGTTGCAAAAGAAATACTGTGTCACACCCGCGCCACGACCCACTTAGGACCGCTGCCATGCCACTGGATTCCCTCCACGACCTGTTCGTGGATGAACTGAAGGATCTCTACAACGCCGAAAACCAGCTCCTGAAGGCCCTGCCGAAGATGGCCAAGAAGGCGACCGCCCCGGAGTTGAAGGCCGCGTTCACCGATCACCTGGAAGTCACCCGCGGCCAAATCGAACGGCTGGATCGCGTCTTCGGCGAGATCGGCGAGACGCCGAAGGGGAAGAAGTGCAAGGCGATGGAGGGGCTGGTGGCCGAGGCGGCGGAGGTGATCGCGGAGGCCGGCGATCCGGCCGTCCTCGACGCCGCCCTGATCGCCTGCGCCCAGCGGGTCGAACACTACGAGATGGCCGGGTACGGCTGCCTGCGCACGTTCGCCACCCTCCTGGGCTTCGACGAGGCCGCCAAACTGCTCCAGCAGACGCTGGCCGAGGAAGGCGAGGCGGACAAGGCACTGACCCGGTTGGCCGAGACGGTCATCAACGTGAAGGCCGAGGAAGGCGGCGGGTACGACGACCCCGAGGAGGACGACGAGAAATCTCCGGTCCGGAAGGGCAAGGCGGCGGGTGCTAAGTCCGCCGGCGGCAACGGTGCCAAGTCCGGCGGGGTGGCCGCGACGCCCGCCACGATGAAGGGTCCGCGCGGCAAGTGATCCGTGACACGACCGGGCGAGAAGCGAAAAACCCCCTGCGGAACCGATCAGTTCCGCAGGGCTTCGGCAGTACACCCGACAGAGGTCGAACATGTAACCTTCGGCACTTCCCCCGCGAACTTCCGACCCGCCATCGCCAGAGTCGATACGAACGCCGGCTTGCTCCCGTGACCCTTCGTCGAACGTCAATTCATCGGACGCCACCCCGCTGGTCTTCGGACGCCAATACTGCCCCACTGCGATTCGGCGTCGGGCAGCGCGCGGACATTCCCCCGCGCGGCGGCCGTAGGAGCCGTGACGATGCCGTTCTCGACCTTGCCGTCTCAACCCAGGTACTGCCGCTGAACGCCCGGCGTCGCTGGTCTCATCGATACCATCCCAATTGGTCTCGACACTCGGAGCAGGTGTGAACAGCGCTGGTCTCGCCATCCTTCGCGCTGCGAGACGAGGTTTCCGCTTAAACCCCCTCTCCGCGCGACCCTGCCCGTTCGCCCACCTCCGGATAACAAAGATGTCAGCTTTCCGCCGCCCGCACATCCGAGGCTCCGCCATGCGCTTCGCCGTCCTCCTCGCGCTGCTGCTTCCCCTCGCCGCGCCCGCCGCGCCGCCGTACCCGCCGGAGGTGGTGCCCGGCGCGCTGGTGATCGTCGGCGGCGGCAAGATGCCCGACGAGGCGCGGAAGGAGTTCGTCGAGCTGGCCGGCGGCGAGGACGCGAAGTTGATCGTCGTCCCGACCGCCAGCGCCGCGGCCGACGAGCCGAAGGACGCGGAGGCGTTCACCAAGCCGTGGACCGATGCCGGTGTGAAGTCGGTGACGCTGTTCCACACCCGCGACAAGAAGCTGGCCGACGACGCCGAGTTCGTGAAGCCGCTGACGACCGCCACGGCCGTCTGGTTCAGCGGTGGGGATCAGAGCAAAGTGACGGCGGCGTATGCGGGGACCAAGGCGGAAGCGGAGTTCAAGAAGGTGCTGGCGCGGGGCGGCGTCGTGGGCGGCACGTCGGCCGGGGCGGCGCTGATGTCGGACCTGATGATCGCCGGCGGCACCGACGCGGCGACGACGGCGACCGGGTTGGGGTTCCTGCCGGGCGTGGTGGTGGACCAGCACTTCACCCAGCGGAACCGGTTGAAGCGGCTGGAAGGCGTCATCGCCAAGAATCCGGAGTACGTCGGCCTGGGCCTCGACGAGGGCGCGGCGGCGATCCTGAAACAGGGCCGGTTCCTGCAAATCGTCGGCGGCAACGTGACGGTCTGCCTGGCGAAGTCCGCGACCAAGCCGGCGATGGCGGAGGCCAGCGGGAAGGGCGCGCTCGATCTGTTTCAGCTCCGCCGCGCGGCCCACTTCCGCGCCGCGAAGGAGCAATTCCCGCCGGCGAAGGCGGCCGTGCCGGAGGTGAAGAAGGGGGCGCTGGTCATCGTCGGCGGCGGCGGGGCCGGGCCGGAGATTTGGAAGAAGTTCATCGAACTGGCCGGCGGGCCGGAGGCGAAGTTGGTGTTCATCGCCACCGCCCTCGACGACCCGGTGCCGATCAGCGCCGGCGAGGTGACGGCGCTCGCCCGGTACGGCGCGAAGAACGTGACGGTGCTGCACACCCGCGACCGCAAGAAGGCCGACGACCCGGAGTTCAGCAAAGCCCTGACCGAGGCGAAAGGCGTGTGGTTCAGCGGCGGCCGACACTGGCGGTTCGTGGACTCCTACGAGGGGACGCTGACGGCCGAGCGGATTCGCGCGGTGCTGGACGGCGGCGGGGTGATCGGCGGCAGCTCGGCCGGGGCCAGCATTCAGGCCGAGTACATGCCGCGCGGCCACCCGCTGGGCAACACGGTGATGGCCGCCGAGGGGTACGAGCGGGGGTTCGGCTACCTGCCGGGGTGCGCCGTGGACCAGCACTTCTTCGCCCGCAAGCGGACGGCCGACATGACCGGCCTGATGAAGCAGTACCCGCAGCTGCTCGGCGTCGGCATCGACGAGGGCACCGCCGTCGTGGTGACGGGGACCACCGCCGAGGTGATCGGCAAGTCGAAGGTCGGCTTCTACGACTACCGGACCGAGCCGAAGGACGGCGAACCGGACTTCGCGGAGGTGAAGACCGGCGAGAGCTACGACCTGAAAGGCCGCGCGAAGATCGAGCCGAAGAAGTAGAATGGGGAGCCACCAGGAGGAACTGCGATGCCGCTGCGCGACCACTTTCGAGGTGCGGTTGACAAGGTGATGCCGTGGGAGGGCTTTCATGCCTTCTGGCCATCGGAGATCGTTCGACAACTGCGGCCGCTGCTGCCGGTCGGCGTCCGCGCGGAGCCGGGTGTTCACGCCGGCCGACAGGCGGAAGACGATGTCTTGGGGTTCGTGACCGAGAACTGGGGGGCCGGCGCGTTCGACGACCTGACTACTGGCGGTGGTACGGCGACGATGGTCGAGACGGAACCGACGCTGGTGATCGAGACCGAGATCGACGACGCCGACGCCTTCGAGGTGAAGGTGTACGACACCAACCGGGCGCGGCGGCTGGTGGCGGTGATCGAGCTGATTTCGCCGGGGAACAAGGACCGGCCGGACAACCGCCAGACGTTCGTCACCAAGTGCGCGGCGTACCTGCAAGCCGGCGTGTCGGTGTGCATGGTGGACCTCGTCACGACCCGGCAGTTCAATCTGTATGCCGAACTGCTGCGATTCCTCGGTCAGCCGGTGCCGGAGGTGGCGGGGAGGCCGGACGAATTGTACGCGGTCGAACTCCGCCCGGAACTCCGGCGGAAGAAGCGGCTCCGGATGCAGGCGTGGGCGCACGCCCTGCGGATCGGCCAGCCGCTCCCCACACTCCCGCTGTGGCTCGGCGACGACCAGGCGATCCTGCTCGACCTGGAAATCGGTTACGAGGAGTCCTGTCAAACCCTCGAACTCCCGCCCCCGTGAGGAACCCCCAATGCTCGACGCGCTGCCGCCGATTCGCCCGAAGCGGAAGATCACCGGCATGTCCGCCATCCTGCTGCCGTTCGCGGCGAACGGGTCGGTCGATTGGCCGGGATTCCGGGCGCACGTCGCCCGCACCGCCGAGTGCGGGCTGATCCCGGCCGTCAACATGGACACCGGGTACGCCCACCTGATCGACGCCGACACCACCGAGCGCGCCCTCGCGGAGACGGCCTCGGTGCTGGGCGGCAAGCCGTTCGTCGCCGGGGCGCTGGTGGTGGACGCGCCGGGGGCGATGCTGGATTTGGACGGGTACAAGCGGGCCATCGAGCGGATTCACCGGCACGGCGGGACGCCGGTCGTCTTCCAGTCGTTCGGGCTGACCGCGCTGGCCGGGCCGGACGTGGTGTCGGCCTACGAGGTCATCGGCCGTGGGTGCGACAAGTTCTACGCCTTCGAGTTGGGCACCCAGTTCGCGCCGTTCGGCCGCATCTACGACCTCGACACCTTCGCCGGGCTGCTGGGGGTGAAGGCGTGCGCCGGGGCGAAGCACTCCAGCCTGCACCGCCAGCCGGAGTGGGACCGCCTGAAGCTCCGCGACACGTTCCGCCCGGACTTCCTCGTGCTGACCGGCAACGACCTGGCCATCGACATGGTCATGTACGGCAGCGACTACCTGCTCGGCCTGAGTACCTTCGCGCCGGATCTGTTCGCCAAGCGGGACGCGCTGTGGGCGGCCGGCGACCCGGCCTTCTTCGAGGCGAACGACCTGCTGCAATACCTCGGCTTCTTCGCCTTCCGCCCGCCGGTGCCGGCGTACAAGCACTCGGCGGCGATGGCCCTGAAGTTGCGCGGCTGGATCGCCACCGACGCCACGCACCCGAAGAGCCTGACCCGCCCGGACGCCGACCGCGAAGTCCTCCGCGACATCGTCGGGCGGATCGCGGCGATGCTGTAGCAGTTCTTCACTTCGTCAACTGCACCTCGAACCGCACCTCGTAGGGGCGCAGCTCCGGCAGCTTCGAGACGACGGCGGCGGCCTCCCGCGCGAACTGTTCCGTGGTCGTGACGAACGTCACCGTCAGCTTCCCCTTCTCGATTTCGGTCACGCGGACTTGGTTCACCCGACTGAAGCAGGCGGCGCGGATCAGCGCGGTCACGTCCGGCGTCTCGGCCGCCTGCTGGCCGCGCGCCACCGGCGCGGCCGTGTGCGCGACCGGAACGACGGTGCCGGGGTAGTTCTGCGTGGCCGCCGGCACCCACTGGGGGTCGGACGGCGACGGCTGCGGCGGGCGGGGCAGCGGGGCGGGCGGGAGGGTCTGGGACGACCCCGAAGCCGGCCCGACGGTCTGCCAGTTCAGTTCCGGCTGGCGCGCGTCCGGGACGCCGGCTACGGGCGTCGAGGGGAGGGGCATCGGCTGTCCGCGCGGCACGGACGGCGCGGCGGGGAGGCCCGGCGGCGGTTCGACGACTGGTGGCGCGACCGCCGTGCGCGGCTGGCGGCGGGGGTCGAACGTCGGCTCCAGGACGGGTTCCGGTTCGGCCCCCCGCGTGCGGGCAAGGTACGCCGCGTCGTACCCGTTCGGGTTGCCTGCGTACACCGGCGGTTCGACGCCCGGCATCGCGGCCGGATACTGGACGGGCACCGGGAACGCGCCGGGCGTGGCCCCGGTGTGCGAGTGCCAGTTGGCCGAGCCTTTCGGGTACAGGCCGTGCGGGGCATACTGGTTCGCGCCCGGCGTCGTGCTGCCCCACCCGTACCAGCGGTAGGCCGGCGGACCGGCGTACACGCCCGGCTGCGGCGCGGCGGGCTGGGGTGGAGGTTCGGGCTGGCGCGGCTGGGGCGCGGGCGAGGGCGGAACCTGGCGCGGCTGGGGCAGCCGTGCCGAGGGCGGCACGGCGGGCGGCATCTCGGCCGAAGTCGGCCGGCCGACGACGAACTCCTTCACCCCGGACCACGCGCCGCCGACCCACGTCCGCGACCGCTCCGGTGACGGCGCGGCCGGGCGCGGCTGCCCGGCGTAGCCTTGCACCGGCACCTGGTACACGTCGGCGTCCGGGATGTCCGGGTACGCCGAGCGGACCACCGGGGCGGCCGGAGCCTTGTTCGGGTCGATGGGCACCAGCCGGGCGGCCGGCGACTGGGCGAGAGCGGATGCACCGCCGCCGACGGCGGCCGCGATCACCCAACCTCGGAAGCGTCGTCCTGTACGCATGGCGGTGAACTCCGACTCCGTTCGTGGGGACAAAGGCCGGCGGGTCCGTGCCGGCCGCTTCACTTCTTGGCGCGGGGGATCGCCTTCGCCCCGCCCGCCGGTTGCTGTTGGCTGCCCGACGGCGGGAAGAAACCACTCCGTCCCGCCCCCGACGCCTGCCCGTACTTGTTCCCGTACACGACCGGGTGACCCGTCGGCGGCAACGCGGAGCTGCCGGTCGCGTCGAACGGGTCGCGGGTGGAGTAGTCCGGCGGCGCGGCCGGCGGCAGATATCCGATCTGCTGCTGGAACCCGCCGGCGTTCTGGCCGACCTGCGGGGCGAACGGCGACTGCCCCTGTTGCTGAAGGAACGGCCGCGTCAGGTTGTAGTAGTTCGCCGCCGGGTTCGCCCCACTGCCGTTCAGCAGGTTCAGGTACGGGCTGAGCGGCGACTGCTGCTGGCGGTTGCCGAACGTCGGCGGCTGCGGCGACCCGCCCGCGCCGGGGTACTGGCCGAGGGCGGAGCCGGCAGCGGCCAACAGGAGCGCGAGGGCGAGGCGTGTCATGGCGGTCTCTCAGCGGTTGGCGGCGTTGTTGAAGCCGTTGCCGCGGCCGGAAATCTGGTTCACCGAGTTCGCCCCGAGCAGTGTCACGCCCAGCACCTTCTCGACCGGGGCCAGCACGCGGCCGAGCTTGGTCGCCACCGTCACCGCCCGCTCCGCCTTGATGTAAATGCGGTCGCCGGGGAAGATCTGCCAGTTCGTGGCCGACTGCCCCCACTGGGAGAGGCCGACCCAGTCCACGGGCAGGATCTGCTGCGGCTGGTTCGGGAACGGCGTCCGCCGCGCGACCCAGATGTTCCGCTTGGACGACACGTCCGACAGGCCGCCGATCTTGGCGACGGCCGACAGGACCGTCTCCTTGCCGGTGATGAAGATTTCGTCCACCTTCTCGCCGTTCCCGCCGCCGTCGGTGATGACGTAGTACGACTTGCTATTGTACTCGGTCACGTCCATCACCACCAGCAAATCGTCCGCCTCGATGCCGCCGGAGTCCTTCTCGATCTGCGGGGCGAGCGCCGAGCGGACGGCCTCGGCGGCCTGCTTGAGTGTCAGCCCGGTGACGGGCACCGAACCGTACACGCCGAGGTACACGGTGCCGTCCAGCCGCACCCGGTGCTGGCCGTCCACCCCCTGGATCGGCAGGGACTCGCTCTTGCCGTCGTACAACTTCTTCCCGGTCTTCGGATCCTTCTTCGTCACCTTCTTGCCGTCCTTGTTTTCCTTCCCCTCCTTGTCCTTTTCCGTCTCCTTCAGCGTCTCCCGCAGTCGCACCTGGATGATCAGCACGTCGGGCGGCTCGATGACGTACTCCGGCAGGTTGACCATGTTCAGTTCGGTCGGCACCGTCCCGTGTTCGGGGACGGTGATCGGCGGGTCCGGCCGGTGCGCCGCCAGTCGCGGGCCGAGGCAGCCGACCGACGACCACGCCGTGACCGCGGCCATGCCGAGCGAGATTCGGCGGAGTGTGCGGCGCATTCGTGCCATCGGCCTTCCCCCTGAAAGACGCGGCGGAACGGCGTCCGGTCTCCCGAATGCCCGCCCGTCCGGTTCGCCGGGTACCCACGTCGAGGGTGTTATCGGCGGCGGCGGAAAGGTCGCTGTAGTTTTCTTAACAGAAGCGACCCGCACGGACGGTAATACCAGTAAACTCGCGGGCCGAGTTGGAGGGAACGCCGGGACTCGCCTCAAGATGTAGAATTGAGGTAAACTGCACGGGACCGCCGACGCGGTTCCTCTCCCACCCAGTCGGCCCAGAGGAGGGCCAACCCATGCCCCGAACACGGATGCTCGTCGTGTCGCTCGCCGCCGCGGTCGGCTGCGATTCGACCCCGACCGACCGACCGGAGCCGGCCCGCCCCGCCGCCGCCGACGGCGTGCCGACGCGGGGGAACCCGGATGTCCGCACCGGCACGCCCCGGCCCGACCCGAAGCGGCTGACTTACGACCCGGACACGCTCACGCTGACCGTGTACGAGCTGCCGGGCGGTCCCGCCCAGTGGATGGTGCGGACGGGCGGTCAGCGGGCGGGAGTGCCCATCGCCCACACCCACCGGTTCCCCATGCCGGTGAAGGCCGAGGCGGTCAGCGTCTTCTACGCGGTGCCGAACGGCGGCACGTCCGACCCGGTGACGCTGCAAGACATCCTCGAAGCGCACCGCCCGCCGGCCGTTCATTGAGGGGCGAGAACCCGCTGCCAGCGGGCCGGAACTTCGGCCCAGGCCGCTTGGTAGGTGGCTTCCAGCGGTAGCATGACGTGGAAGTCGGGCGTCAGGAATAGCGGCAGATCCGGGAGCGGTTGGCCGAGCGCGACCGGTTCGACGAACGCCTCGTACTCGTTCACTCCGGCGCAGTAGCTGACCTGCGTCAGTGGCGCGTCGTCGGGGAGGACGAACCCGCCGCCGGCGATCTCGTCCCAGATGGCCGCGTGGACGCCGTTCGGGTCGCGCGGCCCCGGCGGGAACACGTCGGCGACCAGCAGGTGAATTCCGCCTCGGATCAGCCCGGACGCCTTCTCGACGAACGTGCGGAACTCGCCCGCGCTGCCCTTGTTCCCCGGCGACGCCAGTTCGATGACCGCGACCACGGCATCCCCGGTGACGTGCCGGATGACCACCTGCTTGGTCTTCTTGGCGTATTTGCTCGCCTCGGACTTGGTGTGGAACCGCGCGCTGGGCCGGGTGAGGGTGGCCGTGCCGCCTCCGCCCGGTGTCGGCCCCGTCGCGAACCCGCCCGGCCCGCGCAGCGTCAGCACGTCCGGGTGGGCACCGCCGGTCACCTGGTCCGCCAGCGCGTAGTAGTCCGCCGGCATCGCGCCGTGGTTGAGGTGATGCTGAATCGCACCGATCCACTCGTGGTGGAAGTGGTGGAAGATGCCGGCGGCCACTCGCGTCCAGTCGTGAACGGGCATGTCCAGTTCTCCCGGTGTTATTGCAACAGCCCCCGCGCCCGCAAGTACCCCAGCACCAGCTTCTCGAACGGCACCTGGTTGGACGTGAACAGGTAGTTCATTCCCCGCCGGGTGCAGAAGCCGCTGACCGAC
>JAYTTN010000801.1:0-12170 GCA_043745295.1 Fimbriiglobus sp. | reverse complement strand
CCAATCCCTCAAGCGGCTGGCCCCTTGCTGGCGCGGCGGGCTAACAAGACAAGGCCACTGTTCAATCGGATTCGGTATCACCCCCGCGAGGACCGCCCGATGAATACCCCGACCGCCCCCCGCGTTCACCCGGCCGCCCGCATCGGGCGGGCCGCCGCCCTGCTCGTCGGCCTCGTCGCCTTCGGGTTCACCGTCTGGCTGGTCGCCGTCGCCGAGCCGGCGTGGGGCAAGACCAACGTCCCGCAGCCGACGCCGGAGCAGGCGTTCGTCAACGGCAGCATCGGCACCGAGCTGGCCCCGCTGGCCGCCTTCGAGGTGCTGCCCGACCTGTTCCCGGCCGAGTTCCACCCGTTCGACACCCGCCAGGGCCTGCCGCCCGGCACGTCCGGCGACTGGATCGACCAGTACGGGTTCATCCGCAAGAACCTGGTGCCGAAGGAACTGAACGACGGCACGCCGCTGCCGGTCGGGTTCGTCCTGTCGCACCACCGCCCCGGCTCCGGCGCGCCGTCCCCGGTGGCGTTCGTCGGGCTGTCGTGCGCCGCCTGCCACTCGGCCGAAATCCGCACCGACGCGGCCAAGCCCGGCGTCCTCGTGTACGGCGTCGGCAACCCGACGATGAACCTGCTGGCCTTTTCGGAGGCGGTTCGCGGGCTGCTGGTGAAGCGGGTGGACCCGACCGACAAGAAGTCGGAATACGCGCTGACCGTGGATGCCGTGACGAAGGCGCACGCCAAGAAAGGCCGCACGCTGAACTTCTACGAATCGCTCATGACCCGCCTGTGGATCGGCGGCGCGCGGGGCGAGACCGCCGACTACCAGAAGGTGGTCGATGACCCGCTGTCGCCGGAGCTGCTGTACGACCCGAAGTGGATGCCGGCCGGCCCGGCCCGCACGCAGCCGTTCCGCAGCCTCGTCCGCGTCCACCTGGACCGCCCCGGCATGTCCGGCAACGGCCTCCAGCCGGACCAGGGGTTCTCGAAGATCCCCGTGGTGTATCACCAGGCGCACGAGTACCACGGCCAGTGGGCGCAGTTCGACGGCAGCGTCAGCAACGTCGTCGCCCGCAGCACCTTCGCCGCCTCCACCGCCGGCGCGAACGTCAACAACTTGTCGCTGCCCGATCTGTCGGCGAACATCATCAGCGCGGCCGAACACACCGAGAAGCTGGGACCGCCGTCGTGGAAGGCGGTGTTCGGCACCGACCTGGACGGCAACAAACTCGACTCGGGACAGCGTGTCTACCGCACCCACTGCTACAGTTGCCACGGCGGGCCGGAAGGGAAGAACGGCTGGAAGTGGGGCGTGAACAGCGCGTTCGGGCAGATCACGCCGTGGAAGCAGATCGGCACCGACCCGGAGCGCGTCCAGTTCCGCCACGTCGCCGAGATTCCGCAGCGGGTGTACGACGAGTTCGTCACCGACTTCCGGAAGGACCACCCGCTGGGCAAGTTCAAACTCGACGAGCTGGCCGCGCGGACGGGCGACGCCGCCGGGTATTACAACGGCCCGATCGCCGGGGCCTTCCTCCGCGCCCCGTACCTGCACAACGCCAGCATCCTGACGCTGGCCGAGTTGGTCGGGCGGGAGCCGCGGCGGGGGAAGTTCTACCGCGGGCGAAACCCCTACGACCTGACGCGGGGCGGCTTCCAGTCGCCGGACGTGCCGGCCGGCGTGGACGCGGCGAACCCGACGCCGCGGGACAAGGACTACTACTTCGTCTTCGACACCGCCGTCCGGGGCAACTCGAACAAGGGGCACGAGTACCCGAGCTGGGGGTTCAAACCGGGACAATCCCCGACCGCCGAAGAGAAGAAGCAACTCGACGACCTGATCGAGTACCTAAAATCGCTGTGAGGCTGCTGTCCGGATTGGTTAGCCCGCCGCGCGAGCAACGGGCCAGCCGCTCGAGGGATCGGCCCCTTGCTCGCGCGGCGGGCTAACAAGACCAGTCGTGAGTCGCGTCCCGTCCCCAGGTCCACCGCCCATGTCGCTGGTCATCGAGAACGTCGGCAAGGACTACCCCACCCGGTCCGGGCCGCTGAGCGTGCTGACCGGGGTGTCCCTCACCCTGAATCGGGGCGAGGCGCTGGCGGTGACGGGGCCGTCGGGGTCCGGGAAGAGCACGCTGCTGCACATCCTCGGCACCCTCGACCGCCCGACCGCCGGTTCGGTGAAGCTCGACGGCACCGACCCGTTCGCCCTGTCCGACGCCGACCTCGCCGCCTTCCGCAACCGGCACATCGGCTTCGTGTTCCAGGACCACCACCTGCTGCCGCAGTGTTCGGTGCTGGAAAACGTGCTGATTCCGACGCTGGTGAACAAGACCGCCGACCGCGTTCAACTGGAGAAGGACGCGCGGGAGTTGCTGGACCGCGTGGGGTTGGCGCACCGCCTCGACCACCGCCCGGCGGAACTCAGCGGCGGCGAACGGCAGCGGGTGGCGGTCGCGCGGGCGCTCATCCACAAGCCGATGCTGCTGCTGGCGGACGAGCCGACCGGCAACCTGGACCGCGCCTCGGCCGGCGACGTGGCCGACCTGCTGGCCGAGCTGCACCGGCAGGAGAACGCCATCCTGGTGGTGGTGACGCACAGCGCCGACCTGGCGAAGACCTTCGCCCGCCGCGCCGAGATGACCGACGGGAGGCTGGCGGGATGAGGGTGATGTTTGGGGAAGAAAAGCCCCTCACCCGCCGCGTGCGTCGCACGCGACGACCTCTCCCCCGCGGCGCGGGGCGAGAGGTGGGGCGTGGCTGGCTCCCCCGCCTGGGCGGACGATGCAACCACCCAACACCTCTCCCCCACGACAGTGGGGGAGAGGTCGAACGAACTTGCGGAGCAAGCCGTTCGGGTGAGGGGGCGCTCGGCTCACGCAACAGCGAAAGGCGCTTTCTCGAACGGGAGATCCGACCGTGCAGGACAATCCCCGGCTCAAGACGTTCGCCCGGCGGATGCGACACGAGCCGTCACCGGCCGAAAAGCGGCTGTGGTCGAAACTCCGCGACCGCCGGCTGTCGGGTTGGAAGTTCCGCCGCCAGCACTGGCTGGGACCGTACATTCTCGACTTCTATTGCCCCGATGCGGAGTTGGCGGTCGAGTTGGACGGCGATTCGCACGCGCTAAATGGGGCCGAGGAAGCGGACCGGGAACGGACGGCGTACCTCGAAGCACACGGGCTGAAAGTGATCCGCTTCTGGAATCACCACGTCCACGAGGATGAGGATTGGGTGCTGGTTACGATTCGGCAGACGTGCGATGAGCGAACCGGGCGTGCGACGACCGGCCGGGAAGGGGCGGCAGTATAAGCCCCCTCACCCGCCGCGTGCGTCGCACGCGACGACCTCTCCCCCGCGGCGCGGGGCGAGAGGTGGGGCGTGGCTGGCTCCCCCGCCTGGGCGGTCGATGCAACCACCCAACACCTCTCCCCCACGACAGTGGGGGAGAGGTCGACTGCTGGCAACAGGAACGCGACCCCGACACTGGGCAACCGCCCGCGCGACACGCACCATGCGCTCCACCACCGCCCTCGTCTTGCGGACTTTCCGCTACCACTGGGCCGCGAACGGTCCCGTCGCCGTCGGCGTCATGATCGGCGCGGCCGTGCTGACCGGCGCGCTGATCGTCGGCGACTCGCTCCGGGGCAGCCTCCGCGCCCGCGCCGAGCGGCAACTGAACGGCGTGACGGCCGGGTACGTCGGCCCGCGTATGGTCCGCGAATCGCTGGCGACGGCGCTGTCACCCGACACGCTCCCGGTCCTGTTGATGTCCGGGTCCGCCCGCACGACGGCGAAGGACGGCACCGAGCGGCGACTCGGCCGCGTCACGGTCGTGGCTCCCGCCGGGCAGACGGCGTTCGGCCTGCCCGGCGTGATGGTCGCCGCGCGGGTGGCGGAGAAGCTCGCCGTCGGCGTCGGCGACGAGATCGTCGTCGGCGTGCAGAAGATGTCCGCCGTGCCGCGCTCGTCCCTATTGGGCAAGCGTTCGCTCGACGACGTGGCCGATGGCATCAAGTTGAAAATCGGCGGCATCGTGGCGGAGCAAGACCCACGGCACGACTTCAACCTGTCGCCGAACCCGGAACCGCCGCTGAACGTGTTCGTACCGCTCTCGCTTCTCCAGGCGCGACTCGACCTGACCGGCAAGGTGAACGCGCTGCTGTCCTACGGCGGCACCGCCGACGAACTGAACGTCGCCCTCGCGCCGAAACTCGACCTCGCCGACTACGGCCTGCGGGTGAAACCGGCCGGGCCGGGGCAAGCCTATGTGTCGGTGGAGAGCGAACAACTCGTCCTCGATGCGGCGACCGTCGCCGCCGTGGAGAAGGCGACGGCCGCCCTCGGCCTGCGGTCCGAGCGGACGCTGATCTACCTCGCCAACACGATTGCAGTCGGCGAGGCGCGGGTGCCGAACATGCCAGCGAAAGGGGATGTGGGGAAGTACGGTTCAGCCCCAAGACCGCTGTCGTACTCCATGATCGCCTGCCTCGACCCGGCCGCGAAAGACCCTCTCGGCCCGTTCTTGCCACCCGGCGTGGCGGCGCTCAAGGACGACGAAATCGCCCTGACCACCTGGGACCAGTCGCCACTGAAGTCGCTGCAAATCGGGTCGAAGCTGACAGTCGGCTACTTCAAGCCGGAAATGGAAGTGACCGTCGAAGAGGCGTGGGCGACGTTCAAGTTCGTCGGCCGCGTGCCGTTCACCGGGCTGGCCCAGGACCGCGACCTGACGCCGCCGTTTCCCGGCATCACCGACAAGCCGAAGATTCGCGGCAACCGGGGCGAGCAGTGGGAGGCCCCGTTCGAGCTGAACTACGCGCGGATCGGTCAAGCCGACGAAGACTACTGGGAAACGTATCGGGCCACGCCGAAGGCGTACATCACGCGAGCCGCCGGCGAGAAGTTGTTCGGCAGCCGGTTCGGGTCGGTCACGTCGATCCGCGTCGCGCCGGCCGACGGGGAAACGGCCGAAGCCACCGTGCAACGGTTGCGGGTCGAACTGCGGAAGCACCTCGACCCGGCCGCCGTCGGGCTGCGGTTCGAGCCGTTCCGCGAACGGTTTCTCGCCGCCAGCAAGGGCGGCACCGACTTCGGCATGATGCTGCTGGCGTTCAGCTTTCTGCTCATCCTGGCCGCGCTGCTGCTGGTTGGCATGCTGTTCCGGCTGGCCGTGGACCGGCGGGCGAAGGAAGTCGGGCTGCTGCTGGCGACCGGGTATTCGCCGGGGACCGTGCGGAACATGCTGCTCGCCGAGGCGGGCGTCGTGGCCGTCGTCGGCGCGGCGGTCGGCGTGGGGCTGGCGGTGCTGTACGCCGGCGGGATGCTCCGCGTTCTGACGGCCCTGTGGCCGGACGCCAACGTCGGTTCGTACCTGACGCTTCACGTCGGGGCGGCGTCGCTCGTCATCGGGTTCGTGGCGACCTGCTTGGTGGCGGTGTTCGCCATCTGGCTGGGGGTGCGGGCGCTGGTGAAGGTGCCGCCGCCGCAGTTGCTGCGCGGGCAGACGGAAGTGGCCGAGTTGGAAGCGAAGCCGGTGACGCCCCGGCGGTCGGCGGTGCTGTCGGCCGCGTGCGCCCTCCTCGGCGTCGGACTGGTCGTCGGCGGGCGGTGGGTCGGCAATGCCGACATGCGGGCGGGCAGCTTCTTCGGCGGCGGCTTCCTGCTGCTGCTGTCCGGCCTCTTCCTCTTCCGCGCCTGGCTCCGCCGCGCCCCGACGGCGGTGGCGAGCGTGCCGGGGCTGGGGCTGCGGAACGCCACCCGCTCGGCGTCCCGCAGCCTGCTCACTGTCACCCTGCTGTCACTGGCGACGTTCCTGCTGGTGGCCGTCGAGAGCTTCCGCAAGAAGCCGGGGGCGGGGTTCGCCGAACCGAGCGGCGGCAGCGGCGGGTTCGCCCTCATCGCCGAGGCCGACGTGCCGGTGTTCCAGCCGTTCGACCGCGAACCGGGGGCCGGCGACTTCCTGGGCAAGCTGCAAGACGCCTTCGGCGGCGCGTCCACCGATCCGCGATACCAGAAGGCGAAGACGGACCTTGCCGAGTTGAAGTTGACGGCGATGCCGTTCCGGTTGCGCGGCGGGGACGACGCCAGTTGCCTGAACCTGTACCAGGCCGGCCGGCCCCGCGTCGTCGGCGTGCCGGACGAACTGATCCCGATGAACCGCTTCTCGTTCGCCATGACCGAGGCCGAGACACCGGAGGAGAAGGCGAACCCGTGGCTGCTGCTGGCGAAGCCGCGAACCGACGGCGCGATCCCGATCTTCGTCGAGCAGAACACGGCGATGTGGATGCTGAAGACGTTTCTCGGCGGCACGGTGGCGGTGCCCGACGAAGCCGGCCGCGCGGTGAAACTGCGCATCGTCGGCACGTTCCAGGACAGCGTCTTCCAGAGCGAGTTGACGATGTCGGACAAGAACTTCCGCGACCTCTACCCGCGCGAGGAGGGGTTCCGGTTGTTCCTGATCGACGCCCCGGCGGACAAACTCGACCGCGCCACGGAGCTGCTCGAAACCGGCCTCCAGGGGAATGGCTTCGTGGTGTCCCGCACGGCCGACAAGGTAGCCGCGTATCAGGCCGTCATCGGCGCGTACCTGTCCACGTTCCAGTTGCTCGGCGGGCTGGGACTGTTGCTCGGCGTGTGCGGGCTGGGGGTGGTCATCCTGCGCGGCGTGTGGGAGCGGCGGTCGGAACTGGCGGTGCTGCGGGCCGTCGGCTACCGCCCGCGCACGCTCGTCCGGCTGGTGCTGGTCGAGAACCTGCTGCTACTGATCGCGGGGCTGGGCATCGGCCTCGTCGCGGCCGTCCTCTCGGTGTTGCCGAACTTGCAACTGGGCGGGCAGTTCGACGCGCCGCGATTGGGATTGCTGCTGGGCGCGGTGTTCGTCGTGGGGTTCGCGGTGGCGGTGTGGGCCACCCGAAGCGCGGCGAGAGCACCGCTGATTCCGGCCCTGCGAAGGGAGTAGCCCGGCGAATCCGTCGCGCGCGTCGAACGGATCGAGGCGCGCCGCGTGCGGCATCGAATGGATCGTCGCGGGCCGCCGGCGGTCGGCTCACCCGTCGGGTCGTTCGCCCGACCGGTCATTCCTCCGACGGCGGGTGTGTGGTACAACTACACAATAGTGTGCCCGCCCTCCAAGGATTGCCCCATGGCCGACCGGAGCAGCCAGACCCTGCCCACGCCGACGGCGGAACAGCGCCGGGTGACGGCCGAGACGTTCGAGCGCGCCCGGCAGGTGATCCAGACCGGCAACCACGACTACGCCATCCAACTGCTGCGGACGTGCTGCCGGCTGGACCCCGGCAACTTCCTGTTCCGCCAGACCCTGCGGCGGTGCCAGAAGGAAAAGTACGGGAACAACTTGCGCGGCAGCCGGTTCGCCTTCTTCTCCACCCCCCGGTTCAAGGCCCGCGTGAAGGGGGCGAAGGCCGGCCGCGACTACCTGCGGGTGATCGAGGTGTGCGAGGACGTGTTCGCCCGCAACCCGTGGGACTTGGGCACGGCGATGGACGCGGCCGAGGCGTTCGAAGCCCTCGGGTCGCTCGATTTGGCCGCGTTCACGCTCGATCAGGCGCGGCAGAAATACCCCCGCGACGCCACCCTGAACCGCGCCCTGGCCCGCCTGTTCGAGAAGCGGGGCGACTTCCAGAAAGCCATCTCGCTGTGGCAACTGGTGCAGCAGGCCAACCCCCGCGACGTGGAGGCGGCGACGAAAGCCAAGGATCTGGCCGCCAGTGAGACCATCGCCCGCGGCGGGTACGAGGAGGCGCTGAGCGGGAGCAAGGAGTCGCCGGTGATCGGACGGATGGAGGCGCGGGCGGTGGAGAAGCAGGACAAGGTGGCACGGGACACGGCGGCACTGCTGAAGCGGATCGAGGCCGACCCGACCGAACCGGAACTGTACGGCCAGTTGGCGGCGGCGTACCGCCGGCACGGGCAGATCGACCGCGCGCGGGCCGTCCTGCAACAGGGGCTGGGGCCGACCGGCGGGCACTTCCGGCTGCAAGCCGACCTGCTCGAACTCGACCTCCTCCCGCTCCGCGAGAACCTGGACCGCGCGGAGGCCAAGCTGAAGGCCGTGGCCGCCCGGACGGCGGACGACACCGACTTCGCCGACGAGCCGACGACCGACGAGCTGAAGGCGATTCGGTCGCGGTTCCAGAAGGAGATCGCCGCGCGGGAGGCGGAGCTGTTCCGCCTGAAGGTCGAGCGGTTCCCGACGGACGTGGGCCACCGGGTGGAACTGGGCGTGCGGCTGATGCGGCTGGACAAGCTGGACGAGGCCATCGCCGAACTCCAGGTCGCCCGCCGCGACGACAAGTGGAAGGGCCGCGCGGCGATGTACCTGGGCGTCTGCTTCCGCAAGCGGAACAACTGGAAGCTGGCGCAGCGGAACTTCGAGGAGGCGCTGGTGGCGCTGACCGCGCCGGCCGACGAGCCGGCCCGCAAGGAGGTGCTGTTCCAACTGGCCACCGGGTCGGCCGAGAACGGCGAGTTGCCCCGCGCCGTGGACCTCGGCCACGAGCTGGCGAACATCGACTTCGGGTACAAGAACATCGGCCAGCTTCTCGACGACTGGCACGCCCTGGCCGAGCAGCAGGTGTGACCGAACTCGGGAGGGCGAGGCTCCCGCCGAGCCGATGTTTTGCGTCGACCGGCTTGGAAGCCGGTGCCACCAGAAAAACGCACCTCACCGGTTGGCGGTCGCGTTCTCGGCGGCGGCCGGGGTCCGCCGGCCGCTCGCCCAGCGGGCGGCGCAGGCGAGCAGACCCCGTACCAGGTCGGCCGGCCGGCCCGACCACGTCGCCGCCCGCCAGTACCACCGCACCGCCGTCACCGGTTCCGAGTCCCGCAGGACATACCCGATGGCCCGGCAGGTGGACGCATACCCCTCGCCGACATCCCAGCCGGGGACGCGGTCCCGCAGCCCCCGGCGGAACACCGCCCGCGTGATGATCGACACCGCCGTCGCCACCCGGTCGCTCAGCTTCTTCGACAGGTTGCCGTGCCCGGTGCGGTACAGCACCAGCGGTTCGCACACGAAGTCGAACCGGTAGTGGGCGGCCACCCGCAACCACAGGTCGTAGTCGATGGCCAGGTCGAGTTCGCGGTCGAACCCGCCGACGCGGTCGAACACCGCCCGCCGCACCACCGCCGACGAGAAGCAGACGAAGTTCTTGCGGAAGATGGCCGCCAGCACGTCCCCGCGCTGGTCGGCGGCCGGGCCACAGGCGGCCGGCAGTTCGCGGCCCGTCTCGTCGAGGATCCGCCGGCCGGAGAAGCAGACGCCGGTCGCGGGGTGGGCGCGGAATACGGCCAACTGCCGCTCCAGCTTGGTCGGCAGCCAGGCGTCGTCGGCGTCCAGGAAGGCGACGAACGCGCCGGCCGTCAGGCCGACGCCGAGGTTCTTCGCCCGCGACTGGCCGAGCGAGTCCGAGCGGACGTAGCGGACGCGGCGGTCGATCAGGTGCGGGCGGACGATCGCCTCGGTGCCGTCGGTGCTGCCGTCGTCGACGACGATCAGTTCCCAGTCGGCGAACGTCTGCGCGACGACCGAGTCGATGGCTTGGCCGATGAACCGGGCGTAGTTCTTCGCCGCCATGACGACGGACACGGTGGGCGTCATGCGCTCAGCCCCCTCACGAACTCCGCCGCCACCTTGGACACGCAGAAGCGGTACTTGCCGCTCGGCTCCTGCGGGATGGCGGCCACCAGCTCCAGGTCGTGCCGCATGGTCGGGCCGAAGGTGTCGGTCACCAGTCGCGCCACCTGCCGGCGGCTGTCGTCGGTGAACCGGTCATCCGCCACCATGCGGACGCGCAAGTGCGTGACCGTCTCTTGGATCAGTTGCACCTGGGCCGCGCCGCGGATCAGCACGGCGAAGTTCTCCGTCAGCGAGATGCCGGAGATCAGAGTTCCGGCCGGCGTGACGACGTAGTCCGCGTCGCGGCCTTCCACCGTCTCGATGGTCGGCAGGCCGCGCCCGCACGAGCAGGGTTTGCCGGACATGGTGACGACATCACCGACCTTGTACCGGATCAGCGGCATGGCGAAGTTCGACAGGTCGGTGAGCAGGAGGGGACCGCTTGTCCCCCCCTCCCCTGGCGGGAGGGGGGTTAGGGGGGAGGGGAACACCACCTCCGCGTACACGCTCTCCGCCGCGACGTGCAGCCCCTGGGATTTCTCGCACTGGCAGGCGACGAGCGACACCTCCTCGCAGCCGTAGCGGTCGGTCGCCGGCACGCCGAACACCGCTTCGATCGCCTCGCGTTGATACCGGTGCAGCGGCATGGCGGTGCTGACGATGCCGTTCGGCCGGATGTCGTCGATGTTCGCTTTCCTCAAGGCGCAGGCCAGCAGGTAGAGCGAGTGGGCGTGACCGAAGAGCAACCCCGGCCTGTGCCGCCGGAGCTCCGCAACGAACTCCTTGATCCGCGCTTCGGTCAGGCCGATGGTGTCGAGGTAGATGGCGCGGTCCACGAGGTGATTCGTCAGCCGGCCGCGCAGCCCGAAATGCCGGTATTCCGGGTTCCCCCACACCTTCGCCACCCGCTGCCCCAGGCGATAGCCGGACCACTGGTCGGCTCGCATCGTACACGCCGTCTTCCACTGCGCGCCGGGTTCGTCGAGCTTGATGGCGAGCGGAACGCCGGTGCTGCCGCTGGTCGTTTTCGTGCGGACCTTCTCGCCCCGGTACGCCTCGGAGAACAGCTCCGCCGCGTGCGCCCGGATGTCGGCCTTCGTCAGAACCGGGAAGTGCCGCAGGTCGTCGAGGGTCTTCACGTCGGCCGGATGAACGCCGGCGGCGGCCCACATCCGGCGGTAGTACGGCACGGTGGCGAAGGCGTGCCGGAGTTGCGCCTTCAGCGCGACGAGTTGCCGCGCCCGGATCGCCTCCGGCGAGTCGAACTGCGACCGCTCCAGTTCGCGGAGGTAGTGGAAGACCTTGCTCCGCCGCTTGGCGGCGATGGCGGGCAAGACGAGGTGTCGGTTCAGGGCGTCGAGCATCCTTGCTCCTTTGGGATTTCGGGCGAGCGGGGGGCGTAAGCCCCCTGTTTCATTCCAACACCAACAGGGGGCTTACGTCCCCCGCTCGCCTGCGATCAACTGCCGCTGCCATTCGATCTGCCTGGCTAGGCCCTCGTCCATGCCGGTGGTCGGCTTCCAGCCCAGGTGCCGGAACAGCTTGGTCACGTCCGCGCCGGTGGCGAGCTGGTCGCCCTTGCGGGGCGGGTGGCGTTCGATCACGGCCGTCTTCCCCGATATCTTCTCGATCTTGCGGATCAGGTCCAGGATGGTGCCGATCTCGCCGCCGCCCAGGTTGTACGTCTCGCCCGGCAGCGCGTCGAACCCGGCCCGCGCCGTCGCCTCGACGCAGTCGTCGATGTACGTCGCGCCCCGCACCTGCATGCCGTCGCCGGTCAGCTTGATGGGCGTGCCGGACAGCACCCACTTGACGAACAGGTGGATGCCCATCTCCGGCCGCTGGCGGGGGCCGTACACGCTGAAGAACCGCAGCACCACGGCCGGGATGTCGAACTCGTCGAAGTAGACGCGGGCCAGTTGCTCGCCGGCCAGCTTCGTGATGCCGTAGGGCGAACTCGGCTTGGTCGGCAGGCTCTCGTCGCCGCTGGCGTACTTGCCGTACACGCTGCTGGTGCTGGCGTACACGACCTTCCGCACCGTCCGCACGTCCTTCAGCGATTCCAGTAGCCGGTGGGTGGCGACCAAGTTGCAGCGGTTGTAGAGGTCGAAGTCGATCCAACTGCGGGTCAGGCCGGGCATCGCCGCCAGGTGAAAGACGTATTCCGCGCCGGCCAGCGCGGGGGCCAAGTCGGCGTCGGCGAGGTCGAGTTCGTGGAAGGCGAAGTTCGGGAACTGCCGGACGGCGAACAGGTTCCCTTCCTTGATGCTCCGCGCATAGTAGTCGGTGAAGCAGTCGATGCCGACGACGGAATGGCCGTCGCGGAGCAGCCGCTCGCACAGGTGGGAGCCGATGAACCCGGCCGCGCCGGTCACAACGCACTTCATGAAGTTTCGCCCGCGGGAAGAAAGCCGCGGAACTGTAGCACGCGAACCGGGGGGTGTTCAACGCGGGTTTCGCCGGTGGGTGTAGCAATGGATTTTGGCGGCTCCGGGCGAGCGGGGGGCGTCAGCCCCCTGTTCCCTGGGGATTTCGAC
>JAYTTN010000800.1:0-12170 GCA_043745295.1 Fimbriiglobus sp. | reverse complement strand
CTTAACCCCCCTCCCTTCAAATCTGATCCCCTTTGGCGGCGTTGCACGGCTGGCAGAGCAGTTGCAGGTTCGCCACCGAGGTCGCCCCGCCCTGCGAGAACGGGATGATGTGGTCGAACTGCAGGTTCTGCTTCGACCCGCACTCGACGCACCGGCCCAAGTCCCGTCGCCAGACCTGGCTGCGCACGGCCTCCGGGATCGGCGTGCGAGTGGTCTGTTCAAAGGGCAGCGGGGCCGCCGGGGCGTCGAACGTGACGCCGAGGTCCGGCTCGGACTCGTCGCCTGGTTCGGCGTGGCCCGTCCGCTCGTGATACTCCGCGACCAGCCCGCGCAGCTCGTCCCACAACTCGATCGCCCGCGCGGCGTCCGGCGCGCCCGCCGGGGCACGCAGCTTCTTCTCGCAGTGGAGGCACTGGTAGTGGACGGACCGCCCGTTCGGGCTGACCCCCAGCAGCGCCATGGCGAACTCGTAGCAGCGGACGCACGACACCACCAGGAACTTCTGCCGCACCTCCGCGACCAACTCCGCCCGCGTCCGCTCGACCCGCGCGAGGAGGTGTCGCGGGTGCTGCCGGTCGAGCCACAGGGCGAGGATCGCGGCGGCGACCACGACCGCCGTCCCGATGCCGATGTACCACTCGATTTCCATGACCACACTTCGGCGAACCGGGTGACGGCGCGGGCGACCCAGGCAGTATCGCAACCGCGTTTCGCCGGAACAAGCGGCTTCTCGCATCGACGTGCCAGCCGCCCCGCGCGATTCCGGTGCCGGGCGTGCGACCGTAGGCCGCCGGACGGTTTCGCCCGATTCGACCGCGCGGGCGGGAAGAATTTCCCGCCCGCCTGCCTACGATACCTTTTCCCGGTCGCACACCAGCCGCCGGCCCAAACCCCCGACCCGGAGCCAGACCCGATGGCCGCGTTCGTGACGAAGGCAGCGCCCGATTTCACCGCCCAGGCCGTCGTGGACGGCGAGTTCAAGCCGGTCACGCTGTCCGACTACAAGGGCAAGAGCCACGTCGTCCTGTTCTTCTACCCGCTCGACTTCACCTTCGTCTGCCCGACCGAGATCATCGCGTTCAGCGACCGCATCGCCGACTTCCAGAAGCGCGGCGTGCAGGTGCTGGGCGTGTCGGTGGACAGCCGGTTCAGCCACCTGGCGTGGATCAACACGCCCCGCACCAAGGGCGGCCTCGGCAAGCTGGAATACCCGCTGGTCGAAGACCTGACCAAGAAGATCAGCAGCGACTACGGCGTGCTGCTGGACGTCGGCGTCGCCCTGCGCGGGCTGTTCCTGATCGACAAGGACGGCGTCATCCGGCACGCCACCATCAACGACCTGCCGCTCGGCCGCAGCGTGGACGAGGCGCTGCGGGTGATCGACGCCCTCCAGCACTTCGAGAAGCACGGCGAGGTGTGCCCGGCCGACTGGAAGCCGGGCAGCCTGGCGATGAACCCGGCCAAGGCGAACGAGTACTTCGAGAAGGCCAACGCCGCGAAGTGACGGTGCTGGTTCTTCCGAGCCGGAAGCGTGAGCGACGGAAAAAGACTGTCGCTCACGCTTCCGGCTCGGTTATTTGGCGATGAACGTGCGGTGGATGACCACGCCGGGGTTGGCGCGGTCGCGGGACTCGACCATCACCCCGTTCTTGCCGGCCGTGCGGTTCACCCTCACCGGCGGGGCGGACACCGCCGCTTGCGGCTGCGGGTTCAGCACCGCGGGCGATTCCAGCGTCACGGCAACCGCCGGCAGGTGTGCTTCGCCGAAGGCTTCCAAGTTCCGATTCTCCGCCTGCCGACTTTGCCCGCCGCCTTGAGATGTCACCAGCGCGCTCCGCGTCGAAGCGGTGCGGCCGGTCAGGGTCGGGTTGACCGTGGCTGGCACATTCAGGTCCGAGGTGAAGCCACCGGCCATCGGATTCCAGCCGACTGGACCGCCGCCATTCCCAATCGCGTTGATGTCGTTGATGACAACGGCACGCGGATCGGACACCCGCGTCGGTTGCTCACCCGCGACTTGTTCGTCCGCCTCCTGCCGTCGTCCGGCATCCGTCAGGAACGCGGTCACGGCGTCTTCGGTAACGGCCGCGAACGCGGCCTTGTCCTGCTTCTCGCTCAGCGCCTCGACGGCCGCCGCCTGCACCGCCTTCGGCCACGCCTTCGTCAACAGAACGCCGGAGCCGAACACCTCGGCCCCCGTCACCTTGCCGTTCACCGCGATGGCGTACCCGACCACCCACTTCTTGCCGTCCAGGGTGTTCGCCAGCGCGGCGCGGTAGCCAGCCAGCTTCGCCTGAAGGCCCTTGTCCTCCATCGCCAGTTGCAGGCTGGACGGCGACGCGGCCCCGTTCACCGGCTTGCCGACTTTGTCGCTGAGCGCCGCCTGTTGCGCCGCCACGGTCTTCCAGACTTCGCCTTGCACGCCGGCGGTGTTCACCGCGTTCTTCAACGCCTTCCCGGCGATCTGGCCGGGGTTGGCGGCGAAGTGGCCGACCGCCTCCCCGCCGCGATTCGTCCACCGGCCCGCCTCCACGCAGAAGGCCGGCACCGCCACCCGGCCCGACTTCGGCGGCAGAATCATCGCCACTTGCAACACGCGGTCCTGCTTGCCGCCCTTGAGGATGTCGCCGTTCTGCATCATCAGGTCGTCGTCGCTCGACAGGTTCTCCACGCACAGGGTGTTCACCGTGCCGGTCTCGTGGACGACGGCGGTTCCGGCCACCAGCGCCTCGTCCAGCGTCTTCACCGGCCGGGGCGGCAGCGTGTCCGGCCCGTGCAGCAGGAAGATCGACAGGTTGTCGTGCGTGTACGGCCCGGACACGGCGTAGTCCCGCACCGGGTCGGCGTACCTCGGCTCGGCCGTCGGACTCGACCCCGACGCCCACAGCAGCGCCCCGACCCCGGCCACCGCCGCCACCAGCCGCGTTGCGTTCGACATGACGTGATCCTCCTGGGGATGTGCGAGTCCCATCATACCATCACGGGCCGGTGCCGGTCCAGCGCGGTTACCCGCGCGCGCGAGGCAGACCCCAGCCCCGGCCCCTTTCCCTCCGCAACATCATTTCACCGCGCCGCTCCGGGCGGTATGATTCCCGCATATGAAACTGGACACCGCGCTCGCCGTGCTGGCCAACGACCCGTTCACGGCCGTGGACTTGGCCGAACTGTCGCTCCGCCTCGCCGCCGACGAGTACCCGGACCTGGACGTGGCCGCGTACCTGGCCCGCCTGGACGGCCTGACCCGCGAGGTGGCTCCGCGCGTCGCCCGCGCCAGGACTCTCGAAGACAAGGTGTCCGAGCTGGCGCATTTCCTGTTCGTGGAAGAGGAGTTCGACGGCAACTCGGCCGCGTACTACGACCCGCGCAACAGTTATCTCAACGACGTGCTGGACCGCAAGCTGGGCATCCCGCTCAGCCTGAGCGTGCTGGCGGTGCGGGTGGGGGCCGGGTGCGGGCTGCAGGTGGTCGGCGTCGGGCTGCCGGGGCACTTCGTGGCGAAGGCGATGGACGCCGACGGCGGGCAGGTGCTGTTCGACCCGTTCCACGGCGGCCAGCTGCTCGACCCGCCGGCGTGCGAGGGGCTGGTCGCGGCCGTCACCGGGCACCCGTTCCACGCCACCGAGGACGCGCTGGCGGCCACCCCGCCGGGGCACATCGTCCAGCGGATGCTGAACAACCTGAAGGCCATTTACCTCCGCGAGCCGGACTTTCCCCGCGCCGCCCGCCTCATCCGCCGCATCCTCCAACTCGTGCCGGACGACATCACCCAGCGGCGGGACTTGGGCGTGTCGCTCGTCCACGCCGGGCAACCGGGGCCGGCCATCGACCACCTCGCCGCGTACCTCGCCGGCGTGCCGAACGCCGACGACTTCGACGTGGTGAAAGGCTTCTTCAAGGAGGCGCGGAAGCAAGTGGCGAAGTGGAATTGAGCGGCGGAACGCCGAGGGCCGCATTTGGGACCGACGTGTGTTTCCGGAACCCCACCCCCGGCCCCTCCCCATGAAGTGTGAGCGGGGCGAGCGATCAGCCCGTTGCTCGGGCATCCGTTTTCGCACCGGAGGTGCGGTTGCCGGTAGCCAGGGGTGACGGAGCGAAGCGACGGAACCCCTGGCTCGGGGCGTCCAAGACTCGAGCCGCGGAGCGGCGACGGAATCCGTCGTCCCTCCGGGACTTGTTGTCGTTTCGCCTGGGTGCCAGGGGTTCCGCGAGCTGCGCTCGCCGTCACCCCTGGCTACCGGCACCCGCACCTCCGGTGCGAAGACCACGCAGTGGGAACGCCTACCGACCCCAAATTAACGCTTATGGGGCCGGGGGGTGGAGTCTCCATCCAGGCGAAACCCAAGACCTACCCTTGTCAGTCCCCATGCCCCCGCCGCCGCGAATCCTGTTCGTCACCGGCAAGCTGGCCGAGCCGGCGCTGCGGCGGCAGCTCGCCGACCTCGCGCCGCGGGTCGGGTTCGCGTTCGACGTGGCGGTGATGCCGATCACCGTGGCCGCGCTGCTCACCGCCCCGTGGGTGGCGAAGCGGCTGACGGTCCCGCCCGACACCACCCGCGTCGTCCTGCCGGGCTTCCTCGCCGGCGACCTCGCGCCGCTCCGGCAACTCACGGCCGTTCCCGTGGACCTCGGCCCGAAAGACCTCCGCGACCTGCCGGAGTTCTTCGGCACGGCGTCCGGCCCGCCACCGGGGTACGGCGCGTTCGACATCGAAATCCTGGCCGAGATCAACCACGCGCCGCGGAAGTCGTTCGACGAAATCCTCCGCGTCGCCCGGCACGACCGCGACAGCGGCGCGGACCTCATCGACCTCGGCCTCGATCCCGGCGGCACCTGGGCCGGCGTATCGGACTGCGTGCGGATGTTGCGGGATGACGGCTTCCGCGTGTCGGTGGACAGCTTCGATCCGGACGAGGTGGGGGCGGCGCTGGCAGCCGGCGCGGAACTGGTGCTGAGCGTGAATTCGACCAACGCCGCGAACGCCCGCCGCTGGCACGAGCAATTTCCCGGCGTCGAAGTGGTGGCGATTCCGGATTCTCCTACCGACATCGACAGTCTGGCCCGCACCCGCGATGATCTGTTGAAGTGGGGCGTCAAGCACCGGCTCGACCCGATACTGGAACCCATCGGGTTCGGGTTCGCGGCGAGTTTGGGCCGCTACCTCGACACCCGGCGGCGGTTCCCGGACGCCGAACTGATGATGGGCGTCGGCAACTTGACCGAGTTGACCGACGCCGATTCCGCCGGCGTCAACGTGTTGCTCGCCGGGTTCTGCCAGGAAGTCGGCGTCCGCAGTGTGCTGGCAACGGAAGTCATCAACTGGGGCCGGAGTGCCGTGAAGGAGTTCGACCTGGCGCGCCGGCTGGTGTTCCACGCGGTCACGCAAAAGGTGCTGCCGAAGCGGTTGGAACCGAACCTGGTGCTACTCCGCGACCCGAAGTTGCTGGAGCAGGGCGAGGACGTGTTGCGGGAGCTGGCCGAGCGGATCACCGACCGCAACTACCGGATTTTCGCCGAACGGGGCGAATTGCACGTGATGAACGGCAGCGTCTACCTGTGCGGCACCGACCCGTTCGCGCTGTTCGCCGAGATGGTGAAGGCCGACCCGAAGCTGGACGCCGGCCACGCCTTCTACCTGGGGTACGAGTTCGCCAAGGCGGTGACGGCCCTGACGCTGGGCAAGAATTACGAGCAGGACCGGGCGCTGCGATGGGGATTCCTGACCGTGCCGGAGGTGAGCCACCGTAACGGCGCGACCAGTTCCGAATAGCCGGCCCCCGGTCGGAGTCTGTATCCTAGTGTGATTCCACGAACGTCGGACGCGACCCGCGCGAGCGGTTCGACGGCGTTCCCCCCAACCCCGAGGACGCCGCCATGCTCCGCCGGTTGCTGCTCGCCGCCCTGTTCGTCTCGACCGTCGGTCCGACGTTCGCCGACGACAAGAAGGACGACAAGAAGGACGACAAGCCCGCCCTGGCCGACAAGGTGAAGGCCCTCCAGACCGAGATGCAAGAGGCCACCGCCGAAGCCGTGAAGGGCATCCAGGCCGAGAAGGACAAGTACGCTCGCGGGAAGCTGATCGCCGAGTACCAGAAGATCCCCGGCACGTTCGCCCCGAAGTTTCTGGAACTGGCCAAGTCCGACCCGAAGGATCCGGCGGCGTTCGACGCGGCCATGACGGCCGCCGACACCGGGGCCGGCAAGGTGGGTACCGAGGCGGTCGAATTCGTCGTCGCCACGTTCGGCGACGACGACCGGCTGAGCGGGGCCGTGGGCATGCTCGGCCGCACCCCGGCGGGCAAGAAGGCGGTGGCGGAGCTGGGCGAGAAGTCCAAGAGCAAGGCCGTCCGCGGGAACGCCAAGTTCGCCGGGGTGCAGCAACTGGTCGAGAATACCGACTCCCCGCCCACCGGCAAGCCGCTGCCGGCCGACGAAGCGGCCAAGAATTACGCGGCGGCCGAGACCAAGTTGAAGGCCCTGGCGGCCGAGTTCGGCGACGAGATGATTCCCGCCCCCTCCCCGCGCGCCAAGGACGTGAAGATCGCCGACGCCGCCAAGAAGCTCGACTTCTTCATCAACAACCTGACCGTCGGCAAGAAGGCCCCGCTGGTCGAGTGCGCCACCCTGGACGCCGACGGGAAGAAGGCGAAGCTGTCCGACTACAAGGGCAAGGTCGTCGTCCTGGACATCTGGGCCACCTGGTGCGGGCCGTGCGTGGCCATGATCCCGCACGAGACGGCGATGGTGAAGAAGCTGGCCGACAAGCCGTTCCTGCTGGTGAGCGTGAGCGCCGACGCCGAGAAGGAGACGCTGACCAAGTTCCTGGAGAAGAAGCCGATGCCGTGGACGCACTGGTGGAACGGCCAGAAGGGGAACGTGCTGGAGACGTACCAGGTGCGGTTCTTCCCGACCGTGTACGTGATCGACGCCAAGGGCGTCATCCGCCACAAGCACCTCCGCGGCGACGACCTGGAGGCGGCCGTCGAGAAGCTGATCGCCGAGCAGGAAAAGGCCGAGAACAAGTGAGCCTCACTTGTTCGCCCGCCGCGCGAGCAAGGGCCAAGCCGCCAGAGGGGTTCGGCCCGTGCTCGCGCGGCGGGCGAACAGCGCCGGCTTTCCAGCCGGCGTTCGCCACATTCTCCCCGTTCGGAGGTTCCCCGATGCGTCTCCTGTGTGCCGTCCTGGTCGCCCTGCCGGTCGGGCTGCTGGTCGCCGCCGACGACAAGGCCGAGCGGGCGAGCGATTGGAAGGCCCTCCTCGCCCGGTACAAGGACGAGGAAGCGCCGCTGGCGAAGAAGGCCGCCGGCGGCGACGACCCGAAGGCGGCGGCCGACGAGCTGAAGGAACTCAACTTCCTGTTCGCCGACAAGGCCCTGGATTTGGCCGAGGTCGAGCCGAAGGACGACATCGCCCTGGACGCCACCGTCTTCGCCGTGCAGAAGTTGAGCAAGTACGCCATCACCGGCGAGGCGATGGACAAGGCCGTCAAGCTGATCGGCGACCACCACCTGGCCAACCCGAAGCTGAAGGGCATCCTCGGCGACCTCGCCAAGGCCGGCCGGGCCGGGCCGCGGCTGCTGGAGAACATCGCCGACAAGGCGGCCGACGACGAGACGAAGGGGATCGCCAACTTCCACCTGGGCGTCGCGGCGCTGGACCGCGCCGACGCGGCCGTCAACCCGATGTCGGTCAAGGAGTACATGGCCGAAGGGCGGAAGTTCCTGGCCGTCGCCAAGCGGCTGGCCCCGACCGCCAAGATCGACGGCGAGACCATCGAGAAGGCGGCCGAACTGGCCCTGATGATCCCCGTCGTCGGCAACCCGGCCCCGGAGGTGACCGGCACCGACCTGGACGACAAGAAGGTGAAGCTGAGCAGCTTCCAGGGCAAGGTGGTGCTGCTGGACGTGTGGGCGACGTGGTGCCCGCCCTGTCGCGCCATGATCCCGCACGAGCGGGAACTGGTGAAGAAGATGGACGGCAAGCCGTTCGTCCTGCTCAGCGTGAGCGTGGACGACGACAAGAAGGACGTGACCGACTTCCTGAAGGACGAGCCGATGCCGTGGACGCACTGGTTCGACGGCAAGCCGGGTACCGGCCCGGTGAGCAAGGCGTACAAGGTGAAGGCGTTCCCGACGCTATTCCTGATCGACAAGAAGGGCGTCATCCGCGAGAAGTGGGTCGGCGCGCCGAAGAACGAGGAGCTGGACAAGAAGATCGAGGAACTGGTGAAGGAAGTGAAGTGACGAACCCACTTCGCGGCGACTTCAGGAGCCGCGCCGTGGCGCGGCTCCTGAAGTCGCCGCGAAGAGCCGGTGCCCACTACAATTCCCCCATGAGTACGTCGGCCCCGTTCACCCCGCTGGTCGAGGAACTGATCCCCTGCCCGGACCCGTATGAAGTCGCCCGCAAGCTGGCCCACCTCCCGCACCTGCTGTTCCTCGACTCCGCCGACCGCCACCCCGACCGGGGCCGGTACAGCTATGTGATGGCGGACCCGGTCGGGGTGGTTCGGACGTTCGATAAGGCAACGGTGTCGTCAAAGTTGGCTCGCCCGCCAAGTATCGCGGGTCTTCCACCATTCCAGGGCGGGCTGGCGGGTCTGTTTGGCTACTCCCTCGGCACCCAGTTTGAGCCGACGACTCCCGCAAACGCGGATCTATTTGGAATGCCCGACGTGGTCGTCGGGCAATATGAATGGGTGGTCGCATTCGACCACAAGGTCAACCGGTGTTGGGTCGTTTCGCATCGCGGGGGATCGTGCGCGCGGGGTGTGAAACAATGCGTGACGGAGAACTATCTCGGATCATTCCGCCCACCAAGCCCATTCGCCATTCCACTGCGTGTGTCGGACCAACACCCGCTGCGCGGTCACACCGGTGTCACGTCGAACTTCTCCCGTGACTCCTACATCGATGCGGTTCGCCGCGCCGTCGAGTACGTTCACGCCGGCGACATCTTCCAGGTGAACCTGTCGCAGCGGTTGCTCGCGCCGCTGACCGAACACCCGCTCGACCTGTACGGCCGGCTGCGGCAGGTGTCGCCCGCGCCGTTCGGCTGCTACTTCGACCTCGGCGACTTCCAGATCGTGTCCGCGTCGCCGGAGCGGTTCCTGCAAGTGTCGCCGACCGGCGATGTCGTCACGTGCCCGATCAAGGGCACCCGCCCGCGCGGGAAGACGCCGGCGGAGGACGCCGCGCTGCTGCTCGATCTGACCACGAACCCGAAGGACCGCGCCGAGAACGTGATGATCGTGGACCTGCTCCGCAACGACCTCGGCCGCGTGTGCGAGTACGGCAGCATCGGCGTGCCGCGCGTCTGCGAAGTGGAGACGTACAATTACGTTCATCACCTCGTATCGGAGGTGCGCGGGAAACTGCGGGCCGGGCTAACCCCGTTCGACCTGCTGCGGGCGGCGTTCCCCGGCGGCAGCGTGACCGGCGCGCCGAAGGTGCGGGCGATGGAGATCATCGCCGAACTGGAGCCGACGGCGCGGGGGCCGTACTGCGGCAGCGTCGGGTTCGTCGGGTTCGACGGGGCGATGGACACGAACATCCTCATCCGCACGTTCACCGCCGGCCGCGGCTGGCTGCAATTCCCCGTCGGCGGCGGCATCGTCGCGGACTCGGACCCGCAAACCGAGTACGAAGAGACCATGCACAAGGCGGCCGGCTTGCTGAGGGCGTTGCAGCGATGATCCTCGAAGGGCTGGTGACGACGACCGACGCGACCGGCGGGCCGCACCTCGCGCCGATGGGGCCGACCGTGGACGGCGCGTTCGCGGAGCTGCTGCTGCGGCCCTTCCCCACGTCGAACACCTACCGGAACCTGTTGCGGCACGGCGAAGGCGTCTTCCACGTCACCGACGACGCCAAGTTGATCGCGCTGGCCGCCATCGGCGCGGTGCCGGAACTGCCGGCGACGGTGGCGGCGGTTGTGGTGCGCGGGTTCGTGCTGGCCGACTGCTGCCGGGCGTTCGAGTTCGTCGTCCGGAAGGTGGACGACAGCCGCGAGCGGATTCACCTGGAAGCCGACATCGTCCACACGCACCGCGTCCGGGATTTCCTCGGCTTCCACCGCGCCAAGCACGCCGTCATTGAGGCCGCGATCCTGGCCACGCGATTCCACCTCCTGCCGGCAGCGGAGATCGACGCCGAGTTCGAGAAGTTGCGGGTGATCGTCGAGAAGACCGGCGGGGACGCCGAGCGCGAGGCGATGGCGGTGCTGGACGCGAAGTGGGCGGAGGCGAGACCATGACCCGCGTCCGCGCCCCCAGCCGGTTGCACTTCGGGCTGCTGAACGTGCCGACCGCCGACACCTCGCCCGATGGCCGACTGTTCGGCGGCGTCGGGCTAATGGTGGCGGACCCCGGCGTCGTTGTTTGCGTGTCGCCGGCCGACGAGTGGGGTGCGTCCGGGCCGTCCGCCGACCGTGCCCTCGGTTTCGCCGAGCGGTTCGTGGAATCACTCATCCGAGCCGGAAGCGTGAGCGACGGTCTTCGCGAATTCGTCGCTCACGCTTCCGGCTCGGACCCGATGTTCCGCATCGACGTGGAACGCTGCCCGGCGGAACACGTCGGCCTCGGCGTCGGCACGCAGCTCGGCCTGGCGGTGGCGAAAGCAATGGCGGTGGAAGTCGGAATGCCGCACCTGACGGCGGTGGAACTGGCCGCGCGGGTCGGGCGCGGCAGGCGGTCGGGCGTCGGCGTCCACGGGTTCGACGGCGGCGGGCTGATCCTCGATGCGGGAAAACGAACCGGCGACGCCGTTTCGGCACTGCATTCGCGGAGACATTTGCCAGGTGATTGGCGCATCGTGCTGGCGTGCCCGCGCGGCCCGGCCCGCTGGCACGGGGACGTCGAGCGCCGCGCCTTCGCCGCACCGACGACGGCGAACACGGCGCGGCTACGGGAACTCTCGGAAATCCTGGGCGAAGTCGCCGACTACCCGACGTTCGCCGACGCCCTGCACGAGTACAACCGGCTGGCCGGGGCAGTGTTTGCGGCCGCGCAGGGGGGCGTGTACTCGTCCCCCGAAGTGGCCGCGCTGGTCGCCCGCATCCGCGCGCTCGGCGTGCCGGCCGTCGGACAGTCGTCGTGGGGGCCGACGGTGTTCGCCATCACCCCCGATGCCGACCGCGGCGACTGGCTGGCGGTGCAACTGGCGGCGGACACGATGGAGTTCGTCCTCGTGACCGCGCCGGATTCGACCGGCGGCCGCGTCCTCGTAGACTGACGTATCTGCCGACTTCGGCACGCCCATTCAGGAGTATCGACATGCAGATCGAAGAAGGCGGGGAACAGGGGAACGTGGAGGACCGTCGGGGGTACTCCCCGGCCGCCAAGGCCGGCGGCATCACGGCCATCATCCTCGGGCTGGTCGGGGCCTACGTCGGCATCAACCCGGCCATCCTCCAGCAACTCGTCGGCGGGGCGGGCGGCCAGCAGCAGCAGGAAGGGCCGCCCCCGACCGACGGGTACAAGGAGTTCTCGGAAAAACTGCTCGGCAACATCGACACGGTTTGGCGGGAGCAGTTCAAGAAGAACGGGTACGGCGGCTACGAGAACCCGAAGATGGTGCTGTTCCGCGACGCGGTGAACACCGGGTGCGGGAACAACATCCCGTCCGGGGTCGGCCCGTTCTACTGCCCGCCGGACAAGACGGTGTACCTGGACCCGACGTTCTTCAAGGAGTTGGAACGCCTCGGCGGGTCGAAGGCCGAGTTCTCGCAGGCCTACGTCGTCGCCCACGAGGTCGGACACCACGTGCAGAACCTGCTCGGCTACGAGCGGCAGGTGGAGCGGTTCAAGGCGCGGGAGGGGGAGAACGCCGGCATCCGGCTTGAGTTGCAGGCCGACTACCTGGCCGGCGTGTGGGCGCACCACGCCCAGGAGCGGTTCAAGATCCTCGGCAACCTCCGCGAGGTGGAGGACGCCCTCAAGACGGCCAGCGCCATCGGCGATAACAAGCTGACGAAGGACCGCGTGTCGCCGGAGAAGTTCAACCACGGCCGGGACGACCAGCGGTACTATTTCTTCAAAAAGGGGTTTCAGACCGGGGACGCGAGCAAGGCGTACCTGGACCGCTTCATGAGTCCGACCGTCAAGCCGCTGGACCTCGGCGAGAAGTCGGGATTCTGATGTCTTGCGAGCCGCGACCGCCAGGGAGCGGCATCTT
>JAYTTN010000799.1:0-3258 GCA_043745295.1 Fimbriiglobus sp. | reverse complement strand
CAGGGAGTGGCATCTTGGTTTCGTTGGAAGATGCCACTCCCTGGCGGTCGCGGCTCGCAAGACAAGGGAAACGTCATGGCCGAGTTCGACGACCTGCTGGCCGGCATCCGGGCGCACCCCGCCGACGAGCTGCGGCGGCTGGTGTTCGCCGACTGGCTGGACGAGAACGCCGGCGGCGATCCGCTCTGGTCGCCGTGGGCCAGCTACATCCGCTGGGCCGTGTCCGCCGTCCGCACCCCTCGCACCGACCCCGACTACTGGAAGTATCGCCGCTACCCGGAGGAGCCGCCGCCGGGGTTGTCGCGGTTGCTCGGCATCGAGGGGCAGCCCGGCCACTTCGAGTGGCTGTGCGGCTTCCCCGACATTCTTAGTTTGGATGTGGACACGCTGCACGCCCACGACTGGCGGCTGGCCACGCTGCCGGGGCCGCTCCGCCGGCTGGCGGTGCGCGCCCGCAACTTAGGGACGACTCCAGACTCCTCGGTGCCGCCGGTGGCGACCGATTGGGTGGCTGGGCCGACGGTGGCTCGCGCCGGCGCACTCGACGTGTCAATGCACGACCTTGACGCGATGGCGGTGCTGAATGCCCTAGCCGCCCGCGCCGGCTCGCTGCCGCCCCTGTCGCTCACCCTGAGTGTCGCCGCGCCGGAGGTCGCCACCGCGCTGACCGAGTCGCCGTTCCCGTCCCTCGTCGGGCTGTCCGTCTACCAGTTGAGCAACCCCGAGCAGTTGGCCGCGTCGGGCAACCTGCGCGGGGTGAAGTCGTTCTCCGCGAGCGGGATGCCCGCGAGTGCGGACCGGTGGGACCGGCTGGCCAGGGCGCTGCCGAGTTTGACGCGACTGGCGACCGACGGCCTCGGCCGGACGGCGTTCCTGACGGCGCTGGCCGACGGCCATTCGCCGCACTTGACCCACCTGGAAATGGCGGCGCTGACGCACGAGGTGACGGGGTGGGCGGAGTTCGCCGGGTCGCCGGCGTTCGCCCGCCTGGAACGGCTGTCGTGGTCCGACAGTGACCCCGACGACACGGCCGCCGCGGTGTGGCCGGCCGGCCTGCCCGAACCGGAGCCGGGAGCAATCATCCTGAACGCCAACTCCCTGCCGGCCGGTCGCACCGCGGCCCTTCTCGCGTCGCCGCTGCTGAACCGCTGCTCCTGCCTGTTCCTGAACGGGTGCGGGCTGACGGCAGACGCCTACCTCGCACTCGCCGAGAACCCGGCGGCGCGGAACCTGAACGTGCTGTCCGCCAGTCGGCCATTCAAGAGCGGTCCGATCTGGAGCGGGGCCGTGAGAGCGGCCCTTTGCCGCTCGCCCCTCCTGGCCGGCCTGACGGAGTTGTCGCTAATATTCCACGCCCTGACCGACGACGATTTCGAGGAACTTCTGGTGGCGACCTTCGCGCACAACCTCTGCTACCTGAACCTGGCCGGCAGTTACTTCTCGGAGCGGGTGCTGGAGCGGTTGACCGACCCCGACGTACTGCCCGAACTGACCTGGCTCGACATCCACAAGCCGACGAGCGGCAGCCGCCGACTGGAACCCGCCTTCCAGAAACGGTTCGGCCCGAACTTCGCGTTCTGAGCCGCCGCCTGTTAGCCCGCCGCGCGAGCAAGGGCCAAGCCGCCGTGGCGGAAAATCGGAGACCAGGGCACCCCATCACCCTACGGCCCTTGCTCGCGCGGCGGGCTAACAAGAGACCCGAAGACATGAACTTCTCCACCCCGCTCGCCCGCCTCCGGCTCATCGGCCTCGTCGAAGGCACCTCGTGCGTGCTGCTGTTCTTCGTCGCCATGCCGCTGAAGTACCTCGCCGATCAGGGCTGGGCCGTGACTGTCGTCGGGTCGGCGCACGGGCTGCTGTGGGTGACGTACCTGCTGGCGGTGGCCAACGTCTGGCGGGCGCGGCGGTGGCCGTTCGGCAAGGCGGTCGTGGCCGGGCTGGTGTCGATCCCGCCCATCGCCACCTTCATCTTCGACCGGTACTTGAAGCGCGAGCAGGATGCGACCGGCGATCAGGCGACCGGCACCGCGCCGGCAGTGGCGAGCGGTTCGGTCAGGTGAACCCACGTCTTGCACCCGGCATACTCCGGCGATTCCGCCACGTCCACCGACGAAGGGGCGCGGAACACGGCCACGTCCAGAACGTACAGCCCCGGCGTGCGGTACGCGAACCGCTGGCGGACGGTGGCCTCGCCGAGGATGTGCCGGTCGGCGAGCGCCAGGACCGCGTCGAGCGAGTCGGCGAACGCGACCGCTTTCACCTCGGCGAAGTGCGACAGCCGCACCGTGCCCGCCGGCGCGCGCGCCGCCTCGGCTTCTACCAGCAGCGGCAGAAACTCCTCGCGGATGCCGGCCTGCTGCTGTTCGTGGAAGTGCGTCGGGTACAGCCAGAAGCGGTCGAACTCCGGGCGGAACACCCCGCCCTCCTCGGCGATGCCGCCCTTGCGGAGGATGAGCCGCTGGCGGCCTTCGGCCAGCGCCCGGCAGACGACCGCCCACTCCTTGAACGCGACGGCAAGCATGGGTGACTCCGGAGCTGTTGGGGGATGACTTCGACGGCCGGCCCTGCGGGCCACCCGCGACGTGTTCCGGACGAATCATATCGCGCGCGGCCTCGTCATTCGGCGGCGGGAAATGCCGGATGACGCGGTGGAACTGCGGGTCGGGGCAGTGTGCCGGCCCGCCGTCGCGCGGGCGACTTGGCGCGGGCGTGCCGAAGGGCGAAGCCGTGACCGGGAAGCCCCATCTTCCCACCTCCCCTCGTCGGGCACAGGTATGGACACATCTTTTCGACGAGGTCATTTCTATCCCGAGCGGAAGAGTCGCGGCAAGACTTTCCTCGCCAGCGCCAGCACTTCCGCCAGATCCTTGCTCCGCGGCAAATCGCCGATCGCTGACAACTTCTCCAAACCCGCCGGCAACGCCGGGGCCGTCGATTCCACCCGGTGCTTCATCTGCCGACCCGACAGACGCACCAACAACTTCCGCAACTTCGCCGCGTCGTCGCTCGCGTCCCGCTGCAGGTGCCACACCGTCAGGCACGCCATCGCCGCCACGCACGGCCGACGCAGGAACGCCGCCCCCGTCTCCTGCTGCCACGGTTCGGCGTTCAGGTCGGCCGTCTTCAGCAGCTCGTGGAACGTCTCGATCCGCCACCGCCAGGCGTACCACCGGCCCACCGTCGCCGCGTCCGCTACGCCCGCCGGCACGTTCGTCAGCAGGCACCACTCGGCGAGCACCACCCCCAACTCGTTCACCA
>JAYTTN010000798.1:0-3265 GCA_043745295.1 Fimbriiglobus sp. | reverse complement strand
TAACCCCTCTCCCGCCGAGGGAGAGGGGGACCAACCTGCGAGGTCGCAATGGCGGGCATGACCGGGAATCAGATCGCCGTGACCCTCCTGCGGGCGCTGCCGGCCGACGCCGCCGAGCAACTGCTCAGCCGACTGGACGCCGCCGCCAGCGACCGCATCCGCTCGCAACTGCGGGACTCCGTCGGGCCGCCGCCGGAGGCCGACCTGGACGCCTCCCTCGGCGAATTCTTCGACCTGTACCGCATCGCCGAGCGCGGCCTGTTGCCCGCGCCCCCGCCGCCGGCCCCCATCGCCCTGACGCCGGCTGTCCCCGTCGGCGAACCGGAGCCGGAACCGGACCCGATCGCCGCCTTGCGGGAACTGCCGACGGACCGGCTGTCGCGGGCGCTGGACGGCGAACCGCCGGCCGCCGTCGCGTTGCTGCTGTCCGTGCTGGACAAGCCCGCCGCCGCCGCCGTGCTGAAGGGGCTGTCGCCGGAGCAGCGGGCGGAGGTGGCGCTGCGGTTCAGCCAGCCGGGGAATCGCAACCACGCCGTCGTGCAGCGGCTGGCTCGTGCCGTCGTCGAACGCGGCACCGGCCTGCCCGCCGAGCCGCCGCCGACGCCCGCCGAGGACCGCATCAACGACCTGGCCGCCATGCTCCGCGAACTGCCCCGCGCCGAGCGCATCCTCGTCCTGCTGAAGGTCGAGAACACCGACCCCGAACTGGCCACCAAGGTGCGGACGAAACTGTACAAGATGGAAGACCTGCTGAAGGTGCCGGACCGCCAGCTCCAGACGCTGCTCGCTCAGATCGACATGAAGACGCTGGCCTGCTCGCTGAAAGGGGTCGATGAGCGAGTGGCTGCGAAGCTGTCGGCGAACATCTCCAGCCGCGCCCGCGACATGCTCCAGGAGGAAATCGGGCTGATGGGCAGCATCTCGAACCAGCAGGTCATCACCGCGCAGGCCGAGCTGATGTACCTGTTCCGGCAGTTCGAGGAGGAAGGGAAAATTACCATCGAGGAGTAACCCGTTGCCGTCGGAGTGCTAACGGGGATCGATCCGGCCCCGCGCAGCGGGTCGATTCGCGCGGCGGTTCAGGATTCCGCCGGCCACACAAGCGAATCGATTCGAGTGTCGGGAAAGTCGTTAAAAGCGGTTGGATGCTCTTCAATTGTGTTCCATTCTCTGGTAGTTCGCTCCAGCCTGAACCGGCCACCGCTGCGACCACCGACCGAATCGACCCGCCGAACCGAGACCGCCAACCGGCCGACTTCGCCCCGATAGGAATGCCCGATGGATCGTGCGGCACAACAACGCGGAGCGGTCTGGACCCGGTCGGTCCCGTTCGCGGATCGCGTCACGAATGCGGTCCTGGTGGCTCCGACCGCCGCCCTCCCGCCGTTCCGCAAGCCGGCCGCTCCGCCGTTCCGCAAGCCGGCCCCGCCGCAGGCCGCACCGCTGCCCGAAGCGACCGAGATCGACCTCGGCAAGGAGTTCCGCGCCGACCGCGCCCGCATCGTCGCCGTGCTGGAGCAACTCCGCTCGGCCACCGCCGACCTGCGGACGCAACAGGGCGAGAAGATGGACGAACTGCGGAACGCGGCCGTCGAACTGGCCCTGACCATCGCCACCCGGCTGTTCCACCGCGAAGTGACGGCCGACGACTACCCCATCGAGCAGATCGCCCGCGAGATGGCCGCCCAACTGGTGGACGAGGAGCCGGTGCGGGTGCGGCTGAACCCGGAAGACCTGGCCCTGCTGACCCGGCGGCTGGACGGCCAACCGCTGCTGCCGACGGCCGACCCGAAACTGGTGGCCGACCCCGCCCTCGCCCGCGGCGCGGTCGCCGTCGAGGGGCACGCCCAACTGCTGGTCGCGGACCCCGTCCGCACGCTGCAAGAGATCCGCGACGAACTGCTGAGGAGCCTCGCCCATGCTCGGTCTTGACGTGCGGCAACTGAGCCGCGACATCACCACCACCCCGCGGTACCAGATGGGCGGGCGGCTGACCAGCGCCGCCGGCGTCCTCACCTGCTCGCTCCAGGCGGCCGTCGGCGAGCAGTGCGCCATCGTCCCGCCGTCCGGCCCGCCGGTGCTGGCCGAGGTGATCGGGTTCAAGCAGGACGTGTCGCTGCTCATGCCGTTCGACCGCACCGACGACCTCCGCCGGGGGATGACCGTCCTCCGCCACGGCAAGGGGCTGATGGTGCCGACCGGCCCCCGGCTCCTCGGCCGCGTGCTGGACGGCCTCGGCCGGCCGCTCGACAACAAGGGGCCGATCGTCGGCTGCCCGCTGAAGTCGCTCCACCGCCCGGCCCCGCCGGCCCTCGACCGCACGCAGATCGAGACGCCGTTCGTCACCGGCGTCCGCGCCATCGACGGGCTGCTCACCTGCGGCCTCGGCCAGCGGATCGGCATCTTCTCCGGGTCCGGCGTCGGCAAGAGCACACTCCTGGGCGAGATCGCCCGCAACTCGAACGCCGACGTGAACGTCATCGCGCTGATCGGCGAGCGGGGCCGCGAGGTGAAGCCGTTCCTGGAGAAAACCCTGGGGCCGGAGGGCATGGCCAAGTCGGTGGTGGTGTACGCCACCAGCGACCAGACGCCGCTCATGCGGGTGCGGGCCACCCAGGCGGCCATCGCCATCGCCGACCACTTCCGCGACGGCGGGGTGAACGTCCTGTTCATGATCGACAGCCTCACCCGCCTGGCCCACGCCCAGCGGGAGATCGGCCAGATGCTGGGCGAGCCGCCGACCGCCCGCGGGTACACGCCGAGCGTCTTCCAGATGCTGGCCAACGTCATCGAGCGGCTGGGCAACGCCTCCGTCGGCGGCATTACGGCCCTCTTGACGGTGCTGGTGGACGGCGGCGACATGGACGAGCCGATCGCCGACGCCGTGCGCGGGTTCGTGGACGGGCACATCGTGCTGGACCGCAAGATCGCCGAGCGGGACCACTATCCGGCCATCAACGTCGGCCGTAGCCTGAGCCGGCTGGCCGCCGAACTGACGGACAAGGACCACGCCAAGGCGGCCCGAAAGCTCCGCGCCATCATGGGCACTTACGCCGAAGTGGAAGACCTCATCCGCATCGGCCAGTACAAGCGGGGCGAGGACCAGCAGGCGGACAAGGCCATCGACCTGATGCCGGCCGTGGTACAATTCCTGAAGCAGGATCAGGGCACCCCGTCCGGGTACGAGCAGACGCGGGCCAAGCTGCTGGAGCTGACCGCCCACTGGACGTTCTAACCCGCCGGTTTGTCCGAGCCGGAAGCGTGA
>JAYTTN010000797.1:0-3266 GCA_043745295.1 Fimbriiglobus sp. | reverse complement strand
CGAACGGCGTGAACCGCGAGATCCGCCGGCCCTCGGCCTCCAGGGCGTTCACCGGCATCGTCTCGTGCGCCCGCCCGCCGGGGTGCGCGACGTGGTACACGCACCCGCCGAGGGAGCGGTCGTTCCACAGGTCCAGCACGTCGAACACCAGCGGCGCGTGCGACGGGATGGTCGGGTGCAGGCACGACGCCGGCTGCCAGGCGCGGAACCGCACGCCGGCGACGTACTCGCCGTTCGTGCCGGTCGGGTGCAGCGGCACCGCCCGCCCGTTGCACGTCACGACGTGCCGGCCGTCGGTCAGGCCGGTCGCTTTCACTTGCAGCCGTTCCAGCGACGAATCGACGAACCGCGTGGTACCGCCGCCGCCGGCCTCCTCACCCAGCACCGGCCACGGCTCGACGGCAGTCCGCAGCTCCAGCGTCACGTTCCGGGTGGCGATCTGGCCGACGAGCGGGAAGCGGAACTCGACGTGCGGGACGAACCACGCCGGGTCGAACGGGTAGCCGGCCTGATTCAACTCGTCCAGCGCGTCGCGCAGGTCGGCTTCCACGAAATGCGGCAGCAGGAAGCGGTCGTGCAACTCCGTGCCCCAGCGGACCAGCGGCCGGGTGTACGGCTTCCGCCACGCCCACGCCACCAGGGTCCGCAGCAAGAGTTGTTGAACCAGGCTCATCTCGGCGTGCGGCGGCATTTCAAAGGACCGCAACTCGACCAGCCCGAGGCGGCCCGACGGACTGTCCGGGCTGAACATCTTGTCGATGCAGAACTCGGTGCGGTGCGTGTTGCCAGTTGCGTCCGCGAGCAGGTGGCGGAAGGCGCGGTCCACTTGCCACGCGGGCGGGTGGAAGGGCGGCTTCGGCAGGTGCGAGGCGGCCAGCTCGAACTCGTACACGGCGTCGTGCCGGGCCTCGTCCACCCGCGGGTGCTGGCTGGTCGGGCCGACGAACAGGCCGCTGAACAGGTACGAGAACGACGGGTGGTTGTGCCAGAACCCCACCAGACTGCGGAGCAAATCCGGCCGGCGGAGGAACGGGCTGTCGGCCGGGGTGCGGCCGCCGAGGACGAAGTGGTTGCCGCCGCCGGTGCCGGTGTGCCGGCCGTCGTGCAGGAACTTTTCGGTCGTCAGGCGGACCTTCTTTGCCTCCGCGTACAGCTCGGTGGTGCGGGCCGTCAGGTCGCCCCACCGAGCCGCCGGGTGGACGTTCACCTCGATGACGCCGGGGTCGGGGGTGACGCTGAAGTGGCAGATCCGCGGGTCGCTCGGCGGCGTGTACCCTTCGACGCGGACGGGGATCGCCAGCGCCGCGGCGGTCGCTTCGACGGCGGCTACCAGTTCCAGGTAGTGTTCGAGCTTGCGGGCCGGCGGCAGGAAGACGTAGAGCGTCCCGGCGCGGGCTTCGACGCAAAGCGTCGTCCGGATCAGCGACGGATCGGCTTCGGCGACCGGCTTCGGCATGCCGTTGACCGACGGCTGGCGGGGCTGGAACGTCGGCGTCGCGGGCAGCGGCGACCGCTTGGCGAACGGGTCGATCTCATCGGTGAACTGGCGATTCTCCTTCGCCTCCCACTCCAGCGCGGCGAGCGGCAACCGCAGACCCATCGGCGAATCGCCGGGCAGCAGGAACAGGTGTTCCGAGCGCAGGGGCCACTTGCTCGTCTCCCACCCGGCGTCGCCCTGGCGGAGTGGCAGCGCGTAGCCGACCACCGCGCCGAGCTTCGCTTCAAACACCTTCGCCAGCCGGACGCGCTCCTCCGGGTCGTCGAGCTTGCTGTCGAGCGGATCGACGTTCACCGGCAGCCGCCGCTCCTTCAGCATGTAGTGCCACACGTCCTCGAAGCCGGGGATGCCGGAATCGGCGGGCAGGTGCAGCGTTTCGACCAACGCCGCCAGGAACCGCTTGGCATCCGCGGCCGTCGCGCCGACCGGCTTGGCGTCGTCGGCCACCAGCGCCGGGTCGGACCAAACCGGCACGCCGTCGGGCCGCCAGAAGCAGCCGAACGCCCAGCGGGGCAGCGACTCGCCGGGGTACCACTTGCCCTGACCGAAGTGCAGCAATCCGCCGGGTGCCCAGCGGCCGTGGAGGCGATGCAGGAGCTGGTTCGCCTGCCGTCGCTTGTTCGGCCCGAGCGCGGCGGTATTCCACTCCTCGGCGTCGCGGCCGTCGATGCCGACGAACGTCGGCTCCCCGCCCATCGTCAGCCGCACGTCCCACTCGTCGAGTTCGGCGTCGATCCGCGTGCCCAGGCGGTCGATGGCCTGCCACTCCTCCGGGCGGTAGGGCTTCGTCACCCGCGGCGCTTCGACGATCCGCGTGACGGACATCTCGTAAGTGAATTCCTGCTTCAAGTCGTCGTCCGGGTTGGCCTCGTCGGTGGCGTAACCGAGTGTGCCGTCCACCGGCGCGGCCGACTGCGGCGACGCGGTGCAGGCGAGCGGGATGTGCCCCTCGGCGGCGAGCAGTCCGGAGGTCGGGTCGAGGCCGACCCAGCCCGCGCCGGGGATGTACACCTCGGCCCAAGCATGCAGGTCGGTGAAGTCGGCCGTCGGACCTTCCGGCCCTTCGAGCGGCTTCTCGTCCGCGACCAGTTGGATCAGATACCCCGACACGAACCGGGCGGCGATGCCCAGGTGCCGGCAGAGTTGCACCAGCAGCCAGCCGGAATCCCGGCACGACCCGGAGCCGAGCGTCAGCGTCTCTTCGGGGGCCTGAACGCCCGGCTCCATGCGGATGGTGTACTTCACCCGGTGGGACAGGCTCTGGTTCAGATTCACCAGGAAATCGTTGGTGGTGACGGGCTTCGTCGGGCGGTGTTCGGCGACCAGTTTGGACAGCAGCGGGCCGGCGGGGTCGGCGGCGAGGTACGGCGCGAGTTCGTGCTTGAGTGTGGGGGCGTAGACGAACGGCACCTGCTCGGCGGACTCCTCGACGAAGAAGTCGAACGGGTTGATCGGCGTCAGGTCGGCGTGCAACTCGACGGCCACCTCGAACTCCCGGGTCGGCTTGGGGAACACCAGCCGGGCGAGGTAATTGCCGTAGGGGTCTTGCTGCCAGTTCAGGAAGTGCGGCTGCGGCCGGACGGTCAGGCTGTAGGCGGGGATGGCGGTGCGGGCGTGCGGGGCCGGGCGGAGGCGGACCGTGTGCGGGGACAGCGTCACCGGGCGGTCGTAGCGGTAGGTGGTGACGTGGCGGAGGGCGACGCGGATGCCCATCGGGGTAAGAACCTCATCGGTGAGCAGGTGTTGTCAGGGTCGTCCGCACTCTCCG
>JAYTTN010000796.1:0-3280 GCA_043745295.1 Fimbriiglobus sp. | reverse complement strand
GGCTCCTCTTCGTGTTCCGGGTGTCCTTCGTGGTCAAAAATCTTCCCCAGACCCTCTATTTCTTCCCGCTCGCGGCGTCGTACACCGCCTTGCCGATGGCGGCGATGGTCACCTGTCCGGCGTTGTCGATCACCCACCGCTTGTCCTCGTTCTCGTTCGTCAGCACGCACACCGCCACGGGGATGGTCTTCTTCTTGGCGGCGTCGGCCGGGTCCGGGATGTAAATGATTCCCGCGTCGGTGCGGGCGTTGCTGACGGCCCCGGTCTTGTGCGCCACCACCGTGCCGGCCGGCAGGAACCGCACCAGTTGCTCCTTGTCGTCGTTCGCCTTCAGGTGGCCGAGCATGACCTGGCACGCCTCCGGCGACGCCGCCTTGTCGGTGTGGATCAGCTCCAGCAGCTTCACCGTCTCGTTCGCGGTCGTGCTGCCGAGGCCGTAGGTCTTGGTCCGCTCCGGGTCCACGCTGGTGGTGCTGCCCTTGTACACTTTGGCGTTGATGCGGGTGTCCGGGAACCCCAGTGCCGCCGTCGTCTCGTTCACGGCCTTGATGCCGACCCGATCCAGCACCATGTTGGTGGCGGTGTTGTCGCTGTACACGATCATCAGCCGGATGGCGTCCTTCACCGGGAACGTCGCGCCGTCCGAGAAGTGCGGCGTGAGGATGCCCGCGCCGGGCACCTTGTCGTCCTTGGCCAGCGTCAGCGTCTTCGTCAGGTCGAGTTTCTTGGCGTCCGCCTGCCGGTACGCCTCCACCATGACGGCCAGCTTGATGAGGCTGGCCGTCGGCATGACGGTGTCGCCGTCCAGGTGAAACCCCTCGCCGGTGGCCAGGTTCTTCACCGCCACCGCCACTTTGCCCTTGTGCGCGGCGGCGATCTTCTTGACGGCCACTTCCAGTTCGCTCGGCTCGGCGGCGGACAGTGCGGACACCGACAGCAGCAAGGCGACGGCGGTCTTCATGGAGGTTCTCCGGGTCGGAAGCAGTCGAGCGAATTTACGAATGGGCCAACGGTGTTCCCAGGGGGTATCCAGAACCCCACCCCCCGGCCCCCTCCCCGTGCCGGAGAGGGGGTGTTCAAAAGGACTTCGGGATTCGGTTTTCGCAGAGGAACTTCCACTCCAAACGCGGTGCCACAGAAGGCGTGATCCGCTTGAACACCCCCTCTCCGGAACGGGGAGGGGGCCGGGGGGTGGGGTCTTCGAGCAGGACCCTGATTCGGGCCGGGAGGTGGGGTTCGGCGCTCACCGCCTACGATAGTCACACCTTCCGGAGTTCCCCGCATGACCCGTGCCTCGTTCGCCCTGCTGCTCCTTGCCGCGCCGGCGTTCGCCCTGGAACCGAAGGACATCATCGTCATCGCCAACAGGGACGTGAAGGCGTCCGTGGAACTCGCCGACTACTACGTCGCCGCGCGGAAGGTGCCGAAGGGGAACGTGATCGCCCTGTCGCTGCCGACGGGCGAGGACATCAGCCGGGCCGACTACGACGCGAAGCTGGCCGGCCCGCTGCGGGAGGCGCTGAAGGACCGCAAGGCCGAGGTGAAGTGCCTGCTGACACTGTACGGCGTACCGCTGCGGGTCGGGCCGCGGGTGTTGACCGACGACGAGAAGACCGAGACGGACAGGGTGCGCAAGGCACTCGCCGACGCGCGGAAAGAACTGACCGACGCCGAGAAGGACAAGGCCGAAGCGGCCAAGTTGACCGTGCTGCGGAACGACGTGCGGCAACTGGAGCGGCGGGTGGCCGCGCTGCCCGGCGCGGAATCGACGGCCGCCGTGGACAGCGAACTGATGCTGCTCTGGTGGCCGCCGTACCCGCTGGAGCGGTGGGTCATGAACCCGCTGTACTGGCAGGTGTCGGAGGCCGACCGCGAGAAGCGGCCGCGGACGCTGATGACCTGCCGGCTCGACGCGCCGACGCCGGAGGTCGTGAAGCGGATCATCGACGACTCCCTTGCCGTCGAGGAAACCGGGCTGAAAGGGAAGGTTTACTTCGACGCGCGGGGCATCAAGTTCGACGCCAAGAAGGCCGGCGAGGGCGGCACCGGGTACGAGGGGTACGACGAGAGCTACCGCGAGGCGGCGGCGCTGTTGAAAGCCGGCGGACTCGACGTGACCCTGGACGACAAGGAGCTGCTGTTCGCCGACAAGAGTTGCCCGGACGCCGCGCTCTACTCCGGCTGGTACTCGCACGCGAACTTCAAGGACTGCTGCACGTTCGCCAAGGGCGCGGTCGCGTGGCACCTGGCCAGCAGCGAGGCGGTGACGCTGCGGGACGCGAAGTCCAAAGTGTGGTGCCCGAACCTGTTGCGGAAGGGCGTGTGCGCCACGCTCGGGCCGGTCGGCGAGCCGTACACCGTCGGCTTCCCGAAGCCGGCCGAGTTCTTCGGCTTCCTGGCCACCGGCAAGTACACCTTGGCCGAGGTCCACGCCCGCACGGTCCTCCTGGCGAGTTGGATGACGGTCCTCGTCGGCGACCCGCTGTACAACCCGTTCGCCAGGACCCCGGTTCTGAAGGAAGCCGACGTGGTCGGCAGCCCGAAAGGGGTGAAGGCGTTCCGATAGGGTGGTCCGCACTCTCCGAGTGCGGAATCGGAAGACCGCACTCGGAGAGTGCGGACTACCATCAAGCCGGAACGTGACCTACGCTTTCGGCATGACACGCCTGCTCACGCTCCTGCTCGTCGCGGCCTTCTGGTGGCAGGGGGAGCGGTTCCTCGCCGCCAACGGGCCGACGTTCGACGAACCCGTCCACTTCGCCGCCGGGTATTCCTACTGGGCGACCGGCGACTTCCGTCTGAACCTCGAAGACCCGCCGCTCGCCAAGCTGCTCTGGACCCTGCCTCAGTTCCTGTTCGACCCGCTGCCGTTCCGCGACGAGTGGCGAACCGAGAACGAGTGGCGGGTCGGGCACGCGCTGCTCTTCAAATCCGGGCACGACTGGCACGCGCTGCTGACGCCGGCCCGCCGGATGAACCTGCTGTTCGGCGTCGGCGCGGTCGTGCTGGTTGGCCTCTTCGCCCGCCGGCTGTTCGACAGCCGCGCGTCGGGGGTGGTGGCGTCGGCGCTGGCCGCGTTCGACCCAACCCTCCTCGCGCACTCGTGCGTCCTGAGTACCGACGCCTCGCTGACGTTCTGCGCGCTGCTGACGGCGTGGCTGGCGTGGGAGCATGTCGGAAGTTCCACCCACCAAGGGAACGCAACCACTCCCCACCTCTCCCCGCTGGGGAGAGGTCGGTTGCGGAGCAACCGGGTGAGGGGGCTTGTTGTGACTCCAGG
>JAYTTN010000795.1:0-3283 GCA_043745295.1 Fimbriiglobus sp. | reverse complement strand
CTCGACCGCGACCTACAAGAGACACCGCCAACCGGCCAATGTCGGGCCTCGGAGAGGCGACCCGACCGGCGAACGCCACCCGGCGAGTCGCACCGCCTGTTCACCTGAACAAACTATTTCCGACAATCTCTCCACTTTAATTTGACAAACCCGAAAACGGAGCGCATAACCACTGGTGTACACTTCGCCGTTCCGGAGTGCCGCCGCGAACACCGTCACCCGAAGAAATCGAAGAAGCGTCAGCGACGGGCGAACCCCTGACCCCGCCGGCTGCGCCGATCCGCACCGTCGCTGACGGCTCGGATCAGGCACTCCACGACCACGACGACGACTGGATGATCGACCCCGACCGCCTCGCCATGCGCTCCGATACCGAGTGACGACGCGATTTGCCCGCCCGGTCCCGTCACCAGCGGAAGTTGTACTGGAGGAAGAAGGTACTCGCGTCGAACCCGGCGGTCTGGCCGGGCGCGGCGGAGCGGCGGATGAAGTCGCCGGCGAAGAAGTAGTTGTACCCGACGAGGACGTCCGACTGCTTGGTCAGGTGGAAGTTGAGGGTGGCGTCGATCTCCCGCCCGACGCTGTTCCCGGCCGACCCGTTCGCCCGCAACCGGCTGACGTTGCCGGCCGTGTTGTACAGGGCGTCGGTGCCGTCCGCCAGCCAGAAGCGGTGGTACTGGACCCAGCCGGTAAGCCACTTGGCCGGGTAGAAGTACAGGTGCGCGTTCAGGTCCTGGATGTTCTGCCGCCCGACCAGGTCCGCCCACCCCAGGTAGTAGTGGCCGAACGGGAACAGCTGGTTGAAGGTGTTGCTGGTGTTCCCGCTCCGCCCGCCGCTGGCGTAGTCGTAGTACATCCACACCGTCGGGTTCCACGGGGCATCTTTGAAGTTGTACCCGACGCCGGCGGTGCCCATGCCGGCCACCACGTTCCGCGCGGCCTGCGTGCCGAACTGCATCGCCCCCTCGAAGTCCCACAGGACGTTGTTCATGTCCCCGGCGAACCGCGCGCCGGTGGTGTTGATGGTGGAGTTGCCCCGCTGGAGGCCCTGCTGGGCGACGGTGTTGTTGTTCACCAGCGTCAGGTTGTACAGGTCCACCGCGGTGCCCGGCTTCGGCCGGTACGTCAGCCAGCCGCCGGCGAAGTGCTGCTGGTTGTCGGCCCAGTCCAGTTTGCCTTCGCTGGGGATGACCGGCTGGAGCCAGAAGGCGGTGGCGTCCCACTTGTCGCCCGTCCGCAGGGCGCTCACCCCCTGGAACGTCCGCCGCGTGTTCGCCCACTCCAACGACGACACCAGTCGCTGCGACCCGAGGCTGAGTTCCTGGCGGCCGAGGCGGGCGTACACCGGCTTGTCCATCACGTCCGTCACCTTCAGATCGACGAACAGGTTGAGGAAGTCCGGCCCGGACTGGTCGATGAGCAGCTTGGGAAGCGTCTGGAAGTAGCTGAAGGAGGCGATCCCCTCGACGTACAACCGCGCCACGTCCTTGTACCACAGGTCGGCGTACACCCGGTCGCGGGTGAGCAGGTAGTTGTTGTCCCGCTGGCCGAGGCGGGAGTTGTACTCGCTCATGAACCGCTGCCACGAGCTGCCGCCGACGGACAGCATCCAGTCGTCGCCCACTTTCATCCGCTTGAGCGACTCGGACACGGTGCGGTCGGCTTCGGGGAGCGCGTCCACGTACTTGAAGTCGGCGTCGTAGAACGACTGCGGCATGAGGGCGAAGCGGGGATACCCGTACTTCGGCGGCGTCTTCTGGCAGTCCCCGCGTATCAAGTCGAGGATCGAGTAGTATCCCGGCCCGGTGGGGGGCATGGGGAACGGTCCCGGCCGCACCGCCCCGCGGACCGGCGGCACCTTCTTGAAGTCGAACCCGGCCGGCGGGCAGTCGCACGGGGCGTTCGGGGTGGGGGCGGCGGTCTGCGGGGCGGCCACCGGAGTGGCGGGAACTCCGACGGGCACGACGACGGACGGCGCGACTCCAGAGACCACCGCCGCCGGGTCCGCGTCCGCTTCCAGGGGTACGACCGGGGCCGGTTCGGCGGCGTAGGTAGGGAGCGAGAACGCGAGGGCGGCGACACACGCCACCCACCGCGACAGGTTTGCGGTCATGGGACGATCCTCTCGATTGTGACGGAAACGGCCACTCGGATGCCTGGAGCTATCGACCGGATGATGCCGGTGGAAGCAGCGATGTGAAAGGTGGAGGGGCATTCCTCGATCGCCTCAGCCGGCACGACCGGAACAGACAGCCAGGAAGGAAGAGCCAAATAGACACTGCGGCGCAGTTGAGCAGGAGAATGGACCGGGCTGCTTGGCAGTTGAGCGAACCGGTGATTCGGGGCGAGACAATTCGCGGAAATCGAGAGCCGAACCCGCGATAACCTCGGTCGATCTGCCAGTTTCTGCGCCGAATCGACTCGCGGTCGGAGTTGGCACGCCTGATGCTCTAGCTCACCAGTATTCCCCTCTCCCGGACTCGCTCGTATGGCCGCGCCGCCGCGGCCCGCCACGGTGTATCTGGTCGGTGCCGGCCCCGGTGCCGCCGACCTCATCACGCTGCGCGGGCTTCGCATCCTCCGTACCGCCGACGCGGTTCTGCACGACGCCTTGGTGTCGGACGAACTGCTGGCCGAAATCCGCCCCGATGCGGAACGGCTGTACGTCGGCAAGCGCGGCTACTGCGTCGGCAGCACCGTCCAGGAAACGATTCACGAGGCACTCGTGCGGCTGGCCCGCGCGGGCAAGACCGTCTGTCGGTTGAAGTGCGGCGACCCGTGCGTGTTCGGCCGGGGTGGGGAGGAAGCGGAAGCCCTCGCCGACGCCGGCGTGCCCTTCGAGATCGTGCCCGGTGTCACGTCCGCGCTGGGGGCCGCCGCCGCGGCTGGCATCCCGCTGACGCACCGCGACGTGGGCCAATCGGTCACGTTCGCCACCGGCCACTTCGACCCGGATTCGCCCGACTGCACGCTCGATTGGCCGGCACTGGCTCGCGCGCCGGCGGTCGTCTTTTACATGGCCAGCCGACACGTCGCCGCCATCGCCGACAAGCTCACCGCGTGCGGAATGCCCGCCGACACCGCCGTCGCCGTCATCGAAAGCGGCACGCTCGACGGCCACCGGGAAACCGTGGGCGAGCTGCGCGACATCGGCGCGCGGGCCGCAGGCGTGCAAGCGCCGGCCATCCTGATCGTGGGTGAAGTCGTGAGGCGAACGGCGCGACGTGAGTCCGCCGGTTCTTCATTGTTGGTCGGAGCCGGAAGCGTGAGCGACGGTCTTCGA
>JAYTTN010000794.1:0-3289 GCA_043745295.1 Fimbriiglobus sp. | reverse complement strand
GTTCGACAAGACCGCTCGCGGAGCGAGCAGAACACTCCCGCGAACCGCCCATGTCTCTCTTCTTCGACTACGAGTTGCCGGCTCGCCTCATCGCCCAGCACCCGGCGGCGCGGCGGGACGAGTCGCGGCTGATGGTGCTCGACCGCGCGGCCGGCTCGATCTCGCACCACCACTTCCGCGATCTGCCGGCGTTCCTTCGGGCCGGCGACCTGCTGGTGCTGAACGACACGAAGGTTCTCCCGGCCCGGTTGGTCGGCCGGCGCGAGCAGACCGGCGGCAGATGGGAAGGACTGTTCCTGACCGAATGTAATGGCGTGTGGGAGCTGCTGGCGCAGACGCGCGGGTTCGTGCAGCCGGGAGAAACGATCCTGACCGACTCCGGACTACGGTTGAAGCTGGTCGCCCGTACCGATGATCGCCACTGGCGGATGACCCCGGAACCTTCGGGAAGCGCCGCCGAGTTGCTGCCGGTACACGGGCACATCCCGCTGCCGCCGTACATCCGCAAGGGCGAAGACGAGCCGGCCGACCGCGAGCGGTACCAAACCGTGTACGCCGCGAACGCCGGCTCCGTCGCCGCGCCGACGGCCGGGTTGCACTTCACGCCGGAACTGCTGGCGGAACTGGAAGGGCAGGGGGTCGGCGTCGCGCGGGTGACGCTGCACGTTGGGCTGGGCACGTTCGCGCCGGTGAAGGTCGAAGACCCGACGCGGCACAAGATTCACGCAGAATGGGCCGAGGTATCGGCGGACACGGCAGCGCGGGTGAACGCGACACGCGCGGCCGGCGGGCGGGTGATCGCCGTCGGCACGACGACCGTGCGGACCCTGGAAACGGCCGGCGAAGTCGGCCGGGTGAGGGGTGTTTCGCCGTTCCGGGGACCGACCGACCTGTTCATCCATCCGCCGTATTTGTTCGGCGCGGTCGATGCCCTCGTCACGAACTTCCACCTGCCGCGAACGACGTTGCTGCTGCTGGTGCAAGCTCTCAGCGGGAGTGAGTTGTTGCGACGGGCGTATGACGACGCGGTGGCCACCGACTACCGCTTCTTCAGCTACGGCGACGCGATGCTGGTGGTGTGACACCGTCCCGCTTGCGAGCCGCGACCGCGAGGGAGCGTCATGTGCCGCTCGGAACAGACGCTCCCTTGCGGTCGCGGCTCGTCGTGAATTTGCTCCGGAGGTGCCGGCCATGATGATGCCCGAACTCGACGCGATCTCCGTCCGCCGGTGGGCATGCGTGTACTTCGATAGCGTCTGGCGGACCTCGGCGGAAGACATGGGGTATTGCACGCTCTCGGCGACGAAGGTGCAGCCGACCTCGAAGGAACTGCGGCGGGCGATGACGGGCATCGTCGCGGCGTTCAACGAACTGTCGCCGCGGACGTTCGTCGTGGAACGGGTGGGGCGGTTCGATCAGCAGGTGTCCACCCGCTTCCACCGCGACGGCGCGCCGGACGTGTCGCTCCTCATCCTGGCTTACGAGCCGACGAGCGTCGCGAGCAAGCTGTTCCTCCACGACCCGCACAAGGCGGTCGGGGACGGCTCGGCGTTCGAGTACCTGCGGCGGAACAAGCCGATGACGAAGGACGGCGAAGACGAGTTGATGAAGCACGCGGTGAACGTTCTGGCGCGGCCGGACTGGGCGCAGATCGTCGTCGTCAATAACTGCACGGTGCTGGAGAACCCACCGCCCGGCCACCCGCTGGGGGTGCTGCACAAGGGGCTGATCGAACACCCCGACCCGACCGCGCACCGGGTCATCGACTCGATGGGGTTAATGTATGAGGGCGAACCCCGCCGCGAGCCGGTGGACGCCGACCGGATGGCGTGGTTCCTCGACGGCGACACGACGGAGTGACAAGGTAGTCCGCACTCTCCGAGTGCGGACTTCCGGCACCGCACTCGGAGAGTGCGGACTACCTTGCCGCATCACCGCATCACCCACCTGCCGAACTCCGCGAGTCCCGCTTGGTAAGCGCTCACCCACTCGGGTTTCGGCTGCACCGGGTCGCGGAACTTCACCAGCGCCGCCACGGCGTCGGCGACGGTGTACGGCTCTTTCACCCCGGCCTGCCGGCGGTTGTTGATCTCCAACCCCGCCAGTGCCACGACCGCCGCGCCGAGCGCGGTACCCTCGTTCGACACCAGCCGGTCGAGCGGCTTGTTCAGCACGCCGGCCAGGATTTCGCCCATCAGTTGGCTCTTGGCGATGCCGCCGGAGACGGTCACGCGGGTGACGACTTGCCCGGCCGCCTCATGCTCTTTCACGGCCAGTCCGATCAGGTAGGCAATCGCTTCGAACGACGCCCGCACCTTCACGCCGAGGTCGGTCGGCTCGGAAGGCGTCCACTCGAACCGCGGCGCGGTCACGCCGATGGACGGTTCGGACAGCACGAACGGCAGCACGCTCACCCCGCCGCACCCCGGCGGGACGGCTCGCGCGGCGGCTTCCAGTTTGTCCCAATCCGGCTTCGGCCCGACGACGCGGTCGAGGAATTGCGCGCCGTTGCTGTAACACCGCATCCACAGGTACGCGCCCCAGTTCAGCTTCATGCAGTCGAGCGACCCGGACTTCGGCAGGGCGTTAGACGACGAGTTCACCACCGCCGAGTTGCCGAGAATCACGGCGACGTGGCCCGGATCGACCGCCCCGCCGCCGACCAGTCCGGCCGCCTGATCGTCGAGCGTGGGGAACACCAGCGGGCGAATCGGGGCCGGGATGTGCGCGTCGAGGGCGACGTGTTCGGCCAGCGGGCCGACCGGTTGCGTCATCGGGATGACGGTCGGCAGGCACTTCGCCGCGAGAGTGCGGTACTCCGGGTTCGCCAGCGCCGCCAGCATTTCCGGCCGCCACTGCTCGGTGCGCAAATCCAGCATACCCGTGGACGCGGCCGACGACACGCTGATGCAGTCGAACCGGCCGGTCAAGTAGCCGGCGGCGAGGCACCCGTGTTGCTGAACCCAGCGGGTCCGCTTCCAGTCGGCTTCGGAGAGCGCGGTTTCGTCCTTCACGAGGTGCGACAGCGAGTACCGCACGACCCACGGCCCGCCGGTCAGTTCGACGGCCTTCTCCTGTCCGCCGAGCCGTGCCAGACCCTGCTCGTGGTACTTCGCCAGCGTCTGATCGTTCCAGCAGATCATGCGGCGGACCTGGTTGCCGTGGGCGTCGATGCGGCCGGCGGTGTGGTGCGTGGCCGAGATGCCGCCGGCCTTCCAGTCCTGCAACCGGCCGAGGTCGCGGAGCTTCGCCGCCAGCTCTCGCACGCTGGCGCGGGCCTGCCCTTCCA
>JAYTTN010000793.1:0-12302 GCA_043745295.1 Fimbriiglobus sp. | reverse complement strand
GGGCCGTACCCGACTGCGGCGGTCCCATGAACCCGCCGCTCGCCACCAGCGTCGGCGCGCCGTCGAGGTCGGCGAGGGCGTACCACCCGAACCAGCCGACGGCGTTCGGGGCCGCTTCCAGCCATTCGAGGAAGAGGTGCAGCGCGTCGGCGAGCGTTTCCGGCGGCCAGTTGTCGGGCACCGTCGCGCCGAGCAGCCGGGCGAACGCCGCGCGGTCGCCGATCTCCGCGCGGGCCAGCGGGAGGGTCGCGGGAACGAGCGTCAGGCGGGCGGTGCGGATCATGAGCGGTGAACCTGGCGAAATGTTGATGGAGAGGAACGACAGTTCTTCACCGCGGAGCGGTGGGTGCATGTAGCCAGGGGTTCCGCGAGCTGCGCTCGCCCGTCACCGCTGGCTACCGGCAACCGCACCTCCGGTGCGAAGAGTGGGCATGTCGCCCCCGCCAATATCATTTCACCGCCGTGATCACGTCGAGCGGCGCGGCGGTGCGGCGGCAGGTCACGTCGCGGAAGCCGACGCCCTCCAGCAGCGCCGCGTATTCGCCGAGCGTGCGCTCCTTTCCTTCCGTCACGAGCAGCATGTTCAGCGATTGCAGCACCGCCCACTCCGGCCCGGCCTTGTCGTCGTGCAGCACCTTCTCGACGAGGAACACCATCCCGCCGGCCGGCAGCGCGGCGTGGATGCGGGTCAGCAACTTGACGATCTTCGCCTCGGTCCAGTCGTGCAAGATGCGGCCGAGCGCGTACACGTCGCCGGCCGGCAGTTCGTCGTTGAAGAAGTCTCCGCCTTTCACCGCGATGCGGTTCGCCACGTCCGTCGGGTCGATCAACTCCTTCGCCTGCGCCACCACCTCCGGCAGGTCGAACACCACGCCGGACAGGTTCGCCCACCGCCGGCACGCGGCCACGGTCAGGTGCCCGGTCGCCCCGCCCAGGTCCACGAACGTCTCGAATTTGCCGAGGCCCACCGCGTTCACCACCACCGGCGACGAGATCAGCCCGTACCCGTGCATGCCCATCAGGAACTCGCGGCGGTCGGCATCGGTGCGGAACAACTGCGCGAAGATGGGGCCGTCGGTGCCGTAGGTCCGCTTCCACTGGTGGGTGCCGTCGCGGACGGCGTCGGGCAGGTTGTCCCACAGCTTCCACAGTACGGCGTTCGAGTAGTTGATGTACCCCAGCAGCCGGTTCGGGCTGGCGGTCGTCAGGTACGTCGTGGCGGCCGGGGTGTTGGCGAAGCCGGCGTCGGTACGGGTCAGCAGGCCGAGCATCTCGCACCCGCCGAGCAGCCGTTCGAGTGCGTCGGGGTTCAGCTTCATCTCGACGGCGAGGGTGGGAGCCGTCCTCGGCCCGCCGGCCAGCGCGTCGAACAGGCCGAGTTCGCAGGCCGCGAACAGGATTTGCGAGTGGCGGAACCCGTTGAGGATGGCCAGCACCGGCGTCGGGTCGGCGGGGGTCAGGTCGGTCGGCATGGGTGGCTCCGGTGCTGCGGGACGGTTGTTTTATGCCGAGCGACGGCCGGCGGGTGGCGGTACTTTCCGGCAATCGACTTTGCGAACATGCCGATACGGGAATATAATCCTCGCATGGCCCGGTCGCCGACCACCACCGACGCCTTCAACGCCATCGCCGAACCCGCCCGGCGGAAGATCCTCACGTACCTGGCCGGCGGCGAGCGGTCGGTGAACGAGGTGGCCGACTCGCTCGGCGTCAAGCAGCCGCAGGCGTCGAAGCACTTGAAGGTGCTGAAGGCGGTCGGGCTGGTGAGCGTGCGGGACGAGGGGACGAAGCGGCTGTACCGGCTCAAGCCCGAAGGGCTGAAGCCGATCCACGATTGGGTTGCGGCGTTCGAGCGGTTCTGGAACGACAGCCTGGACCGCCTCGCCGAATACCTGGACCAACTCCAAGCACGGGAGAAGAAGAGTGGCGACGACGAGTGACCCGCCCACGCTGACCGTCACCCGGCGGTTCAACGCCGGCCCGGAGCAGGTGTTCGACGCCTGGCTCGACCCGGTCAGCTTCCCGCAGTGGATGTTCCGCACCCCGACGGGCGAGCTGATGGAGTTCGAGCTCGGACCCCGCGTCGGCGGGCGGTTCCTGATCGTCGAGTGTCGCGGCGACGTTCTCGCCGAACACTTCGGCGAGTTCACGGAGATCGACCGTCCGCGGCGGCTGGCGTTCACCTTCGCCACGGATCGTGAAGGGGTGCCGACCCTTGTGACGGTGACAATCGTGCCGGTCGCGGGCGGGTGCGAGCTGACGCTCTCGCACCTGGTCGGCCCCGGCTGGGAGCCGCACATCGACCGCGCCCGCACCGGTTGGGCCGTCATCCTCAAGAGTCTTCAGGAGAACCTCATGTCGGACCGAGAACTGGTCATCGTCCGCGAGTTCGCCGCGCCGCGGGAGCTGGTGTGGCGCGTCTGGACCGAGCCGGCGCACGTCGCCCAGTGGTTCGGCCCGCGCGGGTTCGGCACCGCCGTGTCGGCATCCGACCTGCGGGTCGGCGGAACGTGGCGGTACGTCATGACGGGGCCGGACGGGGCCGAGTACGCCTTCGGCGGCGTGTTCCTGGAGGTGGTGCCGCTGGCGAAGATCGTCAGCACCGACGAGTTCGGGAGCGAGTACGAGACGGAGCTGCCGGGCGTCGAACTGCCGAAGGGGACGGTCGTCACCACCCTGTTCGAGGACATCGGCGGGAAGACGCGGCTGACCATTCGCGTCCTGCACGCCAGCGCGGAAGACAAGGCGAAGCACGAGGCGATGGGCGTGGTGGCCGGGTGGAACTCCAGCTTCGAGTGCCTGGACGAACACCTGGCGACGCGGGCGGGCGCGCCGAAAACGGTGCCGATGATCTTCGTCAACCTGCCGGTCGCGGACCTGAAGCGGTCGGTGGCGTTCTACACGGCCGTCGGCTTCGCCGTGAACCCGGCGTTCGCCGACGACACCGCCTCCTGCATGGTGCTGAGCGACGCCATCAACGTCATGCTGCTGACGCGCGACAAGTTCCAGTCGTTCACCCCGCTGCCGATCTCGGACGCGACGGCGGCGACGGAGGTGCTGAACTGCCTGTCGTGCCCGTCGCGGGGACACCTGGAGGCGACGGTGCGGAACGCCGTCGCGGCCGGCGGGACGGTGTTCGCCGAGCCGAAGGACCACGGGTTCATGCTCCAGCACGGGTTCCGCGACCCGGACGGCCACGTCTGGGAACTGGTCCACTTGACCTGCCCGCCGCCGGCCTGACGCGGGTCGTTCGTAGGAGTGCCGACGGCCGGGAGCGGCGATCACCCTTTCACTTGTCTTTCATCGTTCGGGTGCGAAACTGGACGGCACTCCCCGCCGTCCGCCTCTCCGCACCGCATTCGGAGTTCGCACCCATGGCCGTGTTGACCCGCCGCGAACTGCTCCTGTCTGGGACGGTCGGCGTCGCCGCGCTCGCCAGCCCAGCGCCGGCCGCAGTCGCCACCGCCGCCGAGCGAGCGTTCCACTACGACCACATCTGCGGCACGTCACTGGACGTGTGGTTCACCGGCGACCGCGACGCCAACGCCGAGGACCGGCTGCTCGCCGAGGTGGAGCGGCTCCGCCGGGTGTTCAGCCTGTACGACGCGGACAGCGAGTTGAGCCGATTGAACCGAAGCTCCGGCACCGTCGCCGTGTCGCCGGACCTGATGGCAGTGCTGGAGCTGTACCGGGAGTGGCAGGCTCGCACCGGCGGCGCGTGCAACCCGCGCGTCGCCGTGTTCGCGAACATCTGGGCCTACGCGGAACAAGTGCAACAACTCCCCGACGCCGGGTTCCTACTCGACATCGCCCGATTCATCGCCCGCCCCGGCTACGTCCCGGACGGCAACAACGCCATCAAGACCGGCAGTTGTGCGCTGAACCTGAACGCCATCGCCAAGGGGTACATCGTCGGCCGGCTGGCGGACGTGCTGAAGTCGATCCCCGGCGTGTCGGCCGGCCTCGTGAACCTCGGCGGGGACATGGCCGCGTTCGGCGCGGCGTACACCGTCGGCGTGCAAGACCCGATGAACCCGGCCGAGAACGCGACCCCGCTCGGCACGTTCACCCTCCGCGACGCGGCGGTCGCCACCAGCGGCGGGTATCAGCGGTTCCACACGATCCACGGCGAACGGTTCTCGCATCTGATCGACCCGCGCACCGGGCGGCCGGCCGACGCCGTGGCGTCGGCGACCGTGATCGCCCCGACCGGCGCGACCGCGAACGCGCTCGCCACCACCCTCGGCGTGATGGGCATCGACGAAGGTCTGCGGCTAGTGTCCACCGTGACGGGGGCCGAGTGCCTGCTCGTCGGGCCGGACGGCAAACGATTCCGCTCGCCCGGCTTCCCGCTGCGGCCGATGGCGGTCAACGCCGACGCGCCGAAGGGGGCGTGGCCGGACGGCTTTCAAGTCGGCGTCGCGCTGGAACTGCCGGTCGTCAACGCCGCCAAGTACCGCCGGCCGTATGTGGCGGTCTGGTTCGAGGACGCCGACGGCAAGGCGGTGCGCACCCTGACCGTGTGGGGCAACTCGCCGAAGTACACCAAGGACTTGAGCGACTGGTGGAAGTTCGCCAAGGAAGACAAGACGCTGGTGAAGGCGACCACCCGCGCGACGCGGGGGCCGGGCAGGTACGAACTGGTGTGGGACGGCAAGGACGACGGCGGCAAGGCGGTGCCGGCGGGCACCTACACCGTGCGGGTGGAAGTCCACCGCGAACACGGCAAGCACCTGCGGCAGTCCGGCAAGATCGAGTGCGGGGCCGAGACGGCCGAGCTGAAGCTGGCCAAGAACGAGGAGACTGGCGACACCGTCGTCACCTATGGGGCCAAGAAGTAATGTCGCCCGCGTATCGCCGGTTGCTGAAGGCCAGCCGAATCGCGCACGTGTACCTGACGCTGTTCGGCCTCGTCCCGATCCTGTTCTTTTCCGTCACCGGGTTCATGCTGAACTACGAGGGGTGGTTCCTGCCGCCGGGCAAGGAGACGGCCCTCGACCCGGTGACGGGCACCGTCCCCGCCGGCCTGATGGAGCCGCTGAACAAGTACGCGGTGGTGGAACACCTCCGCCGGCGGTTCGGCGCGTCCGGGTTCGTCGGCATCGACCCGAAGGACCAAGACCCGGCCGAGCCGTTCGACCTGGACGCTTACTTCCGCAAGGACAACCCGGACGAACCGACGGAGCCGTACAAGCTCCAGTTCGTGAAGCCGGGCGGCCGGCACGTCGTCGAGATCAAGTACGAACCGGGCAAGGACGCGACGGTGGAACTGGTGGAGTACCGCTCCGGGTGGGCCGGCATCGTCATGGACCTGCACAAGGGGAAGGCGTCCGGCCCGGCGTGGAAGTGGGTCATCAACGTCACCTGCGCGCTGATGCTGCTGATTTCCGTCACCGGCTTGGTGCTGTGGTCGTCGCTGAAGACCCGCGGCAAGTGGGGGATGGTGCTGCTGGTGCTGGGCGGCCTCGCCGGACTGGCGGTGCCTGTGTTCGGCGTGCCGTGATTTGCATTTCGCTCCCTTCGGTCGCGGCGACGACAACTTCTCATCGTCGCCGCGACCGAAGGGAGCGGGATACCGAACGCCGTGCGAAAACCGATCTTTTGGACAACGATCCCAAACCTCCTCGGAGTTGCTCCCATGCGCCGCCTGCTGTTCGCTTCGCTCTTTGCCCTCACCTTCGCCCTACCCGCACTCGCCGACGAGAAGCTGAAAGGCATCGCCTGCCGGTCGGTCCACCTCGGCTACACCGCCGAAGCGGGGACGGCGTTCTACGTCGAGGCGACCGTCCGCGCCTCCGCGCCGGGCACCTACTTCTGCGCCGTCGGGTTCAACTCCGGCTACTTCGGCATCCAGGAACTGGCCAGCGGCAAGAAGCTGGCCCTCTTCAGCGTGTGGGATCCGACCGCCGGCGACGACCCGAAGACCGTCCCCGAAGAGAAGCGGGTGAAGAACCTGTCCAAAGGCGAGGGCGTCCGCGTCGGGCGGTTCGGCGGCGAGGGCACTGGCGGGCAGTCGTTCTTCGACTTCGACTGGAAGGCCGGCGACACCTACCGCTTCCTGGTGACGTGCGAGCCGGACGGCAAGGACCGCGTGGCGTTCGCCGGCCACCTCTACCTGCCGGCGAAGAAGGAGTGGCTGCACATGATCACGTTCTCCACGCTCACCGAGAAGAAGACCCTCGGCGGGTACTACTCGTTCGTCGAGGACTTCAAGCGGGACAAGGTCTCGACGACGAAGACCCGCACGGCCGAGTACGGCAACGCCTGGGTGAAGACCGCGAAGTCTGGCGAGTGGAAGCCGGTGACGGAGGCCCGCTTCACCGCCGACGCGAACCCGGTGCTGAACGTCGACGCCGGCCTCACGAAAGCCGGCGACCGCTTTTTCCTATCCACCGGCGGCGACATCGAGAACAAGACCGTCAAGCTGCGGGACAAGATGACGCTGCCGAAGGACGCGATGCCGGAGCTGCCGAAGGACTTGCCGAAGGGGAAGTGAGGCGCGAGGGTGGTACAATATACCCGGACTCCACTTGAGGGCAGACACATGACGACGATCAAAGTCGATGACGCGACGTTCGACAAACTCCGCGCCGCCAGCGGGACCGTCCTGCTGACCAACGAAGCGGGCGCGCTGGCCGGCGAGTTTCACGTCAAAACGGAACTCGACCCGTCGCAGTACATCGGCCGCTGGATGACGGACGCGGAGGCCGCTCGGTATGTTGCCGAGGAACTCCCCTTCGCCAAACTCATCCCCGCCGCCGAGGTGGAGCAGCGCCTGAAGGAGTTGCGGAAATGTTCGTGACGTGGACCGAGCTGGCGCTCGATCAACTCGCCGCGTTCTACGTCGCACTCTCGCTCGCCGACCAGGACACGGTGGCGCGCACGGTGCAGCGCATCAACGCCGAACTGTCGATTCACCCCGACACGCTCGGCGAGTCGCGGGAGGGGAACACCCGCATCTGGTTTGAAGGGCGGCTGTCGGTGCGCTACCTGCTCCGCCCCGCCGACGGTGTTGTGACTGTGTACAGCGTCTCGCTTCTGCGCGGCCTTCATCGCTGACGCCCCGGAACCGCCGCGCCCTCCGGAGTTCCCATGCCCGTCGATCAACCGCTCCGGCCGGATTTGCAAACCCGCCTCGGCGCGTTGTTCCGCAAGCACGACTTGGAACCGGCCGCGGACCTGATCCGCCCGCTGGCGCGGGAGTGCATTTCCTTGCGCCTCGGCGACCCGACCCCGGACGCGCCGGTTGGTGCGAGCCGCATCGGCGGGTCGCCGGACGTACCGGCCGACTTCGTCTGGCCGCGCGAGCGGAACGGCGACCCGCTCCCGTTCATCGCCCAGGTGAACTTGGCCGATGTGCCCCGCGTTACCGACCATCCGCTGCCGGCGTCGGGCTTGCTCGCCCTCTTCTACGCCGAATCCGAGGGCGTACTCGTCCACGTCGATGGTCCGCTCGTCCGCACGCCCCGCCCCGATGGCAACGCTTACGAATACTACGCCGAATTGAAGCCGCACCTCCTCGCGGCGGAGCTGGCGATCTCGATCCCCGGCTACTGCTCGCCGCTCTGCCCGCCGCTCGCCGACTACGGGAGCTTCCACGACTTGGTGGCCGAGGCCGCCGGCGAGACTCGGCTGAGCATCGGGCAACTCCTCGGCTGGCCGGAGCAGATCAGCGGCGACCTCCGCGAGACCGCTCACCTGCGACACACCGGCCGAGACCTGCTCCGATACAAAACGCACATGACGCCGGAGGTGTTGCTCGCCGAGGCCGACCGGTACGCGGCGGACGGGAACGCCGAATACGCGGCGTACCTGCGCGACGAAGTGCAGGGGCCGTTGACGGCGTACCGCGCGAACCTGGAAGCCGAGGAGGCGGCCGCCGCCGAGTGGACTGGGCTGTTGGTGATCCGCTCGAACTCGACGGTCGGGCTGTGCGTCGGCGACTTCGGCTTCTTCACGTCCGTCGTCCGCCGCGCCGACCTCGCCGCCGCCCGGTTCGATGCCGTCTATTGTGCCGACGAAGCGTGACCCCAACACCACCGCCGAGAGTCTCCCATGCTCACCCGCCGCGCCCTGCTTGCCTCGTCCGCCGTCGCGGTGGCGGCGACCGCCGTTCGCGCCCAGCAGCCGGCCGCCAAACCCGCGTTCGGCTTCTGCCTGAACACCAGCACCATCCGCATCGGCGAAGGGAACTGGGGCAAGCCGCGCCCCATCATTGAGAGCATCGCGGTCGCGGCGAAGGCCGGGTACACCGCCATCGAGCCGTGGATTCAGGAACTCGACGAACACGTCAAGGGCGGCGGCACGCTGGCGGAATTGAAGAAGCGGTTCGCGGACGCCGGCCTCGCCGTGCCGGACTGCATCGGCTTCGCCGAGTGGCTGGTCGAGGACGCCGACCGGCGCAAGAAGGGGCTGGAAACCGCCAAGCGGGACATGGAGAAGGTCGTCGCGGTCGGGGGCGTTCGCATCGCCGCGCCGCCGGTCGGGGCCACCGCCGGCGGCAGCAAGCGGGACGACCCGAAGTTCAGCGAACCCGTCTCCGCCATGCTCGCGGCCGACCGCTACGGCGAGCTGCTCGACCTCGGCAAGACGATGGGCGTTATCCCCATCGTCGAGGTGTGGGGCCACAGCAAGAGCCTGGGCAAGTTCGGCGAAACCATCCTCGCGGCGATGGAGTGCGGGCGCGACGGCGGGGCGGTGCTGCCGGATGTTTATCACCTGTACAAAGGCGGCAGCAACTTCGACGGCCTCAAGCTCGTGCGCGGCTCGGCCATCGGCATCTTCCACGTCAACGACTACCCGAAGATCGAGCGCGGCAAGATCGTCGATCAGGACCGCGTCTACCCCGGCGACGGCGTGGCCCCGCTGAAGGACGTGTTCGCCACCCTGAAGGCCATCGGGTACGCCGGGTATCTGTCGCTCGAACTCTTCAACCGCGACTACTGGAAGCTCGACCCGAACGAGGTGGCGAAGACCGGCCTCACGAAGTTGAAGGCGGTTCTGGCGGCGTGACCGCCCGATCCGAGCCGGAAGCGTGACCGCTTGATCCGACGCCCCGTCGCTCACGCTTCCGGAACGAGGTGGCGAAGCCCGGCCTCACGAAGTTGAAGGCGGTTCTGGCGGCGTGACCGCCCGATCCGAGCCGGAAGCGTGAGCGACGGTGTTCGACGCCCCGTCGCTCACGCTTCCGGCTCGGATGGCGTGACTGCTGGCACTCGGCAGCCGAACCACGTCACCCCCTCGGCGACCAAATCCAGGCCGAGGGCACTGCCCGGTTCGGCCGGCAGCGGGCACGACAGCGGGATGTCCACCGCGTCGCCGGGCGAGAGGTCCATCGGCAACCCCGCCCGGTGCCAGTCGGTGCGGATCACGCGGCCGTCGGTGTTCAACTCCTGCGCGCCGAGGTTCACCTGCCCGTCCCCGTTCGACGTTCGCCAGACCGCCGCGCCGGTGTTCGACACCCGCACGACCGCCGAGAACACGCCGTTCGCCACCTCCGATTTCAGCACCCGCACGTCGCCGCGGAGCTGCTCCGGCGTCCGGCTGTCCGGGGCCGTCGAGGCGCGGAACGCGAACCGTTCCGCCGCCCACCACTTCGGCAGTCGGAGCAGCCGCCAGAGCTTGGCGGCGTAGCGGCCGAGTAACCCCCGCACCCGCAGCCGCTCGGCCTCGGACCGCCAGCGGTCGTGGCTGTCGGCCAGCCGTCGGACGAGGGCCAACAACCCGCGCGTCAGCCGCTCCGGGTCGGAGGCCAAGGCCGGCGTGTACCGCAACTCCGATCCCCAGTACGCGGCCGGCTCCGGCACCTCGCCGCACAGGTATTGCTCCGGTTCGGCCAGGAAGCGGGGCGGGTCGTGGAGCAGGCGGGCGAAATGCAGACTGTAGTGGGTGCCGCCTCCGCCGTACCCGCCGGCCGCCCGCTGCGTCTCGTGCTGCGCCACCTTCAGCGCCGCCTGCCAGCCGGAACGAATGGGGAAGTGGGCCAGCCGGCAGTCGGCCGCCACGTCGAACGGCTGCACGACGCCACTCAGACTGATGTCGTGGTTGCCGGTACTCACGGCGAAGCCCGGCGCTACGACGAGCCGGCGCGGGATTGCCACCTTACCCGTATCCACGCGGCGGAGGCGGTGACGGAGGCGGCGGACGGGGTTCGACTCGTTGCGGTCGTCGGCCGGGTGCGGGCCGTAGTTGACCAGCGGCAGCCGAGGGTGCGGACCGGCCGAGGGGCGGGCGGCGAGGAACGCGCGGAAGGCCGCCGGCGATTCGGCTTGAAGGAACTCGTCGCAGTCCAGGGGCAGCACCCAATCCGCCCGGTGAACCGCCACCGCCAGCCGGACGAGCGCCGCGGTCCGCTCGGCCTGGCGGTACTCGAACTCGTCGTCGGTCAGGACCGTCAGCGGCAGCCCTTCGGCCGCCAGCCGGTGCAGGACGAATCCCGTCCGGTCCGTGCTATGGTGGTCGAACACCACCAGGTGGTCGGCGGCCGCGAGGGTGTGCCGGACGAACGCCTCGACGGCGTCCTCCTCGTCCTTCACCATGCTGACGGCCACCACCCGCATGCCGACTCCTTCCGTGGAGACTGATCGTGGCACCGGCTTCCCAGCCGGTGGAGTCCGGAACACCGGCTGGGAAGCGGTGCCACCAGACAGACCACCCGGTTGCCACTTCCTGCGGCGTCCGGACAATACCGGCCTGCCGTCTTTTCGCACAAGAGGTTCCGTGTGAGCAAGTCCAGTTCGTCGGCGGTGAAGGCGGTGTTGCAGTACGCGGTGGCGGTGGCCCTGCTGGCGTTCGTGCTGGCGATGAACTGGACGCGGCTGACCGCCCTCTTCAGCCGCGCCCCGGATTTCGGCATCCTGGCCGCGTGCGCGGCGGTCTCGGTCGTCATCTACGCGCTGCAATACGTGCGGTGGTACCTGCTGGTGCGGGCGCTGGACTTGCCGTTCACCCTGCGGAACGCCTTCCGCCTCGGCGCGGTCGGCACCTTCTACAACACGTTCCTGCCGGGGGCCATCGGCGGCGACATCGTGAAGGCGGTGTTCATCGCGCGGGGACAGCCGAACCGCAAGGCGGCGGCGGTGGCCACCGTCGTCGCCGACCGGCTCATCGGGCTGTTCGGCCTGCTGCTGTTCGCGGGCGCGGTGGGCGGGGCGTTCTGGCTGGCCGGCGACGAGCAAATCGCCGGGAAACAGGCCCTCCGGAACACCGTCCTGTTCTGCGGCGGGCTGGCCGGCACCGGCGCGGCCCTGTACTTCGCCCTCGGCTTCCTCCCGACCCGTCGGCAGGAGCGGTTCGGGAACCGGCTGGCGGCGATCCCGAAAGTGGGCCAGACGCTGGCGGAACTGTGGGAGACGGCCATCCGATACCGCCGTCGACCGAAGGCAGTCCTCGCGACCGTCGGCCTGTCGGCGGTGATCCACACGCTGATGGTCCTGGCCTTCCACTTCGCGGTGCGGGTGTTCAACCCGGAGGTGCCGGCCGCGCCCGAGGTGGGCGTCCCGTCGGCCGCCATCCGGCCGGGTCAGCTCTCGGAGCATTGCGTCATCGCGCCGGTCGGGTTCATCGCCCAGGCGCTGATCCCGGTGCCCGGCGGGTTGGGCGTCGGGGAAGCGGTGTTCGGCGAGCTGTACAAGCTGATCCGCGGGGTGGAAGTGGCCGTCGCCGACCCGGACGATGTGAAGGCGGCCAAGAAGGTCGTGAACGACGAAGCCGGCGCGGTCGGGCTGGCCGGCCGGCTGACGCTGCGGTTGATCGAGTGGGCGCTCGGCCTGGTGTGCTACGTCGCCTACCTGCGGATGAGGGCGGAACTGCCGACGGCGGAGGAGGGATCGGAGCCGGAAGCGTGAACGACGGCCCGTCGCTCACGCTTCCGGCTCGGAAAAGCCGGTCGGCCGGCAGATGATGTCCGGTCGCAAGTCCGACCAGTCGGTGTCCGGCCGGGCGATGGGACCGAGGTCGGGGCACGGGTCGCGGGGGAGGGCCGGCGCGTCGTCCGGGTTCGGCCGGCCGGGATTCTTCTTGAACTCGGCCACGGTGGTGGTCTCGACGGGGGACGGAAGCCACGTCCATCATCGAACCCGCCCCGGCCGAATTGCCTTTCGGATAGGAACCGACGCGCCGTTCGCGTGACGGGCGAGAGTTGCACCTGGGACGCCCTCAAAAGGTCGCGACGACTCCCCGGAAGGCACCGCGAATGCGGGTCTGAGAAAGCATCTGAAAACCTAATCGAGCGGCGGGAGTCGCCGGAGCATGAGGTGAATCATGGCGGCTCGGATGGCGGCTTCGCTGGTCTCGGTGAGGGC
>JAYTTN010000792.1:0-3306 GCA_043745295.1 Fimbriiglobus sp. | reverse complement strand
GGTTCTTGCCAAAGACCGTCGCTCACGCTTCCGGCTCGGGCCAAGAGTGCCCTCCCCGGCGGTCGCGGCTCGCCTGATCGTCACCCGCTTCGCGCGTTCAACTGTGTCGTCAGCTTGATGGCGGCGCTCAGTTGGTCGAGCTGGAAGTGCGGGCGGAGGTACACGTTGCACCGGTACGCGCCGGGCTTGCCGGGCACGTCGGACACCTCCACGCGGGCCTCCCGCAGCGGGTACTTGGCCTTCATCTCGTGGGTGGCCGACTCGTTGCCGACGGTGTACCGCTGGAACCACCGCCGCAAGTCCTCCTGGATGTCCTCCGGGCCGGTGAACGAGCCGATCTTGTCGCGGATCATCGCCTTCATGTAGTGGGCGATGCGGGACACGCACAGCATGTACTGCATCATCCCGGACAGCTTGGCGTTCGCCGTGGCCACCGGCTCGTCGTAGGTCTTCGGCTTCTGCACCGACGGGGTGGTGAAGAAGGCGGCCTTGTCGGTGCCCGGCAGGTGGCAGAGCGGGATCAGGCCGAGGTCGGACAGGTCCTTCTCCTGGCGGTCGGTCAGGCTCACGTCGGTGACGGCACGGGGGGTGTCCGTCAGTCCGTCGCCGAACGACAGCGCGGGCAGCCCGGTGACGACGCCGGCCGACTCGCCGCCCGTCCGCGCGCCGCGAATTTCCGCCAGCCAGGCCGATTCCGCGAACGCGCGGATGGCCACCGCGCCGAGGGCGAACGCGCCGTTCCCCCACAGGTACTCGCGGCCGTCGGGGGCGGTCGTGGACTCGCGGAACGGGAACCGGTGGCCGTGCGCGCCGCGGTCGGAATATGGCTCGCGGAGTAGTACCTTCGGCACCACCAGTCCGACGAACCGCGCGTCCTCGCCGTCGCGGAAGCCCCGCCACTTGACGTAGTCCGCCTGGGCGAACGTCTTGGTCAGGTCCATCGTCGGGTCGAGGTCGGCGTAGGAGTCGAGTTCGAGCAGCCGCGGATCGACGCCGGCGATGAACGGCGCGAAGGCGGCGGCGGCCACCCCGGACACGCCCCGCAGGGTGGCCACGTCGTCCGTCAGGTGGTCGGGGAACGGCCGGTGGGTGACGGCGTAGTTGCCGACGAGCAGGCCGAACGGCTCCCCGCCGGGGGTGTCGAACTCCTCGCTGTACACCTTGCGGAACAGGGCGCTCTGGTCGAACTCGAGCGACCGTTCCTGGTCCTTCGTCAAATCTTTCCACGTGGCGTGCAGGACGCGGACCTTGATGTTCGCCCCGTCCGGCACCTGCTCGGTCAGGAACTTCAGCCCCCGCCATCCGGCTTCCAGCTTCTGGAGTTCGGGCTGGTGCAGGACGGCGTTCAACTGGTCGGTCAGGAGGTCGTCGATGCGGGCGACGGCGGCGTTCAGGCGGAGGACGAGCCGGTCCTTGGCCGCCGGATCGGCGGCGGTTTGCGGCTCGCCGAACCAAGCGGTCAGGGCCTCGGCCACGGTCTCGGCGGCCTGGAACGCCGACAGGCGGTTGGCGACCGGAGCCGACCCGGTGGCGAACGGCTCGCTCAGCAGTTGATCGAGGATCGACACCGGCGGCGCGGGGGCCGGGGCCGCGACCGGCTGGGTCGTGACGAGGGCGTCGAACAGGGAAGCGGGGGCGCGGCGTGCAATGGGATAGCCCGGAACGAGCGCGGCTCCCGGTCGTCGCCGCGAAGAGTGGTGTCTTCGCGGCGACGACCGGGAGCCGCGCCCGTGTGGTGGAAGGGACTCAGCCGCCGAGCGTCGGGATGCGGGCGACCATCCGCAGCGAGGTGGTCAACTCCTCGAACTGGAGCCACGGCCGCAGGTGGGCGACGGCGTTGTACGACCCCGGCTTGCCGGGGATTTCGGACACCGTCACGCGGGCCTCGGCCAGCGGGTACTTGGCCTTCATCTCCTGGCCGGCGTTCGGGTTGCCGTTCACATAGCCCTTGATCCACCGGTTCAGCCAGTCCTCGCAGTCTTTCACTTCCATGAAGGAGCCGATCTTGTCGCGGGCCATCACCTTCAGGTAGTGGGCGATGCGGCTGGTCGCCATGATGTACGGCAGGCGGGCGCTGATCTCGGCGTTCGCGCTGGCCTCCGGGCGGTCGTACTTCTTCGGCTTCTGGGCGGTCTGGCCGCCGAAGAAGACGGCGAAGTCCTCGTTCTTGTAGTGGCACAGCGGCAGGAAGCCGAGCTTGTCCAGTTCGGCCCCGCGGCGGTCGGTCAGGGCGATCTCGGTCGGGCACTTCATGTCGGCCGCGCCCGTCTCGTCCATGAAAATGTGCGACGGCAGGCCGGACACGGTGCCGCCGCCCTCGCGGCCGCGGATGGCGGTACACCAGCCGTACTTGGCGAACGCCTCGGTCAGCTTCGCGCCCATGACGTAGGCGGTGCCCATCCAGCAGTACTCGTCGTGCTTCAGCTCCTTGGCCCGGCCGGCCCCGTCCAGTTCGCCTTCCTCGTACCGGAACTGCTCGACCGGTTTGGTGGCGTTCCCGTAGGGCAGGCGGGCCAGGGTGCGGGGCAGCGTCAGGACGGTGAACCGGCTGTCCTCGCTCTCCCGGAACGACTTCCACTTGGCGTACTCGACCGTGTCGAAGATCTTGGCCAGGTCGCGGGGCTTGGACAGGTCGGTCCAGTTGTCGAACCCGAACAGGGCCGGGTCGGCGTTCGTGACGAACGGGCAGAAGGCGGCGGCGGCCACGTTCGACATCTTGCTCAGCAGCTCGATGTCTTCCGGGTGGTTGGTGAACTCGTACCCGCCGATGAGCGCGCCGTAGGGTTCGCCGCCGGGGGTGCCGAACTCGTTCTCGTACAGCTTCTTGAAGATCTGCGACTGGTCGAACTCGACCGCCTTGTCCACGTCCTTGAACAGCTCCCGCTTGCCGACGTTCAGCACCCGAATCTTCAGCTTCGTGCTGGTCTCGGAGTTCATGACCAGGTGGTGCAGGCCGCGGTAGGTGCCTTCGAGGGCCAGGTAGCTCTCGTTGTGCATGACGGCGGCGAGCTGCTTGGACACGGCCGCGTCGATGGCGGCGATGGCCTGGTTGATCGTCTGGGACACGTTCTTGCTGTATGTGACGGTGCCCTTCAGCGCCTCGTCGGTCAGGGTGCGGATCAGCTCTTCGGCCCGCGACCGCTCGGTCTGCTTGGTGGCGGCGAGGACTTGGTCGAGCAGGCCGCCGGCGTCGGCGGTGGTGGCCCCGGCGGTGCCGGCGGCTTGTTGTTCGGGGCTCATGGGTGCCTGGGGTGGGTGTCGGGTGTATTCGGTGGAAAATCGGGAGGGCACCCACGAGGGGTGCCC
>JAYTTN010000791.1:0-3310 GCA_043745295.1 Fimbriiglobus sp. | reverse complement strand
GGTGCCCGCACGCACTTCCGGGAACGGGTTTCGGAGGGGGGATGGTGGGCGAAAAGTCGGGCGGTTCGGTGACGCAGACCGCGGGGGAAGGCCCGCGCGAATTTCGCCCTTGTTCCGGACGGTCGCCATTCGGACATTCGGACAGTATTTCCGCTACTGACATTTGGTGGAGGTGGTTTGATGGGGAATGATACTCCGGTTGTTTTTCACTCCGGAGGCCCGACCGTGGGTCACATAGCTTCCCCGAAGTACCCGCCCGGCAAGCGGTGGAAGGAGGTGGTCGGGCTGGTCGGCGGCGGGGCCGACGTGCCGCAGATCGCCGCCGCCGTCCTCCGCGCCGGCACCGACGGGTTCGAGTTGGCCGCCCTCGATCCGGCGCTGCACCACGCCGTCTGGCTGCTCGTCCGCCTGCCCCGCGCGGCCAAGTTCGACGACTTCCCGGCCGCCCTCCGCGCGCTCGGCCTGCCGGTCCACAAGCCGCCCACCCTGTTCGACCTGACCGCGGCCGTGTCCGCGCGAGTGGACGCCTGCCGCCCGCGCACGGATGTCAGCGAACTGGCCCACGCCGCCGCCTGCGAGGTGCTGACGACCGCCGTCGGCGGGGCGGCGGACAACCTGTTCGGCACCACCCCGGCCGAGGTGCAATACGCGGTCGGCCGGTTCGACACCCCGGCCCGATTCGCCGGCCTGGCCCGCCAGTTCTTCGCCCGGTTCACCGCCAAACACCTCGACTTCTACCTGGGCCGGGAGGTCGGTCGGCACCTGGGCGACGGCAAGCGGTTCCCCACCGTGGCCGCTCACGCCGCCTTCCGTCAGTCGCTCGCCGACCACTGCCATCTGGCCGCCGAGGTGGTCGAGAAGATCGCCGGCGAGTGGTACTCGAAGAGGCAGTTCGAGACGCGCGGGAACATCCCGAAGGAGTCCGCCATCTGGTTCGCCAAGCACGCCCTGGAGAAGCTGACGAAAGTGCTCAGGCGGGAGGTGCCATGAACCCGCTCACTCCCATCCTCTGCGGCGGCCTGCCCGCCCCGGCCGACGGCGAGGACCTGGCGGTTCGCCTCGACCGGCGGCCCGCCGGCAATCTGTACCTGCACGCCGAGGGGTTCCGCGTCCCGCTCGTGGCCCCGCCGGCCGCCGGCCTGCTCGACCTGCTCGACATCGCCGCCTGCGTGTACGCCGCCGACCAGGCGGTGGCCCGCGGCGGTCGGCGGGCGCGGGACGGCGACCACGGTTGGCGGCGGTCGTTCCACTTCCACATCCCCCTCCGCCAGCCGGAGCGGTGGGAGCCGATGGCCGACGACCTGGCCGCCGTCCCCGGCTTCCTGTCCGACGACGACTACCGGTTCACCTTCGCCCCGCTGACGGACCCGCCGGAACGCCAACCGTCCCTGCCGTTCGCCGGCACCCCCTACGACGGCGAGGTGATCGACGAGGTGGCGCTGTTCTCCGGCGGCCTCGATTCCCTGGCCGGCGCGGCGCAACTGATCGCCGCCGGCAAACGGCCGTTGCTCGTGACGCACCGTTCGATCAGCAAGCTGGCCGGCCGACAGGAGCGGCTGCTGGACGGGCTGACCGAACTGGCCGGCGGTCGCCGCCCGGTGCATCTGGCGGTGCGGGTGAACAAGGACTCCGACTTGACGGCGGAGACCACGCAGCGGTCGCGGTCGTTCCTGTACGCCGCGCTGGGCGGGCTGGTGGCGGCCACGGTCGGCAAGGACCGCCTGCTGGTGTTCGAGAACGGCGTGCTCAGCCTGAACCTGCCGCCGAGCGGGGCGGTGGTCGGCGGGCGGGCCACCCGCACCACCCATCCGCAGGCGCTGGCCGGGTTCGCCCGGCTGCTGTCGCACGCCGCCGGCCGCCCGTTTCGGGTCGAGAACCCGTTCCACACGCTCACCAAGACCGAGGTCGTCCGGGAATTGGCGGCGGCCGGCGGTCGCGGCCTGATCCGCTGGTCCACCAGTTGCGTCCACACCTGGACGATGTCGGACGAGTACCCCCACTGCGGGGCCTGTTCGCAGTGCCTCGACCGGCAGTTCGCCGTGCGGGCGGCGGGGGAGGAGGAGAACGACCCGCCCGCCGGCTATCGGGTGGAACTGGTGACCGGCGAACGGGACGACGACGGGGCCGGGCTTCTGGCCGGCTATGTGGAGCAGGCGACCGAGTTGGGGGCGATGAGCCACCCGGTCCAGTTCTTCGCCCGGTACGGGGAAGCGACGCGGGCGGTGCGGGAGGACGCCGACCCGCCGGCCGTCGCCGCCGAGCGGATTTACGCGCTGTACCGCCGGCACGCCGAGCAGGTGAACGGGGTCGTGGATCGGGCGCTCCGCGATCACGTCGCCGACATCCGGGCCGGCCGCCTGCCGCGGACCTGCCTGGTACGGCTGGTGTCCGACCACGGGCAGGTGGTGCATTTGCCGGCGGAACCGGCGGACCAGTTGGGCGGCTACGTGTTCCGCCGGCGCGGGGAGGCGTGGCAGGTGCGGTTCGCCGGCGGCGAGGAGTTCCTCCTGCTTCCCGCCAAAGGGGTGAGTTACCTGCACCACTTGCTCGCCCGGCCGGGCACGGCCGTCAGCGCGACCGACCTGTCGCCCGACAGCGCCCCGGCCGAGGGCACGGAGGACACCCGGACGGACCGGCAGGCGGTGGCGAACTACAAGGAACGCCTCGACGAACTGAACGCCGACATCGACAAGGCGCGGACGGACAACGACCCGGCCCGGTTGGCGGAAGCCGAGTCGGAGAAGGCGACGTTGGTGGTCCAGTTGCGGGCGGACGGGGGGATCGGCGGGCGGTTGCGGAAGGTCGCCGGGCACGGGGAGCGGACCCGGAAGGCGGTCGGCAACGCGATCGCGCGGGTTCTGGAACGGATTGCCGAATACGACCCGGCGCTGGCGAAGCACCTGGCCGAACCCCACCTCACCCTCGGCTCGAACCCGGTGTACTGCCCGCCGGACGGGCTGGTGTGGCGGACGGATTGAGGGCGGTCGGGGAGAAATAACGGCGATTTTCGCCCCGCTACACGGAATGTAGCGGGTGCCACGCCGGATGTACCGCCTTCTGGGTATACCCGGCCGAGGTCGTTCGTCCGCCACCCGGCGGACCGCAACACCCCGCGACGGGCCGAGAGGCCGCCGGTCGCGGGGTGCGTTCGTTCGGACCCTAAACCCGCCAGCAACCGGCCTCGATAGTCGTCGTCCGGTCGCAACCGTTCTCGGCGCGCACGCGGAGTACGGAAAACGGCGCGAGCCGGCTGACGGCACCGGCCGCTGTCCGCCCACCAGTGGCAGCTCAGTGCAGGCGGTTGAGGGTG
>JAYTTN010000790.1:0-3311 GCA_043745295.1 Fimbriiglobus sp. | reverse complement strand
CCGGGAGCGTCTGGTTTGTGACGAGCCGGAGTTCGACCGCGGCCTTGTCCCTTTGAAGTCGGAGCCGCCGGGGTTCGGGCCGCAGTTCGAACGCCGTCCGGAGGGAGGCGTCGAACGTCTTCAGGTCGATGGGCTGGACTTCGGGGAAGGGCGAAAGCCGGTCGGTCCCGGCGAGCGTGGGGGAGCCGGACCCGTCGCGGAGGAACAGCGACAGGTCGATGGTCGCCTGCTGGAAGCCCCGCTGGGCTTGCACGAGGACGCCGTTCCGCAGGGCGATGTTCTGCTGGTTGTCGATCCGCTCGATGTTCGCCGTCGGCCCGGCTTCGACCCGCGCCTTCAACTGGTCGTCACGCTCCACCGCCAGCTTCACCAAGCTCTCGACGACGGCGAGCCGTTGCCCGGCGGCGACCCAATTCCAATACGTCCGCGACGCGGCCCGCTGGAAGTCGAGCCGCTGCCGCTCGATCACCGGCTCGGCGATGGCGACGTCGAGCCGGGCCTGTTGGACGCTGGCGCGGGGGCGGTCGATGGCCCGGTCCCGGAGGAGCGGGATCGTAAGCCCCGCCCGGAACTCGCCCCCGTCCGCCGTCTTCTGGCCGAGGTTGTAAGTGGGGTAGTCGCCGTACCCGTTGCGGTAGCCCGCGAACGCCCCCAGCCCGCCGACGGGCAACCCCTGACTCACGCCCACGGTGCTGCGGAAGTTGTCGTAGGTCGTCCCCTGTCCGTCGGCCCCGGCCGTCAGGTTGAGGTCGAACGCCCCCATCGTGGACACCAGCCGCCCGCCCGCGATGGCCCGCTCCTGCTCGATGGCCCGGAGCAGGGGATAGTTCCGCTCCACCGAGAACAACACTTCGTCCAGCGCGAGCGGCCCGCCGACGCTCGAGGCCGCACCGAGGATAGGGGGCGGCACCTTGGGTGCGGCCGGTGGTTCACTACCGGGCTTCGGCTCCGGGGCGACCGGACGGGGCTGGGGGAGTAGCTGTGGCTGGGCGGCGAACTTGTTGCCCGGCGGCTCCGGTTCGGCGTAAGCGGCCGGGACGACGGCCGCTTTCCCGACTGGCTCCGTCCGGGGGACGGGTCGGACTACGAATCCATTCGGCGGCGGAACCTGACGACCCGGAGGCGGTCCCGGCGAGTCGGCCCACCGGTCCGGTTGCGGCCCCAAGCAGCCCGAGACGGTGGCGAGAAGCGACACGATGACGGCGGCCCGCCGGGTCGGCTGCCACGTCATTCGGGCTTCGGCGGCTTGCCGCCGTCCTTCTTCTCGGGCGGCTTCGGGGCCACGACCGGCGGGAACCCGTTGAACTGCCGCCATAGCTCGAACCCCAGCGTCACCCGGTTCAGGAACACCCACCCGACCGCCTGGTTCCCTTGACGCAGGTACAGCCCTTCCGGCCACCGATCCCCGTCGAACATTTCCTCCGGCTCCACGAGGATGCGGAACCGCCCGTACCCGTCGTCGGTCGGGTCGATCTGCCGCACCCGCCCGCCGAACGTGCCCACCGCGACCGACGGCCAGCCGGCGAACTGCACCCCCGGCCAGCCCTCGAACTGGAGCCGGACGTGCGGCCCCCGCCCGGTCTGTTCCATGTGGGCGGCGATCAGCGGGGCGTCCACGCCGTCGATGAGCAGTTCGACCACTCGGTCGGTCGCGTCGGGAACGATCACCGCCAGTTCGTCGCCCTCTTTGACGAGTTGACCACCCCGGCCGGCGTTCGCCGAGATGCGGAACACGATCCCGTCGCACGGGGCCTTCACGAACCGGGCCTTGAACCGCTCGATGCGGTTCTCGAGCTCCTGCAACTCCCGCTCGACGGTGAACACATTTTGTTCGGCCCGGCGCAGGTCGCGGCGGGTGATCGCCACCGTGGAGAGGCCGCTGGCGTCGGCCTGGAGAACGAGGGCACCGCTGGTAAGGAGGGCGGCGTCGGCCCGCTTCACCTCGGCGTCGGCCCGCTTCACGTCGGTCGCCGCCCGGTCGGCGCGCATCTTCGCCTCGTCCCGGTTCAATTCCGACTCCAGCCCGCCGAATTGCTTATCTTTGAACAGCTTGTCGAACATCTCGAACCGGCGCTGCTCGAAGGTGAGGGAGAACTCGTTGTTCTTGCCGGTCTGCTTGGCGACATCGACCAGCAGCGCCGCCGCGTCCCGGTTCGCCCGTGCCGCCCCGACGGCCGCGTCCAGCGCCTTCTCCTGGGCCTCGACCGCCCGGTTCTGCTCGGCGACCTCCTCCGCCGCGGCCTTGCGGCGACTGAACAGGAACTTCCGTTGGGCCTCGAGCCGCCCGGACAACTCGGGGTCGTTATCGTTAATATCGACAATCGCGTCCCCGATCTTGACCTTCGAGCCTTCCACGACGTACCACTTCCCGACCTGACCGCCGACGAGCGCCGTGACGATCTGCTTTCGTTCGGTGGGTGCGAAGGCGACGACCTGCCCCCGGCCCCGGACGGTCTGCTGCCACGGGACATACATGAGAACGACGGGCGACAGAAGGAACGCGAGGAGCAGAACGCAGGCGACCCACCAGGCCAATCTCGGGGTGCGAACCCGCTGGAGGGTCGAGAAGGGCGCATCGGGGCTGAACGCGGGCCGGGTTCGCGACGTGGCGGTCATCGGTTCGATCCTCGGTCGGTGGGTGGGGCATGATCGGGGGGTTCGGCCCGTGCCAAACCGATGATCCGGTCGCACATCCCGACGACCTCGGGATTGGTGGAGGCGACCAGCAACGTCCAGGGTGCCGAGCGGTCGAACAGTCGCGGCAAGAGGTCCGGGCATCCCCGAAGGTCCAGGGCGTCCAGCACGCCGTCGAGGATCAACAGGCGGGGCCGACCCACCAGCGCCCGAGCGACGGTCAGCCGCAGCGATTGGCTCGCCGACAGCGGCCCGCCGCCGGGGATCAATTGCGCGTCCAAACCGAGGGGGAGGTCGTGCACCACCCCGAGCAGGCCGACCGCCTGTAACGCCTCGCGCACGTCTCCGGGCGTCAGGTGCGGCCGACCGACGCGCACGTTCTCCATGACGGTACCGAGGAAGATGTCCGGCCCGTCCACCAACACCACCTGCTCCCGCAACCGCTCCAGAGACAGCCACCGCAGGTCGATGCCGTCCACCTCCACGACGCCGTGGCCCGGCTCCCGCAGGCCGCACAACACCTCGAACAACGTCGTCTTCCCCGACCCCGGTGGGCCGACCAGGGCCACCCGTTCGTTGGGGGCGACGTGCCAATCGGCCTGGGGCGGCAACGTGCGTTGCGATACCCGAGTGACGCCGTGGACTCGCACGGCCATGCCGCGTCCATTGACCGCGAG
>JAYTTN010000789.1:0-12394 GCA_043745295.1 Fimbriiglobus sp. | reverse complement strand
TCGTTTCCAGGGGTTTCACCCCTGGCTACCGGCAGCCACGCCTCCGGCGTGAAGAAAAGACCCCCAACGCCCGCCCGAACTCCAAAAATCACGTGCACAGCACTGGCCTCGCCCTCCCAAGAAAGGATCACCACACCCCGCATGGGTATAACAAGACAGGGCAGCACCACCACTTCAATGCCTCGACTCACTCCAGGCAGCAGCCGGTGCCCGGCCCGCCGGCGACGATCGGCAGAATGCGGCGCTCGAACGGCAGCTTCAGGTACTCGGCGCGGTCGTACACCACCTTCCCGCCGATGACCGTGTGCGTGACGTGCGTGGCGTGCTCGAACGGGTCTCCGTCGTACAGCACCAGGTCCGCGACCTTGCCCACTTCCAGGCTACCGTAGTCCTTGTCGATGCCGAGCAGCTTCGCGGCGTCAATCGTGATCGCTTTCAGCGCCCCGTCGTGGCCGAGGCCGTTAACCGCCGCCATCGCCGCTTCGAGACGCAGGTTGCGGACCTTCGGGACGTACCCCTCGAAGGCGGTGCCGATGGTGACGGGCACCTTGGCATCCCGCAGGATCGCGGCGTTCGCCAACAGCGTGTGCTGCGTCTCCATGCTGCCGGCGGCCCGCTGCATGGTCGGGTGGACGATCACCGGCACGCCGCGTTTGGCGAGTTCGTCGCGCATCATCCACGCCTCGGTGCCGAGCGCGATGACCGGCTTCAGCTTGAATTCGTCGGCGATCCGCAGGGCCGTCTTCACGTCGTCGGCGCGGTGCGCGGCGAAGATCACCGGCGCTTTGCCGTCGAGGGCGTCTTGCAGCGCGGCGCTCTTCGGCGAGCGGGGGGCGTCAGCCCCCTGTTTCTTCGCCGGGTCAACAGGGGGCTGACGCCCTCCGCTCGCCTCGGAAAATGCCTTGCGGACGAGGGCCGCGACGCCCATGCGGGTGGTCGGGCCTTTCGCGCTCTTGGCCGAGTCGCCGAGGTTCACCAGCACGGCGAAGTTGGGGTTCAGCGCGGCGGCTTCGGCCGTCTTGCCGGTCAGGTGGAACACGCCCGTCCGCCCGGCGATGGGGTTCGCCCGGCCGGGGGTGGTGTGGACGACCGTCACGCCGTTCGCCCGCAGGTGTTCGAGCAGCGGTTCGTTGGGGTTGAAGCCGTCGAGGACGCGGAGGTCCGCTTGGTTGGGGTCGCTCGGTTCGTCCTGATCCTGGTCCGCCGGGATGTTCCACGCCCCGGACAACCCGGCGACGGTGAACGGGTCGATCAGGCCGGGGGTCACTTCGGTGGCGCGATACACCGCCACGTCCTTCGGGAGCGCAACCGCTTTCGCCACTTGCTCGACGGTCGTGATCTTGCCGTTCTCGATGACCACGCGGGCATTTCGCAGCGTCTTCCCGGTGCCTAGGTGAAGCGTATCCGCGAACACCCACACCGTTTTCGCGTCGGGCTGACTCTCGTTGACCGCCTCGCGCTTGTGGGCGGGTTGGATCTTCCGGATTTCGGCGGCGACTTCCGGCACCTTCGTCCCGCGAGGCAGCAGGAACCCGCCGTCGCGGTACGGCCGCTCGATGTCGCTGCTGGCGTCGAACACCTTCTTGCCGTCGATCCACGTCTCCTTCACCTTCGTGTAGACGCTGAATGGCGCGCCGCTGAGGACGACGAAGTCGGCGTCCTTGCCCTTCTCCAGGCTGCCGACGCGGTGCGAGAGGTGCAGCAGCTTCGCCGGCGTGATGGTCAGCGCCTTCAGCGCCGCCGCCTCGCTCATCCCGCCGCGCACGGCGATGGCCCCCGTCCGCAGGAAGAACCGGCTCTCGGTGATGCTGTCGTCGGTGTTGATCGTCACTTGCACGCCGGCCTTCTCCAGGATCGCCGCGTTCTCCTCCAGCAGGCCCATCGTTTCGGCCTTTCCGCCGGCCGAGTCGAGCAGCGTGAGCGACACGGGAATCTTCCGCTTCGCCAGCTCCCCGGCCACGCGGTAGCCCTCGGTGGCGTGTTGCAGAACCAGCTCGAAGCCGAACTCCTCGGCGATGCGAACGGCCGTCATCAGGTCGTCGGCGCGGTGACAGTGGAAGTGGACCGTCCGCTTCTTTTGCAGGACTTCGACGAGCGGTTCGAGCGCGAGGTCGCGTTCCGGCTTCTTGTCGCCGGCCAGTTTCGTCATGTACTCCTTGGCCTTCACGAACTGCTCGCGTTGCAGCGACGCCACTTTCATCCGCGTGAACGGGGCCGCCCCGCGCCGGCCGTAGCCCTTCGGGTTCTCGCCGTTGGCCATCTTTAGGCCACCCAAGACTTCGCTACCGTCGGGCCGCCGGCCGGTGATCCGCATGTCGTCCACGGTCGCGCCCCGCAGCTTGACGTACAGCGTCTGCCCGCCGATGACGTTGCCGCTGCCGGGCATGATGTTGGCGGTGGTGATGCCGCCGGCGGTGGCCATGCGGATGCCGGGGTCGTTCGGGTCGATGGCGTCCAGCGCCCGCACGCCGGGTTGCACGGGGCCGGAGCTTTCGTTGCCGTCGGACCCGCCGGCCGGCTTGGCGAACAGGCCGATGTGCGAGTGCGTGTCCACGAGGCCGGGGATGACGACCGCCCCTTTCAGGTCGAGGACTTCCGCGCCGGCGGGGATTTTCACCGCGTCCGCCGACCCCGCGTCGAGGATCTTCCCGCCGGCGACGACGAGCCGACCCTTCTCAATCGGCCTGTCGGCGGTGACGGTGTACAGGGTGGCGTTGTCGAAGACGCGGACTTTGTCGGCGGCGGGCTGCGCGGGGAGGGCGGCGAACAGGGCGACGAGCAGCAACGACGGGATCGCGAAACGCATTTTCGTCTCGGTGAGGAAGTCGGGGCGATTTCTCGAAGACTACGCAATTGCAATCGCGCCTGACAGGGGTATAGTCGGGTTGGGTTTCCCACGTCCGAGTTCCGGTTCCTGACCCTCCGACTCTCCCACCGAGGAGTTCCCATGTTCAAGATGCAACGGGTTCACGTCTTCCAGGCCGACGTGGAAGACAAGCCGGGCGGCACCGCCGCCAAGCTGAAGGTGCTGGCCGAGGCCGGCGCGCACCTGGAGTACGTCACCAGCGAGCGGTCGGAGAAGCCGGGCGTCGGCCAGCTGCTGATCGCCCCGCGGCAGGTGAAGGCCGAGATGGAGCTGGTGAAGAAGGTCGGCTTCCACGAGGTGCAGGAGCCGATCGTCATGCGGTTCGAGGGGGACGACAGCAGCGGCCTGGGCAGCCGGGTGACGCTGGCCTGGGAGGCGGCCGGCATCAACCTGCACGGCCTGATGATGGCGGTCGTGTCCGGCAAGTTCGTCGGGTACGCCACCTTCGACCGGGCCGACGACGCGAACCGGGCGGCCGTCCTGCTGTCCGAGATGGGCACCAAGGCGTGAGCCACCGCTTCGTAGGGGCACCCCTTGTGGGTGCCCTCTGTCGGAGGAGGGCACCCACAAGGGGTGCCCCTACGAGGAAGATCCGTCGCCCGCGATGGCGGGCAGGCCGAGTTTCTTCAGGTAGATGCCCTCTTTGCGCCGCATCTCGGCCGCGCCCGCGTCCGTCTTGTCCTCGTAACCGCGCAGGTGCAGGCAGCCGTGGATGACGTACAGGCACAACTCGGCCTGCACGTCGTGCCCGCGCTCGTCTGCGGCCGCCTTCGCCACCCCCGCCCCGACGGCGATGTCGGCCTCCACCTTCCGCGCCTTCGGCTCCGAGTACGCGAAGCACAGCACGTCCGTCGGCTCGTCGTGGTTCAGGTGCCGCTTGTTCAGCGCGTGGATGGTGGCGTCGTCGAACAGCGCCACCGTCACCTTGCCGGAGGAGACGCCTTCCCCCTCCAGCACGAGGGTGGCCGCCGCCTTGAGCGCGGCGAAGTCGGGTTCGACCAGCTCTTGCTGGTTCTTGATGCTGATGGAGATCATCCGGGGATTGTAGCGGCCGGCGGCGGGAAGCGGACGCGGAACGTGGCCCCGTGCAGCGGGGCGGACTCGACGGTCAGCTCGCCGCCGTGGTGTTCCAGCACCACCGCGACGAACGACAGCCCTAGCCCCATGCCGGCCGAGAAGCCGGCGAAGAGCGCGTTGTCCCGCTTCGTGCTGAAGTGCGTGGTCAGGCAGTTCGCCCGCACCTCGGCGGTCATGCCGATGCCGTTGTCCCGCACTTCCAGGATCACCCCGTCGCCGTCCGCCCGCGCCGCCACCACCGCCTCGCCGCGCCACCCGGCGGCGTCGAGGAGCTTCGCCTTGCGGTCCCCGGCCGGCCCCCGGCGGGCTTCCTCCCGCAGGTAGTTGCGCATCTCGAAGGTGGCGTCGCGGGCGTTGAACACCAGGTTCTCGACGGCCTGTTGCAGGTGCGAGAAGTCGCCCTCCACCCACAGCGGCCCGGCGGGGGCGTCGGCCGTCACCGTCACCTTCCACTTGTCGCGGCCGATGTCGCCCCAGGTGGCGGCGGTGTCGCGGGCGAGCGCGGCCACGTCCACCCGCGTCAGGTCGGTCTTGCTCGGGTCGCGGCGGACGGTGCGGAGGATCTGTTGCAGGCGTTCGGTGACGGTGCCGAGGGTGTGCCGGACTTCGGTCAACATGCCGGCTTGGTCCGCCGGCAGCGCCGCCGTTTCCAGGCAGCGGTCGAGCAGGTCGTTCGGCCGGACGAGCAGGTTCTTGATGTTGTGCGCGTAGCTGCCGGCCATGATGCCGATGCTGGCGTACAGCTGCGACTTCATCTCCAGCGCCGTCTTCTCGGCCTGGTCCGCTCGCTTCTCCAGCGTCGCCGCGTCGAGCTGCTGGTGGAGCAGCTTGCGGTCGAGTTCCTCGTTCTCCCGCGCGGCCTGCTGCTGCGCGTAGCGCGTCTCCAGCAGTTCCCGCTCGCGGTGGTCGGCGGCGGCGGCGGCGCGCAGTTTCTCCGTCTCCCGCCGCAGTTCGCGGTTCAGGAAGCGGGCGACGAACACCCCGGCCATCAGGGTGGCGGCGACCAGCACCGCGCCGGCGATGAACGACTCCCGCCGCCGGCCCTCCTCCGCCGATTGCAGGCGGTTGAAGGCGTGGAGCTGGTACTCGCACCGCACCTCCGAGCGGCCGGCGGTGCCGCCGGTCGGGTCGAACGCGACGGCCCGCACCCGCGTCTGGTTCTGCTGGCGCGGCCGCGGCTGCGGGTTGTCCCACGCCACGACCTCGGTCGCCCCGTTCGCCCCCGCCACCCGCACCGACAGCCGGTAGATGATGGGGAAGCCGGGCAGCTTGCTGTCGTAAGCCCGCGTCGGCTCGGCGGTCGCCCGCATCTGTTCGGTCAGCTCGTCCCGCTTCGCCCGCAGCTGCTCGGCCGACACGTTCCACTCGGCCGCGTGGTCGATCAGGTCGATGTACTCGCGGACCAGTTCGGGCAGCGTCTTGCGGAACGGCCGCACCTCCTCCAGCCACTCCTTCACCAGCGCCTCGTCGGCCGTCTCGGACCAGCCGGCGCGGGAGAACAGCAGGCTGGCCAGCCAGCCGACCAGCACCAGCCAGACCAGCACGAACGGGGCGAGGCCGACGGCGTACTTGGCGGCGACGGCGGCGAGCGCGCCTTTCGGCGGCGGGGTGGGCAACGGGGCGGTCACGGCTTCCCCCCGCCGGCGACGGGCACGGTTCGCACCGGCACCCACCGGCCGCCGCCGTTCCGCTTCCACACGCCCAGGTCGGCCGCGCCGGTCGGCGCGTGGTCGCGGGGGCGGACGACGACGACGTGTTCGCCGGTGCCCCCCAGTCGCTCGCCGTTGCCGTCGAAGAAGGCCGGCGACAGGGCGTGCAGCCGGCCGATCAGTTCGTCCGCGTCGCGGACGGTCGCGCCGCCGGTCGGGAAGCAGGCCTCGGCGATGACCCGCCCCATCTCGCCGAAGTGGGTGGCCTCCTCCGTGCCGGTGGGCGGCGCGAAGGCGTACCCCGACGGGTGCGGGACGGCGTCCCACGCGACCGGGTCGTTGTGGGTGAACAGCACCAGCGGCACGTTCAGCGCCCCGACCGGCCAGGCGAACTCGCCGTCCCGCAGGATGGCGTTCACCGGGATGCCGTCGCCGGTGACGACGACCAACTGCCGCGCCGCGTCCGGGTACGCCTCCAGCACCGCCCGCAGGAACCGCCGGGCCGGCTGCGCGACCGTCGGCAGCACCAGCAGCGACCGCTGCGGCGGCAGCCCCCGGAGCACGTCGGCGATGCCGGCCGCGTTCACCGCCTCCTCGGCGTTCGGCTGCTGGAACCCGCCGACGCTGAACGTCATCCGCAACTGCTGGTAGTCGTACCCGACCGCGCCGTTCGGCCGCGCGGCGAACCGCTCCCGCAGGGCCGCGCCGAACTGCGACTGCAGGTCCACCGAGTACGGGTCGTCGCCCCACACGGCGGACAGCACGTTCGGCCGGAACTCCGGACGGTTCGGCCACGCGGCCAGCGGCGGGCAGGCGGCGCGGCGGGCCACCTCGGTGAAGTCGATGGGGGTCAAGTCCGGCGTCGCCCAGACGAAATCGAGGACGGCGTCGGCCATCTGGCGGTTGCTGAAGCAGAAGCGGAACGACCGGTTGTCGTAGATGTCCACCAGCCGCGGGTGCCCGTCCCCGGTCCGGATCTCGTCCGCCGTGGCGGTGGTGATGAACAGCGCCGGCGGGAGGCCGGCCCACGTCGCCCGGCCGTTCATCGCCCGCGCCAGCTCCACCGCGCGGTCCGTCGAGCCGCCGCCGACCACCGCCAGCGGGGCCGGCGCGCGGGCCGCCAGCGCGTCCACCCAGTCGGCGGTACTCGCGTCCCGGTTCAGCTTGTACCAGCGGATGCGGAGGCGTCCGGCGTGTCCCGCCCGCGCCAGCACCAACTCCGGCACCGCCGTCGTCGAGTCCTGGAAGGCGGCCGCGTCGTCCACCGTCAGGCCGGGCACGACGGACGGCAGGCGGGCGATGCCGGACACCAGCCGCTCCCAGGTGGCGGCGTTCGTGGTGGTGTGCAGGTAGGCCAGCTCGCGGTCGCCGTCGGGCACCGCCAGCGGCCGCGCGCGGGCCGCCCCGGACGACACGCCGGGCAGCGGCACGTCCAGCGCCAGCAGCGCCACCGGCAGGCAGATGGCGAGGATCAGCAGCGGCCACCCCAGGCGTTTCATGGGCGAGAGTCACTCGGAGGCGCGAACTCATCCGGCCGCGAAAACGAACCGCGAGGAACGTTCGTCCGTCCCCGTCATACCGAATCCTATTGATCCGTGACCGTGGCGAGGGAGTGCCTTCACACCTCTCCCCGCCGGGTGCTTTGTTGCGAAGTTCGGGCGGGTCGATTCTTCCGGCCTGAAGGGCCGGTTCCTCCAGCCCAGGCCGTGAGGCCTGGGTACGGGTCGGGAAAATGGCCCGGCCCTGAAAGGGCCGTTCACGCGCGCGCCACGAACGGCCCTTTCAGGGCCGAGGAATGGGAACGGTCGGAAACCCAGGCCTCACGGCCTGGGCTGGAGGAACCGGCCCTTCAGGCCGGAAGACGGATCGCAACAAAGCACCCAACGGGGAGAGGTCGGCAACGCAGTTGCCGGGTGAGGGGTTTTGTCCGGCGTTTCGAAGCGCAAGACCCCTCACCCGGTTGCGTCGCAACCGACCTCTCCCCGGCGGGAAGAGGTGGAAAGACACCGACCGACGATGGTTGCGGATCAGCGAAGTTCGGTATCAGTGACGGAACGGCCCTCCCCGGCTCTGGACAATCTTTCCGCCGGTTTTGACTTTTGTTCACTTCCTGAGTATAGTATCCGCGTGACCACCACTCCGGGTGTCTGCCATGCCCACCTTCCCGCCCGCGCCCGTTGACATCGACTGCCTGCTCCGCATCGCGCAGGGGCGGCGGCGGACGATGCGCGCCCGCTGTCCGGGCGACCGGTTCCGCGCCGCGATGGCCGTCCTGAAGCAGGAAAAGGACCGGATGCGGGGCAAGTGGTCGCTGGATTCGGTGTACGAGTGGCCGGACGACGGCGACGATACGCCGTGCGCGCCGCCGAAACCCGCGCCGTCGGCCAGCTTGCCGCCCGTGCCGCAGTTCGTCAACCCGCCCGGCGTGTCGCGATGGGTCGGTCCCGCCCCGGAGTTGGAGCCGCAGTTCAACCGAACGGTGCTGCACTTCCCGGATGCGGGGGACGACGACAGAACCCCACCCCCCGGCCCCCTCCCCGTTCCGGAGAGGGGGTGTTCAACGGGACAGCGCGGTTCGGATTTCTCCGCAGGCAACTCGAAGACTGATGCCGCCCCTCGGCAACGTGACCCGCTTGAACACCCCCTCTCCATTCATGGGGAGGGGGCCGGGGGGTGGGGTCTCTTCCTCCGACCGCCGGAATCCCTCCCCGCACTCCGCCCGGATTCCCGGTTCCGTTCGCCGCCGCCGTGGGATAAGATTTCCGTACTCGCCCGCCCGCCTCCCGCCCCCGACGTGCCGTCATGGTCCGCACCCTCCTGATCGCCGCCGCGTTCGCCGCCGTCGGCCACGCCGCGCCGGTGCCGAAGGACTTCGTCAAGACGGCGAAGCAGGACGGGAAGTGGAAGGTGACGGCCTACGAGTTGAACGGCCGGGAGAGCAAGTCCCCGATCATCCTCAACCAGACGTGGACGATCGAGGGCGGGAACCTGACCATCACGAGGGAGGCCGGCGGGAAAGGCGGCGGCAAAGGTGGTCCGGGGCTGCTGACCATGAAGGTGAAACTGAAGACCGACCCGAAGAAGTCGCCGGCGGAACTCGACTACATCCAGGCCAGCGGCACCACCCGCCTCGGCGTGTTCGCGGTGGACGGCGACACGCTCACCGTCTGCCTGGCCCTCGGCCTCGATGCCGAGCGGCCGAGCAACCTGGACGGCGGGCCGGGCGTCCAGAAGCACACGTTCGCCCGAGTCAAGGACAAGTAACCCCGTCCCCACGGAGGACCGCCGATGACCGCCCTGCTGCTGACGATCCCGCTGATCGCCGCCGCGCCGATCCCGAAGGACTTCAAGAAGGAGTCGCCGAAGCTGGACGGCGCGTGGCAGTGTACGGGCATCGAGTTTCAGGGTCGCCAGCTCGGCGGCAACCAGAACTCGGTCTGGAAGTTCGACGGCGAGTCGCTGACCATCGAGTACCCGAACGGCCGCGCGGCCGTCCCGCAGCCGATCAAGACCGACCCGAAAGCGTCGCCGAAGGAGTTCCAGTTCGCCAACAACGGCAACCAGCTCGGCGTTTACGAGATCACGGCCGACACCCTGACCATTTGCCTCAGCCAGCAGCAGGGCGTCCGCCCGGCCGACGCCGCCGGCGGGCCGAACGTGATCCGCTACAACTTCACCCGCGCGAAGGACAAGTGACGGTCGTGTTGGCCCGCCGCGCCAGCAACGGGCGAATCACCTGTCCGGGGACAATGCTTGTACGAGACCCCACCCCCCGGCCCCCTCCCCGTTCCGGAGAGGGGGTGTTCAAGCGGGAAACGTTCCTGAGGAACCTCGTGGGTTGGCGAATTCCCGAGCGCGACTTTGATCGCGATATCCTTTTGAACACCCCCTCTCCGGAACGGGGAGGGGGCCGGGGGGTGGGGTTTTCGGTCCAAATAAATTCGACTGGAGGACCGCCGATGACACCGTTGCTTCTCGCGCTGCCGCTGCTCCTCGCCGCGCCGGTGCCGAAGGACTTCAAGAAGGCCGAGGCCCCGGCGCTCGACGGCGCGTGGCGGCTGACGGCCGATCAGACGGATGACATCATCCTCGCCGCCGAGAAAATGACCTGGCAGTGCGAGGGCGCGGGGCTGACCATCCGGGTGCCCGGTCAGGCAGCGCGGGCGCGGGGTCCGATCCACTTCGACCCGGCGACCACGCCGCACACGTTCGACCTGGGTGCCCGGCTCGGCGTCTGCCAGTTGAAAGGCGACACCTTGACCGTGTGCCTCGGCCCGTCGAACGGTGCCCGGCCGTCGAACCTGGAAGGCGGGCTGGGCGTCAGGAAGCTGACGTTCGCGCGGGTCGAGCCGAACAAGTGACACCGATCCCGGAGGACCGTCGATGACGCCGTTGCTGTTGGCCGTGCCGCTGCTTCTCGCCGCGCCGGTGCCGAAGGACTTCAAGCCGGCCAAGACCGACGCCCAGGCGGTCGTCGGCACCTGGGAGATCGTCGAGTACAGCCGCGCCGCCAAGCCCGACCCGACGACCGTCGGCCTGCGATACCGGTTCGCCGCCGACGGCGGGTGCGTCATCCTGCACAAGGAAGGGCGCACGAGCGCCTTGAAATGCACCCTTGACCCGACCGGCAAGCCGAAGCGGTTCCTGTGGGACTGCCCGTGGGGGCAGTGGAACGGGGTGTATCAGTTGACCGGCGACGACCTGATCATGGTCTTCCCGGAGACGCAGAAGGCCGCCGCCCCCGACGCCGTCGCCCCCGCCGGCAACGTCAACTACAGTGTCCTCAAGCGGATCCAGGAGCGACCCCGATGACCGCGATCCTTTTGATCGTGCCGCTAATCGCCGCCGCACCGGTGCCGAAGGACTTCAAGAAAGCGACGGAGCGATTGGACGCCCTGTGGGAACTCGTCGGTGTGGATGTGCATGGCCGGCCCAGTCCATTCCAGAAATCGAGTTGGCGGATTGAAGGCGACTCACTGACCGTGGAGAACCCAAACGGCGGGATTGGCAGCGCCCTCCCGATCAAGACCGACCCGACCGCATCGCCGAAAGAATTCGCGTTCGCCCAAAGTGACAACCGGATGGGCATTTACGAGATCAAGGGCGACAGGCTGACTATCTGCATCGGCCAGGTGAACGCTCGGCCGAAGGACACCACGGGCGGACGGAACACTGTGGTGTATTCGTTCACGCGGGTCAAGTGACCCCGGAGGTTGGCCGATGACTTCAATGTTGCTCGCCATGCCGCTGCTGCTGGCGGCTCCCGTGCCGAAGGACTTCAAGCCGGTGAAGACCGACGGCGAGGCCATCCTCGGCACCTGGGAGATCGTCGTCAGCATCCACCACGACAAGCCGAACCAGGCTGGCATCGGCATTCTCTACGAGTTCGAGAAGGACGGCGTCTGCGTCATCGTCCACCAGGACAAGAGCCGTCACCCGGTGAAGTACTCGCTCGACCCGAAGGGGATGCCGAAGACGTACCTGTGGGTTTGCCCGTGGGGGACGTGGCGGGGGGTGTACGAACTGGACGGTGACACGCTGAAGATCGCGGCCGTCGGGAAAGACGGGATACTGCCGCCGGCCGCGCAGCCGGGGCAGACCGTCGAGTACAGCGAGCTGCGGCGGGTGAAGAAGTAGCGCCCCCTGTCCGAACCGGCCGCCGGCCGCTCCAATGCCGGGATGGAAATCGTCACCGTCGATCTCGGCCCGCGCTCGTACCCCATCGCACTCGGCGACGCGGGCGACGACTTCGGGGCCTTCGTCAAAAGCCGCGCGGCCCGAGCCACCACCGCCGTCGTCGTCACCGACCCGAACGTGCGGCCCGTGTCCGACGCGGTCGTGGCCGCGCTGACGGCGGGCGGGATACGCACCTGGCAGGTCACCGTGCCGCCCGGCGAGGGGACGAAATCGCTGGCGCACGCCGCGACCCTGTACGACCGGCTGGCCGAGGTGAACGCCGACCGCAACACGCTGATCGTCGCCGTCGGCGGCGGCGTGGTCGGCGACTTGGCCGGGTTCGTGGCTGCCACCTACAACCGCGGCTTGCCACTGTTCATGGTGCCCACCACACTGCTTTCGATGGTCGATTCGTCCGTCGGCGGGAAGGTCGGCATCAACCACCCCGGCGGGAAGAACCTGATCGGCGCGTTCCACCAGCCGGTCGGCGTCTGGATCGACCCGGCTGTCCTGGACTCGCTGCCGAAGCGGGAATACCTCAGCGGGCTGGGCGAAGTGGTGAAGTACGGCGTCATCCTGGACGCCGAGTTCTTCGCGTTCCTCGAAGCGAACGTGGGGCCGATCCTGGCCCGCGACCCGGCGGCGGTGCGGCACGTCGTCGCGCGGTCGTGCCGGCTGAAGGCGGATGTCGTCGAGAAGGACGAGCGGGAGGAGACCGGCCTGCGGGCGAAGCTGAACTACGGGCACACGTTCGCGCACGCCTTCGAGACGGTGGCCGGGTACGGGGCGTGGCTGCACGGCGAGGCGGTGGCGGCGGGCATGGTGTGCGCCTCGCGGCTGGCGGAGAAGTTGGGCCGCGTCCCGGCCGACGTGACCGACCGGCAGGTGAAGTTGCTGGCCGCGCTGGGTCTGCCGGTGACGGCGAATCCGGAGTGGCCGGTCAATGACCTGATCGCCGTCATGCGGCGGGACAAGAAGGCCGTCGCGGGGACGCTGCGGTTCGTGCTGCCGACGCGACTGGGTGAAGTCGAACTGGTGCCGGACGTGCCGGAGGAGTTGGTGCGGGCGGTGATTGAACAGGCCTGCTCCCGTCGGTCGCGGCGATGACAGCGTGTTGTCATCGCCG
>JAYTTN010000788.1:0-3318 GCA_043745295.1 Fimbriiglobus sp. | reverse complement strand
GACCTCCGCGGATACCGGCCGCGGCCGCGTTCTTGTTCCCTTCAAGTGACCCGCCGATCAGCCGACCGCCGTCACCCAGGCCCGCGCCGCGTCGCGGGTCGCGGTGGCGGCTTTCATGTCCGGAGAGCCGTCGGCGAACTTGGCCACGTCGCAGGCGGACAGGATCGCATCGAGGTCCGCGACCCGCTCGGCCGGCCAGTCCGTCCGCTCGCGGACGAGGGCCAGCAGTTCCGGGGTCGTGACCGGGTCGGTCGGCAACCCGAACCGCCGACGGAGGAACCGCCGCACGACTTCCGCCACGCGCTCCGGCGGCGGAGTGCTCGCCGCGTCCAGTGCGGCGAGGGCTTCCGCGGTCGGCGGCACCTCCGGCACGCGCTTGCGCCGGCGGACGGTGGCGAACACGGCGGCGGCCACCAGCAGCAGCCCGCCGACCGCGATGGCCCAGACCGCCGGCAAACCGACGGGCGAAACCGGCGGGGGCGGCAGTTCTTCGACCCCCGTCGCCGGCCGCGCGTCCTCCGCCTTCGCCCCCAGCAGGTCAGTCGTCACGGTGAATGACAGCGGCTTGTCACTGAGGGCCGCGGCCTCCACCGCCGGCCCCGCCTTCACCCGGAACGGCGCGAACTCGAGCGGCAGCCCGGCCCCCGGCTGGAAGGGCGAACACTTGTACTGCTGCGTCCACCGCTCGCGGCCGTCCGGCAGGGCGTCGGTCCTCGCCGCGCCCGCCGGGTCCACCCGCCAGATGTCGGCCGACGCGCCCGTCAGCAGGTCTTTCGGCACCTCCACGCGGAGCGGCGCGACCCCCTCCACCGCGACGGTCACGGCGATCGTGTCCGACAGGCGGAGGGTGTTGCGGTCGGCGGTGACGGCGAGGGTGGGGTTCATTTCGCGGTGATCGTGAACGCATGCGGCTTCGGCTTCGCCAGCTTGTACACCTCGGCTTGCGCGGCGTCGATCGCCTTCATCCGCTTGGCCAGCTCCTTCGGCTTCCGCTCGGCGATGGCCCCGTTCAGGTCCGCGAGCCAGTCCGGGGCGGTGAACCGCACCACGCCGAAGAACCGCTGCCCGACGAGGTCGTTCTTCTTCTGGATCGCCTGGAACACGGCGTTGCCCTGGTCGAACAGCGGGCCGGCCGCGGCGTTGCCGAGGTTCACGCCGGCGGCCAGTTCCTTCGCGGAGTGGGTGGCCACCAACGTGCCGTCGATCCGCACCTCGTACTTGATGTCGTCCCCGCCCGCGAGGCCTTTCACCGTCAAACCGTAGTAGTTCAAGTCCTTCAGTCGGTTCGTGTACGGCAGCATCGACCGCCAGTCGTTCTGGATCGGCAGCGGGAGCGCGGCATCGATGCGGGTGAAGCCCACCGTCTTCTCGTTCGCTTCCAACTTCTCCACGGTGGCGTTCGTGGCCTTCGTTTCCTTGCCCAATTCGATGACCACGTTCGACACCTCGGCCGGGGCTTTCAATTCCGTCAGGATGGCGTGGGCCATGAGCAACCCGCCGGGAGGCGACGTGTGGAACCCGTCGCCGAACGGCTTGGCGACCTTCGCCGTCGGGTCGTCCTTCTCCATCGCCTCCAGGGCCGCGCGGGTGACGGCGTACTGGTCGGCGAACGACTCGCCGTGCTTGGCGGCGAGTTCCTTCAGCGGCGCGTAGAACTCCTTCTGCGTCTCGACGTACAGCTTGAACTCCGGCTTCACCCGGCGGTCCACCGCGTTCGGGCTGCACAGGGCCACCCGCGCGCCGGCCTTCTTCGCCGCCTCCAGCATGGCGGCCGTCTTCTCGACGTACACCTTGTTCGCGGCCGGGTTGAACTTGCCGTACCCGGCGTCGTTCATGCCGAAGTTGATGGTGATCGCCGTCGGCTTCTCGTCCAGGACGTGCGACTGGAAGCGGCCCGCGCCGCCGTGCGCCGTGTCCCCGCCGATGCCGGCGTTGACGAACGTCATGTTGCCAGTCGGGAAACGAGTCGTCAGGTAGAGTTCCAGGTACGTCGAGTACTGGTACTGCTCGGTGATGCTGTCGCCGAGGAAGACGACGCGGTCGTTCGGCTTGAAGAAGAAGGCCGGCTTGTCGTCGGCGAAGGCGGGAGCGGACGCGGCGACGAGGGCCGAAAGGACGAGGGTGCGAAGCACGGGCGTGCCTCCGGGTGGGAAAGGGCCGTCCCGCCACGGTATCACCAATCCCGCCGCTCGGCCACCACCAGCGCGACGGCCGCGTCGCCCAACTCGGCCGCGATCGCGTCGGCCAGCGGTTGCGCGGGCAAGTGGCGGTGGGCGTCGGCGACCTCCCGCACGTCCGGCCGGCGGTCGGCGGCCCCGCGACCGAGCAGGATCAACTTCTCGCCGGGGGCGAGGTCGGCGACCATCTCCGCGTACTCCGTCTCGCCCGCCCCCAGGAATAGGCCGCTGCCGACCCACACCTCGGCCGGCGCGTCGGGGCGGACCAGCACCGGCGCGGGGAACCCGGCGGTCGCCACCCGCACCCGACCGGAACCGGCGGCGAACGCGGCCGCGGTCGCCGACACCACCGCCGACTCGGGCAGGCCGACGGTTCGCAGAGCGCCGTTGACGGCCGTCAGCGCGGCCGCCGGGTCGCGGTCGGCGAGTTCGCGGGCCAGCGCGCGGCTGATGGCGCTGGCGGCGACCGCTCCGCCGACCGTGCCGAGTCCGGCCACGTCGATCAGGATCACGGCTTGACCGCCGACCCGTGGCACCGCATCCACGCCGCCACCGCACACGACCCCGTAGCGCCAATCGGCGGAGGCCGGCACCGCTTTCGGCAGGATGTCCGCCAGCCGCTTCGCCAACTCCGCGTCCTGTTCGGTCTGCTCGTACAGGCGCTGCAACCGGCCGGTCAAATCCCGCAGTTCGTCGGCGGTGGCCGTGACGGTGCGCGCGCGGAGCAAGGCGCGGAGCTGCGCGACCAGCAGCGGGCCGTTCGCGGGGCGGAGCAGGCAGGCGTCCGCGCCGGCGTCGAGGCCCGTCGGGGCGAGGTGGGCGGTGTCCTTCGACAGCAGCCAGAGAATGGGGGCCACCGGTTCCGACGCCCGCAGGCGGCGGGTGAACGGGATGGGGTCGTCCACCGCGTCGGCGAGCACGACGAACGCGGCCGGGAGCGGCGATTGCGGGTCGCCGAACCGGTGCGCGACGAACCCGGCGTCGGCGAGCGGGCCGACGACATCCGGCACCGCCGCGCCCGGCGGGGCCACCAGCAGCACGGCGGGCGACGACATGGCGGAATCCATCCCAGAAACGAGTGACGCGCGTGGTGGTTTTCCACCTCTCCCCGCTGGGGAGAGGTCGGTTGCGCAGCAACCGG
>JAYTTN010000787.1:0-12430 GCA_043745295.1 Fimbriiglobus sp. | reverse complement strand
GCAGGGACAGGGCGGGCATGGGCGGCCTCCGGGTGCGGAGACAACCCGATACCTCAGTCGCCCGACTCCGCCAACCTCAACCGCTGAGTAGCCCTGGCCACGGGTCAACTTCCCCTCGACGCGACTCCGCCGCCACGCTAACGTCCCGGCAATTCGCGGAACAGAATCGGGGGGCGTCGTCATGTTCGGCTTACCGGAGTGGAGTTGGTACGTGATGGGCGGCGTCGCCGGCGGGCTGATGCTGGCGCACCTGGTGGACGTGGTCGTCGCCGCCTGGGAGCGGTACTGGCGGGGTGAAATCCTGATCGCCACGCACTTCTCGCCGAAGGGCGGCTGCACCGAGGCGGTGGTGGCCCACGTCGCCGACGCGCGGTCGGAAGTGCTGGTGCAGGCGTACTCGTTCACGTCGAAGGTGATCGCCAACGCGCTCATCGCGGCCGCCGGCCGGGGGGTGACGGTGGTGGTGCTGCTGGACAAGTCGAACGAGCGGGAGACGCACACCGAACTCGGCGACCTGACCGCCCACGGCCTGGAGGTGCTGGTCGATTCGTGCCACGCCATCGCGCACAACAAGGTGATCGTAGTGGACGGGCGGACGGTGCTGACGGGCAGCTTCAACTTCACGAACCAGGCCGAACACGAGAACGCCGAGAACCTGCTCGTCCTGCGGAACCACTACGCCCTCGCACAGCTGTACCGCTCCAACTTCTGCGCGCACCGCGACCACTGCCAGCACCCCGGCGAGGAGCACGTCCCGAACGTCCGCCTCCGTAAGGCCGCGTGAGCGATTCCCCGCGCGCACTCGCGGCGGCGACACGGTCAACGCCGACGACGGCTGCCGTACACGACCGCATCGCTTCAAACCCGGCAATCTGCTTCTCTATTCAAGCTGTAGTGCGGTTCCGTACCTACCTCGCAATACACGTGTTGGCTGTTTAGTATTACCGTCGCGTTTCTCCCGATCAAGTCAGAAACGGACATTGCTTCCCCTCCCGCCGCGCGGGAACATTCCTACTTCCCTCCCCGGAGTCTCCGCCATGCGCTCCTTTATCCTCCTCGCTTTGCTCACCTCGTCCGCCGCCGCCGCGGATCGGCCGCCGAACGTCGTCGTCGTGTTCGCCGACGACCTCGGGTACGCCGACCTCGGCAGCTACGGAGCGACGGGGTGGAAGACGCCGCACCTGGATTCGCTGGCCAAGGACGGCGTGCGGTTCACCAGCTTCCTGGTGTCGCAGCCGGTCTGCTCGGCGTCGCGGGCGTCGCTGCTGACGGGGTGCTACGCCAACCGCCTCGGCATCCACGGCGCGCTCGGTCCGAACGCCAACCACGGCCTCGCGGCGACCGAAACCACCCTCGCCCAGGTCTGCAAATCGAAGGGCTACGCCACCGGCATGGCCGGCAAGTGGCACCTCGGCCACCGCCCGCAGTTCCTGCCCACCAAGCGCGGGTTCGACAGCTACCTCGGCCTGCCGTACTCGAACGACATGTGGCCGCACCACCCGGTCGCCAAGGCCGGCAGTTACCCGACACTGCCGCTGTTCGACGGCGAGAAGGTTCTCATCGCCGACGTGACCGCCGAGGTTCAGGCGACACTGACCAGCCGGTACACCGAGCGGGCCGTCGCGTTCATCGGCGAGAACAAGGCGAAGCCGTTCTTCCTGTACGTCGCGCACAGTATGCCGCACGTCCCACTGTTCGCGTCCGAGAAATTCAAGGGGTCGTCGAAGCAGGGGGCATACGGCGACGTGATCCAGGAGATCGACTGGTCGGTCGGGGAAATCTTGGCGGCGCTGAAGAAGCACGACCTCGACCGCGACACGCTCGTCCTCTTCACCAGCGACAACGGCCCGTGGCTGAGCTACGGCAACCACGCCGGCACGAAGGGGCCGCTCCGAGAGGGCAAGGGCAGCGTGTGGGAGGGCGGCATCCGCGTGCCGTGCGTGGCGCGGTGGCCGGGGAAGATCCCGGCGGGCACGGTGCAGCCGGAACCGCTGATGACCATCGACGTGCTGCCGACGGTGGCGAAGTTGATCGGCGCGGACCTGCCGAAGTTGCCCATCGACGGCAAGGACGCCTGGCCGCTGTTCGCCGGCGAGAAGGGCGCGAAGTCCCCGCGGGCGGCGTACTGGCACTACTACGGCACCGACGAATTGCAGGCGATCCGCAGCGGCAAGTGGAAGCTGATGCTGCCGCACACATGCCGGATGATCGAGGACCGCGCGGCTGGCAAGGACGGCCAACCGGCCGGATACAAGCAGGTCAAGTTGGAACAGACGCTCTACGACCTGGACGCGGACCTCGGCGAGACGAAGGACGTGTCTAAGGACCACCCGGAGGTGGTGAAGGAGCTGCTGGACCACGCCGAGGCCGCAAAGATTGAGTTGGGCGACGCGCTGACGAAGCGAGTGGGGAAGGGCACCCGGCAGCCGGATCGAGTGAAGTGAGGCCGGGGGGTAAACAGCCAAGTGAAGAGGGACGCGGATAACGGGATGAAGACGGGACGAGATTTGGGAGGATGAACCCCAACACAATCTCTTCCTTCTGATCCTCTTCATCCGCGCTGAAATCCGCGTCATCCGCGTCCCTCCTCATTCTTTCGGTCTTGTCCCTGCGGCTCAGGCCCAACGGTCGGTTTTGCCGATCGCGCCGGTATTTCCGCCTCCGCTCGGATGCCCGGTCATGGTCGAGAAGCCCGCCCTCCATCAGTGCCGCCGTCGGCCTTCGACGTACACCCCCGGCGTGCGCCGCGCAGTTCGTGGACGACATGTACGCCGGCGGCAAGGAACACCTACGGCCGACCTTCAAGAAGCTGCTGGAAGTCGGCCGCAGTCTCGGCGAACGCCCGTGACGGACAACCCGTTCGGGCACGTCGCCAGTTTACTGCACGGTAAAATAATGAAACAATTTACACTTTTTTAGTTGACAGACTCAAAAACTGAAGTTATATGTACAGGGTGTCACGTTCCCGATCCCGACCCGGCCGATAGAAAACTCGCCGTGACCCCTCCACCGGCCGACACCGCACCGGAACTCCCCCCGCCGCTCGCCGGCGTCCTCGCGGCCGTTCGCGCCGCCGTCGCCCGCACCGGGTGGTCCACCGCGACCGACGGGCAGATCGCGGCCGACCTCGGCCGCCGACCGGCGTTCGACGAGCTGCGGACCCTCGTCGCCCTCGGCCACTTGAAGGCCGTGCCGCGGACGAACGCGACCACCGACCGGCCGTTTCTGGTCTGGATGCCGCGACCCGAAGTGCGGCCCGCGCACCCGTGCGACTTGGCGACCGTCCGGCGTGTGATCGCGGACATGATCGCCGCCGCGCGCGGCGGCAACCCGTTCGCCATTTACCGGTTCGTCCGCGGGCGGTTCGTCTGGTTCGACCGGGACGGGACGGACATCTTCCGGGGTGTGGCCGAGACGCTCGTCGCCGAAGGCGTGTGCCGGTTCGAGACGCACCGCGCGCGCGACGGCAAGGAGTACGAGCGGTTCGATTTGGCCGAACGGTTCGCGCCCGACCCTTCGCCGCAACGCGAACCACTACCGGACGTGGCCGCCGATCCGACCGACGCCGACTTCGAGGTGCTGAACGCGCTGGAGGACGAGGAGGCGGCGCGGATCAACTTCGGCGGGTACGAGACGGCCCTCGCGGCGGCGTTCCTCGCGGCGAAGCTGGACCGATCCGAGGCCGAAATCCGGGCCTCGCTGGCCGTGCTGGGGGCACACCACTATTTGCTGGCGCTGGGTCGCGGGACGGTTCGCAGCCGCATGGCCGAGCTGGCCCGCGCGGTGCGGTTCGTCAAGCAGCGGTTTCGCGTCGGGGACGCGGACGACCGGCCGTTCCTCATCCGGGCGATTCAGGTGCGGACGCTGAACCGGAACAAGCCGGCCCGCGACGCGGAGTTGCTGCCGGTCGTCGCGCGGCTGACCGCGACGACCGCGACGATTCCACACGCGGCCGCCGTCCTCGCGGCTGTCGAGCCGATGCTCCGTGCGGTCTGGCACGTCGCGCCGGACCGGCCGGTGTGCCTCGCCGGCTTCCAGGAGCGCGGGCTGGAACGGCTGCTTCCGGCGTACTTCGGACTCGCGGCGGACGACGCCTTCGCCGTCACCGCCGACACCGGCGCGGGCAAGACCGAGGCGGCCGTGCTGCCGCTGATCGTCGGGGCCGCGACCGACCGGTTGAGCGGCCGCGCCGGCGCGAAGGCGGTGTTCGTGTACCCGCGCGTCCGGCTCGCGTGCAACCAGGCGCAGCGGCTGGTCGGCTACCTCGCGGCGCTCGCCGCCCGGCCGGGAATGCCCCTCCTGACGCTCGGCGTGCAGACGAAGGACGTGCCGAAGACGCTGAACCCGGCGTACCTCGCCAAGGCCGGCGAGCTGGCGAAACTGTGGCCGGCGACGCCCGACGGAGGTGGCCACCAGTTTCCCCTGTTCGCGTGTCCGGAGGCGGCGTGCGGCGGCCCCCTTCGGCTCGACTGGAGGGGCGGCGGGGACGGGGCCGACCGGCTGACGTGCGAGGCGTGCGGGTGGCGGTACGGCGGCTGGGTCGGCACGAAGGAAGCGATGCAGCGGCGACCGCCGGACTTCTTCCTGCCCGTCACCGAGTCGGTCCACCAGTGGCTGCACGACCCGGACGCCGGGCGGCTCTTCGGCGACGACCCGGCGGTGCCCGGCCCGCGGGCGGTGCTGGCGGACGAGATTCATCTGTACTCGCACGTCCACGGGGCGCAGGTCGGGTTCGCGCTGCGGCGGCTGTTGGCCCGGTGCGAGCTGAACGCCCGGCAGAACCGGAACGACACCCGCCGGCCGCTGGCCATCGGGATGAGCGCGACGCTCGGCAAGCCGGCGCTGGTTTGGGGGCAACTGACCGGCCGCGCCGCCGTCGCGGAGATCACCCCCACGGCCGGAGAGCGGCGGCCGAACCCGCGCGGCCGGGAGTACTTCTACTTCGTCCAGCCGGAGATCGAGTCGCGGGGCGTGCCGGTGGCGGGGGAGTCGGCGACCATTCAGACGCTGATGGTGCTGGCCCACGGCATGAGGCGGCGACCGGGCGACCGGGGCGGCTATCGCGGCCTCGTCTTCTTCGATTCGATCGACAGCCTCAAGCGGCTGCTGGACGACTACCGCGATGCGGAGGAAGGCGGCGGCGGCCACCCGCCGCTGGCGGCGCTGCGGACGCGCCAGTTCCCGCCCCACCCGATTACGGGGCGGCCGCGGCGGAGTTGCTGCCGCGCCCCCGCCGCGTGCGACCTGTTCGACCGAGGCGAGTGCTGGTTCTTCGCGGCCGAATCGGGGGACGGGCCGAACGACCGGTGTCAGGTCGCCGCGTCGGCCGGCGGCCGCCCCGTCGGCTACCGGCCCGGTCAGCCCCTCCGGGTGATGCCCCGGCCGGTCTACTCCGGCACCGGCGGGCGGGTGGATCGGATGATGCGCGGGAACGACCTCGTGTTCGCCACGTCGTCGCTGGAAGTCGGGTTCGACGACCCGGAGATGATCCTCGTCTACCAGCACTACGCGCCGGCGAACCCGGCCAGCTTCGTGCAGCGGAAGGGGCGGGGCGGCCGCGGGGCCGACGACCGGCCGGTCACCGGGGTGACGCTCTCGCTCTACTCGCCGCGCGACAGTTGGTACTTCCGCCACCCGGACCAGATGCTCGGCACGGGCGGCTTCGAGGTGCCGCTGAACGCGGAGAACTTCTTCGTCCGGCGCGGTCAGGCGGTGGCCGCGCTCCTCGACGCGCTCGCCCGGCACTGCGTGCGGACGGGCACGGATTTCCCGGCCGCCGGGGTCGCCGACCTGCCGCGCATGACGGCGATGCTGGCGGCGGCGAGTGCGGACGCGACGCGGCTCCTGGACCTCGCTCTCGGCGCGGGGTGGGAATCCGGCCTCGGCGTGCGGCACGTCGGACACTTGTGGGCGCGGGCGAACGCCGAGCGGCGGGCGGGCGTGGCGGCGGTCGCGGACAAGGTGGTCCGGCCGAACCGCCGGTGGCGGAAGTTCCTGCCGTGGGTGCCGCAGAGGCTGTTCGACGCCATCAACCTGCCGCAACTGGTGGTGCGGTTCGACCCCGACGACGGGCGCGCGGACGAGGCGACCGAGGACGTGTCCCTCGCGTTCGGCCAGTGCGCGCCGGGGCACGCCACCCGGCGGTACGGCGAGCGGTCGGCCCACTGGCTGGTCCCGCCGAACCCGGCCGCGCACGCGCGGATGCTCCCCGACGCGGCCTTCGAGTCCGTCCGGACGGAGCCGCTGCTGTCCGCCGAGCAAGTGCGGGACGCGGGGAACACCGACGCCGGCATCGACGCCCTCATCCGCGACGGGTTGCCGGCCGACGTGCCCGGCCGGTTGCGCGCGGGCCTCCTGCCGCTGGAAATGGTGCGGCCGGTGGAGTTGACGCTGGAACGTCTCGGCCGGTTCACCGACGGCGGGTGGGCGGCGAACTGGTACTGGGATGCCGCCGCCCGCGAACTGCGGCGGGGCGACCCGAACGCGCCGCCCGCCGGCTGCGTGCCGGTCCACCACCGGAGCGGCGGGCGGCTGCTCGGCTTCCCGCTGCTCCGCGCCACCGAGGCGATGGCCGACGTGCGGCGGACCGGCGGGCTGGCCCGACTCGCCGGCCACCTCCGCTTCTTCACCGGCGGGCCGACGGCCGCCGCCGACACCGGGCTGCGGGTGGCGCGGGCGTTCTGGGGCGGCGAAGTGTCGCTCCGCCTGGACGACGCGGACGGCGGGGAGGTGTCCTGGTCGTTCGCGTTCACGGACCGCACCGGCACCCGCCCGCAGCTGTACGGGTACACGATCGACGCGGAGGGCGTGCAACTCGCCCCGGACCCCGCCGCGCTGGACGAGTTCCTCGACGGCGCGGCCGCGGAACTCGAGCGCGACGGCCCGCGCGCGCGGTGGCTGCACGGGCAGTTCTTCCGCTACCTGCTGGTCGCGCGCATCCAGGCCGCCGGGCTGACGGGCTACGCCGCCGGGCCGGTCGCGGACCTGATCGTCGCCGCCAGCGGCCCCGCGTTCCGCCCGCGCCTGGCCGCGCTGGTGGACGACTTCGACCCGGCGGAGTTCTCCGCGCTGCTGACGGATGTCCATTCCGCGGCGCTGGCGTGTCATCCCCTGCTGACCCCGACGCGGCTGACGGACTACCTCGCGGCGGCGGCGACGCCGGCGTTCGGCGCGTTCCTCGAGACCGCCGTCGCGGAGGTCCGGGACGCCGGCCCGTTCCGCGACTACCTGCGGTCGCTGGTCCTCCACGGCCTGCTGCTGGAACTGCACGCGCTGTTCGTCATCCACGGCCGGGGCGACGAGCGCCAGGTGCTGGGCCACGCCCGACTGCCGGTCCAGTTCCCCGGCGTCCGCGACACGACCTTGAGCGTCTTCGAGAGCGGGGACCACGGCGACGGCACGACCCGGACGTTCCGCGACCACCTCGGCGCGGCGCTCGGCGAGTGGCTGCGGGGCGGACTCGGCGACTGCCCGTATGCGGCCGAGGACGCCCTGCTCGACCAGCTCTTCGAGAACGAGGCGCGCCACGCCGGGTGGCGCACCCTCGACCCGCGCGACCCGGACACGATGCCCCGGATCGCCCGCGAACTGACCGGCACCGACGCGGTGGCTCCCGTCCACCGGCAACTCTTGGGGCGGGTGCTGTTCCAGGAGGAGTCGGCGGGCCATCGCCGCTTCGCGGTGTACGCGCTGCACCGCGAGATCCGGGCCGTGCGGGACCACCTGACGCAAACCCTGAACCGCCGACCGAGTGCCTGGGAGTTGGTGAGCGAGGCGGTGCGGCGGGCGGAATCGGCCGACCCCACGACCGTCGCGCTGGCGGAGTTGCACGCGGCGTATCGACAGTTGGCGACGGCCGGGCCGAAAGAACTCGGCGCGCGGGCGCGGCTGGCGGACCAGGTCTACCGGCTCGCCGCGTCGGTGTGCGTGGACGGCTGCCGGGGGTGCCTGCATCGCGCCAGCCCGCTGATGCCGGACGCCCAAGCCGCCGTCGCCGTCAGCCGCGACTTGCTGGCCCGCTACCGGGAGTTCGTCCTGGCACCGGCGACGACCGTCGCGGCCGGCGCGGAGGCGGGAAACGCGATTGCCGCGGCGCTCGCGGCGACGGGGTTCCGGCGGCTGTTGGTGGACCCGGCCGCGAACGACGCCCACGCCCCGGCGCTGGTCGCCGGCGGGTTCACCGGCGGGGTCTTCGACCCGTTGCTGCGTCGGGTCGCTTGGGTGCGCGGAACTTGACGAGCCGGCATACAATGGGACCGGCGGACGTTCCAGACCCCTACGGTGATCCATGCCGACGCAATCCCCCCTCGACTTCGCCTGGCTTGCCGACGCCCCGCTGTTCATCGACGCGGCGCAAATCGAGCGGCTGTACGACGCCATCGTGCGCCCGACCTCGCTCGAAGGCGCGACCGAGTTTTCCGTGTCCGCGTCGGGCGAGACAACGCTGACCGCGAAGGGATCGGCGGAGGGGAAGTTGGAGTTCAGCGGCGGTTTCTTTCAGCGCATCATCGGGATGAAGGGCGAAGTGAAGGCGGGGGGCGAAGTCGGGACGGCGTCCAAGACGGGCACCGCCGACAACCACAAGACGCAGTGGCTGCCGATCCGCACGCCGCAGCGCCAGCTCGAGCGGCTCCTGTTCACCTACCTCCAGTACGAACCCGACCGACTGCTTTCGGTCACAAGCGCGAATTGCGCGACCCTCTTCGACCCGGCGGTGAATCAGAAGTCGCCTCGTGCCCTCGTAGTCCTCGACCTGCCGGCGGCGGCGGGCGGCGGCGGCCCCAAGCTGATCCCGATGGCGGCCGAGTTGGACAAGGGCGGCATCAAACTGCTGTATCAAGATCTCCGCGTCGCCCTCGCCCCGCCGGGACAGCCCGATGCGACGGCGGCTCCGACCGCGAAGACCGCGTCTCAGGTCCAGTCAGACATCTGGCTCGGCGTCCTCGACCGGTTCGACCCGTGGAAGGCGATGAAGGTGCTCGAGGACGCGGTGGGCGACGGCCGCATTCGCTGGATCGACTTCCGCCTCCCGGTCAAGGCCGACACGACCGAGGAGGAGCAGACCGTCCACCTGCACTTCGTGGCCGGCACCGCGTTCGACACCGGCGTGTTCGGGTACAACTTCATTCAGCGCGGGTTCCGGTACGGTGCCCGGATCGTCGCCACCCTGAAGGCCGGGGCCGACCTGAACGTCCTCGCGGTGTACGAGAAGTGAGGCCCGGCCCGTCAGCCGCTTGTACCGCACCAGCAGGTGGTTCACCAGCAACCGGATGTCCTTCGCGGTGTTCCGCACCTCGCTCCGCGTTCGCATCAGACCGGGACCGAACTCCCCGTGCCCATCAATCCACCGGCCCCGTCAGGCTCTCGAGCATCTTCCGCACGTCGCCGGGTGCGGTCAGTTTCACGCTCACGGTTTTGCCGGTCGTCTCGACCTTCGCCCCGCCGACGGCGGCGGCCGCCCACTTGACCAGCGGGGTGAACTCGTCGGCGTCGTCCTTCAGCGCGGCCGTCGTCCCGGCGATCGCCTTGGCCAGCAGCTCTTTCACCGCCTTCGTGCCGGCCGTGCCGCCCTTCCGCGTGGTCAGGGTCGCGCGAATCGCGGTGGCGTCGCCAGTCCGCACGCCCACCACCAGCGATTCCACCGCGTCCTCGAAGCGGACGAACGGCCGGAACAGCTTCGTCTCGTGCGACTCCCGTAGGCCGGCCAGCGCGGTTTTCGCCTTCAAATCGACGAACGCGGCGATCAGGTCGCCGGACACGTCGGCCCACCCGGTCGGCGGTGTCACGACCGCCTTCTTCTCCTTCACCGCCGTCATCAGCGCGCGGACGTTCTCGTCGCTGTCCACACTGACGGTGCGGTCGTCGGGGGCGAACGCGGCCATCGTCACCTCCTGCTCGCCGAACGTCATCGGGATGCGGTAGTACGTCCGCCCGGCGTGCTCGGCCCGCTCGCCCTTCGGGAACCACTCGGCGAACCGGTCCAGCCAGTCCAGCTTCTTGGCGGCGCGGAACGTCCCGCCGGTGCAGCACAGGCCGAAGGTGTGCGGGCGGCCGCCGGGCTGGGCGAACTTGTCGTAGGTCGTGCGGACATCCAGCTTCAGGACCACCTGTTCCAACTCGCCGGCCGTGGGCAACGCGGCCGCGTTCGGTTGCCCGCCCATCAGCCCGAGGCCGTAGCTCATCAGTTGCCGGACCTCGTCGGCCGTCGCCGGGATGAGGTCGGCGAGCGCGGCCGGCCGCAGGGCGACGAACCCGCTCGGCCCGGCACCGGGCAGGTAGGTCAGGTCGAACGCGGGCACGGCCGGCGGCGTCGAGGCGGGTTTCGCGGGGTCGGCGGCGAACGCGGCGATGCCGGACACCGAGGCGACGAGGGCGAGGAAGAAGCGAGACACGGCCGTCCTCCGGAAGCTGAGGGGACGGCGGTAAATGCCCGAAACGCGGCACCTCTGTCAAGCCGGATTCGCCGTCGTCCCGACGGCACGCGGCGCGGTCGCCCGTCGCCGCAATCCCTTCTTCCGCTTCTCCGCCACCGCTTCGACGCAGCACAGGGCGTCCGCCCCGCATTTCGGGCACGGCCGCGACTCGATCATCTGCTGCACGAGCGGCGACCAGTTGCCGGTCAGTTTCCACGAGTTCGCACAACTCTCGCACGTCACCGTCATGCTGGACACGGGGCACATCCTTGTGGGGAAATCGCCGTTAGTACCGGATCGGGTGGCCGCGATCAGCCGGCGGGAAAAACCCTCGAAACCCCCGACACACCCAAATCTTCCAGTTCGCCACCGGGACACCATCGTCCCGCGCGACGACCGTTTCCGCAAGTTCCACCTGCCGGAAAGCGGCTTCGGGGATGGCTTCCCCGACATACACGAACGTCCGGCCAGCGAACGCTTGCGCGTCGAACACCGGGTTCGGCCGCCACACGTCGTACTGGCTGAACCGGTCGGCCAGCGCCACCCCGAAAGTGAACACCTCTGGGTTGCCCCGACAGTAGAAGCCGAGTTCGCCGGGGATCACCCACGTCATCCCCGCCAGAAGCGACTCTTCTCCCGTTTCCGCCGTCACCCGATCCCGCACGGCGTCCACCCGTTCGGCGAGGTGTCGCCAGCCCATCAGCCGGGCGGTCGGGTCGATCTGCCGCACCGGGGCCGGCCGGTCGTCGGATGGGGCGGACACCAGCCGGGCGAGGAGTGGGCGAACCGTTCCGGGGAACCGCATCACCAGTCCGAATGCCAAGCCGACGCCGACGGCACAGAAAAGCGAGCGCCGCACGAACCGGTTTCCCCACCGCTCCTTCACCCAAATGGCGACGAGAACGGCCCCACTCAGGTAGGCCGGGACTGGCCAATTCGGTTGCCCCGGCGTGCGGACGCTGGTCAGCAGGAACAGCCCGAAGACCGGCACGGACAGCCAGCGGAGATAAGAGACCTCACCCCCCGGCCCCCTCTCCGTCCCGGAGAGGGGGTGTTCAAGGGGCCATCGCAATTCTGCTTTCCCCAGTGAGTCCGTATCGGCGACGGGGGTGCTCGGTAACGTCTCCAACTTGAATACCCCCTCTCCGGGACGGAGAGGGGGCCGGGGGGTGAGGTTTTTTAACTGCCCCGCCGCCAGCACCCAGAAGGCGAACCACACCCCCAGCAGCAGGCCGAGCTGTCCGCCGAGGAAGGTGAGGACGCCGACCGGCCCGGCCCACGGCTCGCCGGCCCCGCCGTGGCCCAGCACATGCCGGACGCCGATCCAGTCGTGCGCCGCGTTCCACCAGATGACCGGCACGAGGCCCACCGAAGACAGGGCGAAGAAACGGAGGTGTCCGCGCGCGAGCGGTCGGCGGGTGGCGACCAGCCAGCCGAGGACGCACAGCGGGAACAGCAGCATCGTGAACTTGGCGAGCGTGCCGACGGCGACGAGGAGGCCGGCGATCAAGTGGTTGGGAGGGCGAGGCTCCCGCCGAGCCGTCGATGTGGCTCGCGGCTCGGCGGGAGCCTCGCCCTCCCTGAAAACCACGGCCGCCCACACCCAGCAGACCAGGAACGGCGGGTCGATGGTCATCAGCACCGAGCCGGCGGCCACCGGCGGAAGCGTGATCGCCGTCAACACGACGAACAGGCCGAGGCGCGGGTCGCCGGTGACGCGAATCGTCAGCCGGTGCAACCCCAGCAGGAGTAGCCCGCCGCACAGCACGGCCGGCAGCCGCACGGCGAACGCGGTGTCGCCGAACAGCTCGCAACTGGCGCGGATGAGCCAGGCGACGAGCGGCCCTTTCGAGTAGTAGCAGACGTCGAGGCGGCGGGACCAGTCCCAGTAGTGCGCCTCGTCCGGCGACAGGTCGAACGGGCAGGCGCAGCCGACGTAGAGCAGGTTCAGTCCGACGAACGCGAGGATGATGAGGTGTACGAGGGCGCGGCGATTCGGGGCGAGCGGGGGGCGTAAG
>JAYTTN010000786.1:0-41398 GCA_043745295.1 Fimbriiglobus sp. | reverse complement strand
ATCGCCTGGACGACGGCCACGCAGTTGCGGTCGGCCGACAGGTCGTTGTACGTCAGCGCCCGCGCCGCCGTCAGCCGCGCGCCGCGTTCGGCCGCCGGGCCGCCGAACTCCACCATCGCCACCTCGCGGAAGAACCGCTCGATCACTTCGATTCCGTATCCCCGCTGCGACCGCTCGCCCCACGGTTCCAGGAACGACCCGTTGTAGTGGTGGTTCGGCGTGTTCTTGAGGTCGTGCGGAGTGCGGCCCTCGACGGCCAGTTCGACGCCGCGCTTCCGCTGGTGCGCGAGCCAGACGCCGTTGTCGAAGCGGAACTGCACCTCCTGATCGACGTAGCCGGGGAAGTTGTCGGGCGTCACCCAACTGGTGTGGATGTCGAACGCCGCCTCGCGGGCGTCCGGGTGGGTGTACGTCACTTGCAGTTGAACGGAGTCCCACGTCGGACCGTCGGCCGGGCCGACGAGTCCGCGCTGGCCGGTGGCGGTCACCCGCGTCAGCCGCCAGTCCGGGCCGAAGGTGAAGTCGATCAGCTTCAGGTAGTGGACGGCGACGTAGGTGCCGGGGTTGCGGCCCGTCACCCACTCGGCGAACTGGCCGGTGCCCACGCTCTTGGGCTCGAGCAGGGAGCAGTAGCCGTTGTTGACGTGCCGAAGGACGCCGTCCGCGACGTGCGTGCGGAGCTTCTTGTGATCGGGGTCGAGCAGCTTGTGGTACACGACTTTCGCCAGCACGCCGTTCCGCTCGGCGAGGGCGACGAGTTCGTCCAACTCCGCCAGCGACAGGACCGACGGCTTCTCGATGAGGACGTGCTTGCCCGCGAGCAGGACGGCGCGGGCGGCGGGGAAGTGGCGGTCGTCCGGGGTGGCGACGCAGACCCCATCGACTGACGACCTACTGAGCTGGTCAGCGGCGTCCGTTCCGGCGAAACTCGTGAACGCCTTCAAGCCGGCCGGCGCGACCGCCCGATACCGCTCGGCGCGGCTGCCGGTGCGGGTGGCGACGGCGGCGAGTTCAACGGCAACGGGACCGGTCGCCGGGTCGAACAGTGGGGTTCGGGCGGCGGCTTCGAGGAACGGCCGGTACGTCTCGTCGAAGATCATGCCGAGGCCGACGAGACCGGCTCGCAGGACGTGGGGGTGGGTGTTCATGGGCGGATGGTACCAGTCTGGAAGAGCGAAAAACAGCGGGAAAACAGGGGTCGTGAGTAAACATAATTGGCATTATCGGACGTTGCACCGCGCAGCAATCTCCCAGGAAATCCCCGCCCCGATGGTGACCCGCCGGATGGAAGGACGATGGGATGGCGACGCCCGGAGAGTTCGCGCGAGGCTACTACCACCGGGCGGCCGAAGGGGGTGTTTGCCGGGACGTGGTTGGTCGCCGCGGGCGGACGGGAAAGCGGTCGGGTCCATCGGTCAGGAATCCACCCGACCTGCGGAGCTGCGGCCAGTCGGAAGCCGAGGTTGTTGTTCCGGTTGTCCGGCGTGTTCCTGTTCCGGTACGCCGCGCGGCAGTTCCTGGCGTTGTTGTTCCAGCTCCCGCCCCGGTTCACTCGGTTCGAGCCGTTCGACCAACTCCCACGACTGGTCTACCACCGCCCGCCGCGTTCGCCAACTGGACACCCCGACGGCCGCGGCATACGCCACCAGCGCCGTCCCCCGCTGCCGGTATTCGCCTTCCCCAATCTCCCCGGCTTCGTGCTTGCGGTCCAACACCACGAGCCGACGGCGGAACCGCACCCGGCTCCGGCGGTTCAGCGTCAGCCGGTCGGGGAACACCCGGAACCCCAGAAAGTCCATTCCGGCCGTCGTCCGGTTGCGGTACGGCTCCGACTTCAGCGCCAAACCGAGTTCGTCGCCCAGCCATGTGGCGGCGGCGGCTTCCAGGCGGCGGGTTTCACCGGAGTCTTCCGCCCAGAGCGCCATGTCGTCCATGTACCGGACGTACCCGCCGACCCGCCATTGCTCCTTCACCACCCGGTCGAACCAACCCAGGTAGAAGTTGGCGAAGTGCTGCGAGGTCAAGCTGCCGACGGGCAGCCCGCGACCGGGCGACGCGGAGTACGAGCCGACGATCCGCGCGAACAGGTCGAGCAATCGCCGGTCCTTGAACCGCCGTTCGAGCCGGGAGAGCAACCGGTCGTGCGGGATGCTGTCGAAATACTTGCGGATGTCCATTTTGAGGAACCGCGGATACCGCCGGGCGAACTCTCCGGCACGCCGGAGGGCGGCATCACGCCCGCGACCGACCCGGCAGGCGAACGTGTCCGGGATCAGCCACCGCTCGAACGCCGGTTCGCACGCCCCCACCACGGCGTGGTGAACCACCCGCTCTTCGAAACACGGGGCCGTGATCAGCCGCTCCTTCGGGTCGTGAATCACGAACTGCGTGAACCGGCCGAGCGGGAGTTTGCCGGCCCGCAGTTGGTCGCCGATGTGCGCCAGATTGATGTCCAGATTCGCCGCGAACGCCCGCACCTCGGCGCGGTCTCTCTTGCCGATGCACGCCCGGCGAAACGCCTCCCGCAGGCGGTCCCGGTCCACCACCGCGTCAAACAGGTTGCCCGCGCGCTTCGTGGGTCGCTCCACCTTCGCCCGTCGGATACGCCCCCCGCAGCACCGCCGACACCCCGTCCCCGTACTTCTCGACCCGCGCGTCGCCCACGCCGTCCACCGTGCCCAGCGCCGCCTTCGTCGTCACCCGGCCGCGCACCATGTCCGCCAACTGCTCGTTCGTGAACACAGCGTAGATCGGCACCGCCTCCCGCTGCGACACCTCCTTCCGCCAGTCTCGCAATTTGGCGAACACCGTGAACTCCTCCGGCTTCAACAGTTCCTTGTAATCCACCCGCGCCCGACCGCCGGCCGGCAGACCCTGTCCCCGCGGCGCGCCGGCCGTTTCCAGGTAATCCACACAGACCGCCCAGAACGAGTCCATTCCAACCTCGACCCACTTCCGGTCCACCGCCAGCACCCGTTGCCCCCGCAGGAACGCATTCAACTCACCTGCCGCACCCGTCGAGTCGCGGATGGGTATTGTGAAGAACGCGAAGGCCATCGGTCGGACACCTGGGCGAACGTCGATTTTTCGAGAGGGGCGTAGCCCCTCTACCCCGGCCACCTCCGCTCCGGCTCCGCCTCCCGCTCCGGGGCCTGCTCGCTCCGCTCGCGAAGACCAAGAGCGGCTCCGCCGCCTGCTGGCTAGTGACCGGATGGACCTGCGGCCAGCCGGAAGCCGAGGTTGCTGCTCCGGCTGCCCGGCGCGTACCCGAGCCGGAACGCCGCGCGGCAGCTCCCGGCGAAGTCGCACCAGCTCCCGCCCCGGAACACCCGGAGCGAGCCGCTCATCGAACCCACGGGATCCTCTACAGCATCATTAGGATACGAACCGTACCAGTCGGCGCACCACTCCCACACGTTGCCGGCTACGTCGCACAGGCCCCACGGGTGCGGGAACGCGGTCGCGTAATCGCCCACCGGCGTCGTCCTCTGGAGGTACGGTCCCGTCGTAGCGGTGCCGTAGGGGTTGTTGCCGTCGCAGTTGGCCTGCGTCCCGTTCAGCACGCCGCCGAAGTAGTACGGCGTCGTCGTCCCGCCCCGCGCCGCGTACTCCCACTCGGCCTCCGTCGGCAGCCGCACCGCACGCTTCGAGACTGCCGACGCCCACTCCGCGAACTTCAAAGCGTCGTTGTTGCTGATCACCACCACTGGGTGGTCGTCCGTCTGCACGAACCCCGGCGTCCGCCACGTACAGCCGGGGTCTTTCGTCCACGAACCGTTCTTGTACCAGTACCCGCCGCCGTCCGTCTCGGCCTCCGTCTTGAACTTGGGGTTCTCGGCGATGAACCGCTTGAACTGCCCCACCGTCACCGGGTGGATGCCCATCCAGAAGCCCTTCGTCAGCGTCACCTCGTGCTGCTGCTCGTCACTGCCGCGATCCTTCTCCGACGCCGGGCTGCCCATCAGGAACGTGCCCTTCGGGATGTAGCTGAAGGGCATCGACACCCCGCCGGGAAGCGGCACCTCCATGCGGTCGCCGGCCGCGAGGGGCTTTGGCTTCGGGGGCGGCGGCGGCGAGGCCGGAACCGCCTCGGCCAGCGCCCCTTGCTGGCGCGGCGGGCTAACAGGAGCCGGCGGCACGAGAACCTGGCTCGCGGCGGCGCGGTCGGCCAGCCACTTCTGCCCCCGGTGGAGACCCTTCACCATGTCCAGCACGTCGTCCCGGAAGTGCTTGCCGTGGCGGATCGTCCGGGCGTTCTTGAACCGCAGCGGGTGCAGGCTGGACGGCAACTCGTCCTCGCGGGGCATCGTCGCGCCGTCCACCAGCACCGGCGTCACGGGGATCTGCCGCCGCAGGGCCGCCTCGATTTCCAACCGCACCCAGTCGTTCGCGTCCATCAGCCGCGGCGTCACCCACCGCGGGCCGATGACGTGCAGGAAGAACTCGCACCGGAGGACGACTTCGTCGATCACGTCGCGGAAGTCCACCCCGTCCGGGATGTCGTCGATGTCCATGAACACCGAGCCGGGACCGAATGCGGCCGGGTCTTCGAGGTGCTGGTAGATGAAGCTGGTGACCGTCTGCGAGTCGTTGCGGCGGTACGACAGGAATACGCGGCGCATGGCGGGCCACCGGGAAGACGGAATGCGAGTCACTCCGGTACCATCCTACGCCGCGTCGGCGTGTCGATGACAGCGGGGCAAACGAATTCGGGTGCGGTGGTCCGAGTTTATCAAGACCCCACATGGGGAGTGGGACGGGGTGGGGTCTTCGCACTCGATGTCCGCCTCTGGCCGCGATACCATTACCCCTGCCCCACCCGCCCCGCGAGACCGTCCCCGATGGTCGCCGAAGACCCGTGCCCGTCGGCCGACGACCTGACCGCGTTCGCCGCCGGCACCCTCGACCTGGCCGTCATGGACGTTGTGGCCGCGCACGTCGTTCGCTGCGCCGCCTGCGACGCCATGCTGTCGTGGACCGCGCTCACCGGCGCGGCGAACCGCGTCACCCCGGCCGGGCCGGCCGGCAGTGGCACGGTCGTGCCCCCTGCCCCGCCGACGACATTCGCCGACCGCTACCGCCTCGGCGACCGCCTGGGGGCCGGTGGCATGGGCCACGTCTACCGCGCCGAGCAAGTCGCCCCGATCCGCCGCACCGTCGCCGTTAAGGTGTTGAAGCCGGGTCTCGACTCCGCCGACTTCCTCGCCCGCTTCGAGACCGAGCGGCAGGCCGTCGCGCGGATGGATCACCCGAACATCGCCCGGCTGTACGACGCCGGCCTGACCGACGGCGGCCGGCCGTACTTCGCCCTGGAGCTGATTCCGGGCGAAAGCATCGTCGCGCACGCCGATAGTCACAAGCTGACACCCCGCGAGCGGGTGGCCCTGTTCGTCCCTGTCTGCCGGGCCGTCCAGCACGCGCACCAGAAGGGGGTGATCCACCGCGACTTGAAACCGTCGAATGTCCTCGTCGCGGTCGTGGACGGGGCGGCCGTGCCCAAAGTGATCGACTTCGGCATCGCCAAGGCGTTCGCGGAGGACGCGCCCGCCGACCACGCCACCCGCCCCGGCTTGGTGGTCGGCACCCCGGAGTACATGTCCCCGGAGCAAGCCGCCGGACCCGGCGCGGGCGACATCGACACCCGCTCGGACATTTATTCGCTCGGCGTCTTGCTGTACGAACTGCTGACCGGCACCACGCCGTTCACGCTGAAGACCGGCGGCGGGTCGGTGTGGGACTTGCTGCGCACCATCCGCGACGTGGACGCCCCCCGCCCGTCCACGCACGTGGCCGCGCCGGCGGCGGCCGCGCGCGGTGGAGATTTGCCCCGCCTCCGCCGGCAGCTCGCCGGCGACCTCGACTGGGTGCTGATGAAGGCGCTGGCCCGCGACCGCGACCAGCGCTACCCGACCGCCAACGCCTTCGCCGCCGACCTCGAACGGTATCTGGCGAACGAACCCGTCTCCGCCGGCCCGCCCAGTCGGACGTACCGGATCCGGAAATTCGTCACCCGCAACCGCACCGCCGTCGCCGCCTCGGTCGCGGTGGTCGTGGCCCTGCTGGCTGGCGCGACCGCCGCGACCGTCGGCCTGTTCCGGAGCTTGGCGGCGGAACGGACGGCGCGGGAGGCGGAGCAGACCGCCCTCGCCGCCCTCGGCCGCGAATCCCAAGCCCGCGCCGAGGCCGTGGAGTCCGACCGGGTCGCCCGCGATCAACTGGCAAAGACCGAAGCCGCCGAGAAGCAGGCCCGCGCCGACCAGGCGCGGGCGCGGGCGGCCGAGGGGACGGCCAAGGAGCAGGAGAAAAAAGCCGTCCGAGCCGAGGCGCACACCCGCACCGCGCTGTTCGCCGCGACGGACGTGGTGGTCGAGGACGTGCTGAAGAAGAGCCGGCAGTTCTCTCCGGCGGAGTCCGCATTCTTGACGCAGTTGCGCGGGCTGTACGAACAGCTCGCCGGCTCGCCGGCCGACGACCCGGTCCTCTACCTGGAAGGCGTCCGCCGGCTGGCGATTCTCCACGACGTGCTCGGTGCGCCGGCCGAGGCGGAAGCCGTGTACGCCAAGGCGATTGCCGCCGTGCTGCCGGCCGCCGACCGTCCGAACGCGCCGCGACTCACCCGACTGGCGGTCGTCCGCGCTCACCTCCAACTCGGCTTCATCCGCACCCGCCGCGGCAAACCGGCGGAGGCCGAGGCGTCGTTTCGCGCCTGCGCCGCCGCCTGCCGGGCGATGGCCGACGCCGACCCGACCGACCACGAGGCGAGCGGGTACCTCGCGCGGGCGCACGGGAACCTCGCGCTGCTCAAGTCCAGCGGCCAGGAGGCCGACGGCGGACGCCGCGAGTTCCAGGAAGCCGTCCGGGTGTTCGCCGAACTGGCCGGCGAACACCCGCTCTACCGGCGGGACCACGCCATCGCCCTGTCGAACGCCGCGCAGGACCGCGTCAACCGCTCCGACTACGCCGCCGCGCTGCCCGACCTCCGCGCCGCGCTCGCCATCCGCCAGGCGCTGCACGAGGAGTCCCCCACGGAGGTGACGGGGCGGGAGCTGGCCCGCGCCTGGTCCCTCGTCGGCTCCACGCTTCAATCGCTGGGGCGGTTGCCGGACGCCGAACCCGCCCTGGCGGCGGCGGTGGACCAGTGGCGGGAGCTTGCCGATCAGTACCCGGCCGTGCCGGAGTACCCGTCCGAGTACGCACGGGCGACGGTTCAGGTGGTCAACCTCCGCGCCCGTTTGGGCCGCCGTTCGGCCAGCGGCGACGAGCTGGCGAAAGCGGTCGCGGTGCTGGAAGCGATCGTCCGGAAGTACCCGGACGTGCCCGTTCACCGCCTCGGCCTCACTCAGTTGTACACGATGCGAAGCGACCAGTTGTTAGACGCCGATCCGAAAGCGGCCCTGGCGGCCATCGAACGGGGGTTCGAGGCGTTCAAGCCGACCGAGAAGGTCACGCTGGACGTGCCGCAACAGCGGTATGTGCGGATGCTCCTGTGCCGCGGTCGGGCACTCGCATTGGACTCGCTCGGCCGTCACAAGGAGGCGACCACCGACTGGAATGAGGCGGGGAGCCTCGCGCCGCCGCCCGACCGGCCGGCCTTTCTGGGTCGCCTCGTCGAGAGCATGGCCCGCGGCGGCGACCGCGGCGGTGCGGAACGCATCCTGACCGAGTTCGGGAAGAATCCGCCGCCGAACGTCGTCTTCCTGTTGCGGACGGCCGTGACCCACGCCTTCCTGTCGGCCGACGGGTCCGACGCCCACGCCGACCGCGCCGTCTCCCTGCTCTCCGACGCGATCCGCCTCGGCCTGAAGGAGCGGGACGAGATCGACGGCGAGGCGGACTTCCGCAAACTGGCCGACCGCGACGACTACAAAGCCATCGTCGCCAAGCTGCCCCGCCGCGAGGCCGCCCCCCTGCCCCGCCGTGCGGAATGACGGGCTGAAGCCACGCGAGCCGCCGTTGGACTTTTTCGCTGTCGCTCGGCTCCGGGAACAGGTATGTCAAAGTAGGGCCACGACACACACTCCGACCGCGAGGTAACATCCGATGGCACGCAGCACACGGGCGGACGGCGTGAGGAACCGCCTGTCGTTCTACATCCTCACGCACTTCCGCTGGTTCTGGTCCCTCTGCCAGGCGATTCCGCCCGTCCGCCGCTGGTGGAACCGCCGGCTCGTCAACCGCGCCATCTACCAGACGGCGACGCGGCCGTACCAGTACAGCACGCTCACGGACTACACCTCGTGGGACTCGCTGTCCGACCGCACCTTCACCGGTCGGCACCTGCCGGCCGTGAAACCGCCCGACGACTTACCGTCGCTCGAGCGGGTGACGGAGCTGTTCCGCCGCACGACGGAGACGCCCAGCGCCAAATCGACGGTCCTGTTCGCGTACTTCGCCCAGTGGTTCACCGACGGGTTCCTCCGCACCCGCCGCGACGACCCCCGGCGGAACACGTCCAACCACGAGATCGACCTGAGTCCGCTGTACGGACTGAACCCGACGTTCACCGCCCTGCTCCGCTCCCACGCCGGCGGGCGGCTGAAGAGCCAGACCCTCCACGGCGAGGAGTACCCGCCGTACTACTTCGAGAACGGGCAGCCGCGCGACGAGTTCCGGGGCCTGCCGATCATCCTCCCCGACGAGGTGCCGGCCGAGCGGCGGAACGAGCTGTTCGCGTTCGGGGCCGACCGGGGGAACGTGCAGATCGGCTACGTCATGCTGAACGCGCTGTTCCTCCGCGAGCACAACCGCTTGTGCGGCGTGCTGGCGGCGGCGAACCCCGGCTGGGACGACGAGCGGCTGTTCCAGACCGCGCGGGCGATCAACATCGTGCTGCTCCTCAAGATCGTCATCGAGGAGTACATCAACCACATCGCGCCGTACCACTTCCGCTTCCGCGTGGACGCCCCGTCCGGCAACCGCGAGAGCTGGTACTGGACGAACTGGATGACCGTCGAGTTCAACCTGCTTTACCGCTGGCACAGTTTCGTCCCCGACACCATCGCCCTGGCTGACGGTGTGCTGCCGTTGACCGACACCGTGTACCACACCCGCCTCGTGACCGGGGCCGGGTTGGGGGCGATGTTCGACGCCGCCAGCCGCCAGCCGGCCGGCGAAGTCGGCCTGTTCAACACGACCGCGTTCCTGCTGGAGACCGAGACGGCGAGTATCAAGCACGCGCGGGACATGCGGCTGGCGAGCTACAACGACTACCGCGCGATGATCGGCTACCCGCGCGTCACCGCCTTCGACCAGATCACCGGCGACCCCGTCCGCCAGGCGAAGCTCCGCGAGCTGTACGGCCACGTGGATCGCGTCGAGTTCTACGTCGGCCTGTTCGCCGAGGACGTGCGGCCGAACGCGGCGGTCGGCTCGGTGGTCGGGCGGCTGGTCGGCATCGACGCCTTCTCGCAGGCGCTGACCAACCCGCTGCTGGCCGAACACATCTTCAGCGCGGACACCTTCACCGCCGCCGGCATGGCGATCATCGAGACCACCAAGTCGCTCTCCGACATCCTGCACCGGAACATCCCGGCCGTGGACAAAAAGTGGGCCGTCTCCCTGACCCGCCTCGACTGGCGACGACAATGACCCGCCGCGCGGAGTGGAGCGAATCCCCGTGACTTGGACTTTCTTCCCGCCCGCATCGAATGTACACTTCATATACCAACGTCGATTCTGGTTCTCGGATGTGGAGTTCGTGAGATGCTGCCTCCCAAACGGTACACCGCGGTATCGCTCTTCACCGGGGCCGGAGGTCTCGATCTCGGCCTCGAACGAGCCGGGTTTGAAACCCTCAGCGCGGTGGATAGCGATGCGGACTGCGTGCGGACGCTGCTCGAAAATCAGGCGTCGCAAATCCGGCACCGCACGGGCGTGTACCTCTCGGGAACGAAAATCCTCCACGCGGACGTTGCGGAACTCGATGCCCCAACGCTCGGGCCGAACGGGACGGGCGAACCGTTTTCCCCCGATCTGCTCGCCGGCGGACCGCCTTGCCAACCGTTCAGCAGTGCCGGAAAAATGGAGTCGGTGAGCGACCCGCGAGGCCGCCTGTTCGAACACTTCGTCCGGCTGGCGGAGTCCTTGAAACCGAAGCTGATCCTGTTCGAGAACGTTCGCGGACTCGTCACCGCCCGCGGGCCGAGAGGCGAACCGGGCGAAGTCGTCGATCTGGTGAAACGGGCGTTCGAGCGGATCGGATACGCCACGACCTTCGCGCTGCTGAATGCGGCCGACTTCGGTTGCCCGCAACGCCGGGTCCGCTGCTTCATGATGGCCACCCGTTGCACGGCGCTCCCCTCGTTCCCGGCACCGACCCACGCCGAAACGCCGGATCGAGACTTGTTCGGCGGTCTGGCGAAATGGCTTTCGCTGCGCGAATATCTCTCGTCGAGTGTACCGCCAGCACCGGCGGAGATCGTCCGCCCGACGGAACGCCTCGGCGAGCTGCTGCGCGAAGTCCCGTCCGGATCGGGGTTGAAGAGTGCCGGCGCGCGCGAGGCCACGAGACCGGGCGGACACTGGGGATACCGGCAGGGGACATTCATCGCCGATCCCGATCAGCCGGCCCGCACCGTCACCGCCTCGGCCAGTCAGGATTGGATTCGACTCGCCGACGGCACACTCCGCCGCCTGACGCAGTGCGAGTGCGCAGGACTCCAGGGGTTCCCGGCGAAGTGGCAGTTCACCGGTTCACATGCGAGCCAGTTCCGGCAAGTCGGGAATGCGGTGCCGAGCGTATTCGGTCGCGTGTTGGGCGAAGCCCTGATCGACGCGCTTCGCGGCCCCACAGTGGCGAATCCGAAGTCGATGCCCCTCCCGCGCGACTTCGCCGCCGCGATCCTGTACACGAAACGGGAACAGGCTCGAAACGGCGAAAGCCGGCGGAAGGCGCGGCAAACACTCCTGAAACCCGGCACCGACCCCCGAACCGTGAAAGGTCTGGGCACCGCCGACTTCGTCGCGGAACACTGATGGAGAACCTCCGCAAATGCTGACCCGAAAGCAACTGCTAGCGGAAATGGCGACGAGCGAGGCGTGCGAGGAGAGGACTTACAAGGAGCTGACGCAGTCGCTCTTCCTTGGCATACAAGAGCCACTGCGGCAGCTTTACGATGTGGCCGTAGCGGCCACGGGACTTTTCGCGTCGATCACTTCGGACGAGTTGCGAGGCAAGCCGAGGATCATCAAGACACTTCGCTACTGTCTCGCGCCCGTGATTAGCCAGATGCGATTGGGGCAGTTGATCGGCATCGGCACGACCGAAGCGTTTGAAGAACAAGGGGCCACTCCGACACCGGATCAGGCGGAACGGTTAGCGGAATGGTTCCGCGCTCACCTCGACCGCGAGCGGTTCCGGTGGCTGGGCGGGGCGGCGATGTCCGAACCCGAGCGGCGGCTCGCGGAAATCTACGCCCGACTCTGGACCGTCTCGCTCCAGTCGAACCAGAACACTTCCACCCAATACCGCAACCAGCGAAAGGAAAGACAGGAGCAAGCAATCGCGGACGCGCTGCTCGGAATTCCACTGACGTTCCAGCCGGCCATCGCGCCCTCCGCGACGGGTGTTCGGCACGGGGGAGTCAACGACGTAGAAGACATTCGTCCACGTCACTTCGCGCGCGAGAAGAAGGTTCTCGGTGGAAGTCAGAAGAAGCAGAAGGCCGACGTGATCGTTCGGCCGACCGACGCCCCTCTCCTGTTCTGCATCGAAGCAAAAGCGGTCGGTATTCGACTGGATTCCACCAAGCGACTCAAGGAGTTGAGCGACAAGCAGACCGACTGGAAAGGCTCATCCCTCCCCGTCATCACCATCGGTGTCATCGCCGGGATGTTCAGCGTGGCGGAGTTGGTGGCCACGATCAAACTGAGGGGTATCCCCATCTTCTTCGAGCACGATCTCGGCAAACTCACCGAGTTCCTGACGCAGGGCACCTACTTTGGGTCCGGTTGGAATCACCTGGCGCTGTTCCCGAATACTTCAGCCGATGAACTCCAAAAGGGTCTGAAGAAGTTGCAGAGCTCAACCGCCGTTGCAAGAGCCGGAGACTGGGAGGCGTCGCCGGGCGAGTAATCCCCTCACTTGCACGTCGCCGTCACGGGGCGGCTGTTGCCGCTCAGGGTGGCGTAGCGGTCGCGGAGGGTGGCGAGGTCGACGGCCGTCGGAGGCGGCGGGACGGGCCAGGTGACGGTGCGGCCGGTGCTGGTGCCGGTGGCCACCCGGTCGCCGCGCGGCGAGTACGCCACCGCCGTCACGGCGTCGGCGTGCCGCAGCTTCGGGCCGAGAACGAGGCCGGTGTCGGCGTCCCAGAAGCGGGCCGACTGGTCCCGGCTGCCGGACAGGATGGTCCGCCCGTCCGGGGACACGACGAGGCCGGTGACGGGCATCTCGTGGCGGGGCGGCACCGCGTGCCGGGCGGTGCCGGTGGCCACATCCCACACCTGCACGGTGTTGTCGCGGAGGCCGAGGACGAGCCGCTTGCCGTCGGGCGTCTGGGCCATCGCGCGGATCTCGTCCGGGGCGCGGAGGGGCGAGCGGATGGCCGCGCCGGTGTCCAGGTCGTGGGAGTAAACCGTGTCGAAGCTGGCGAACCGCACCTCGCGGCCGCCGGGCGCGACGCACGCCGCCCCCGTGGGAAACCGTGCCAGATCGATCCCGGTCGGGGCCGCGGTATCCAGCCACTTCGTGCCGTCGGCGGACAGCCGGTCGAACCGGCCGCCAATGTTCACGACCGGCGCGTCGGCCGCCCCCGCCGCGAACAGGCTCACATAGTGGCGGCTGGTGAGGCGGAGAAGCTCGCCTCCGTCCCCCACCAGGTCGAACACCCGCAGACCGCTGCGGAGGCCGTAGGCCACGCGGGTGCCGCCGGCGAGGAACTGCCCGCCGAGCGCCTCGTCGTCCGGGCAGACGGCCCGCACCACGCGGCCGGTGGCGGCGTCGTGGACGTTCAGTCGGCCGGCCCCGACAAGCAGGCGGTCGCCGTCGGGGCTGTAGTCGAGTACCCGCACCCGCGCGGTCAACCAGGAAGGGGCGATGAACACCGTGGGCGGGGGCGGCAGCGGTTGGAGCCGCACGCCGTCGCCCTTGGGCACCAGCAGTTCGTCCCGATCAGGACGGGCCATCAGCCGTGGCACGAACCGGCCCATCCGCATGTGTCGTCCGACCGGCGCGCGGGTGGCCGTGTCCCACGCCTGCGCCTTCCCGTCCGAGTCGCCGAGGACGACGAGGCGACCGCCGGCGGCAAACTGGACGGTGGTCGGCTCCGCCCCGTTTGCCGGCAGAATCCAGGGAGTGCCACCCGCCGGATAAACCACCGCCCGCGATGTCCCGCCAGCGGCAACGGTGCGGCCGTCCGGCAGCAACGCCGCGTCGTACACCCACCCGCCGACGGCGCGGGAACCGACCGCTTGCCTCGTCCGCAGGTTCCACTCGATCAGCCGCCCTTCCCGGTCGCCGGTGAACAGCGACCGGCCGTCGGCGGACAGTTTGATGGCGTGGACCGTCGTCGGACGGGGGCCGGCAGGCGGCGGGGCGTCGTCCGGCGGCAGCGGCAGGGAGCCGCACTCTTTCCCGGTGTCCACGTCGAACCGGGCCAGGACGCCGCCGTTCCCGCCCACCCACAGCTTGCCCTCCGAGTCGAACGCGGCGGCCCACAGGTCGGTGGCGGACTGCTTGCCGACGACCGCCGGGAAGGTGCGGAGCGGCTTGGCGGCCGCCGGCGACCAGACGGCGATGCCGCCGGACGACAGGCAGGCGGCGACGCGGGTGCGGTCGTGGCTGATCGCCACCGCGCGGATGGAGGGCGGCTCCACCAGCCCCTTGGCGAACGGAAGCCCCGAGATCAGGGCGGTGATGTGGCCGGTGGCGGCGTCGGTCAGGTCGGCCACCCGTTTACCGCTGTCGGCGTCCCAGACGGCGACGCGCCTGTCGGTGCCGGCGGTGAACACCCACTGCCCGTCCGGGCTGAACCCGCTGGCGGTCAGGGCGGCGGTGTCGGAGTGGTGGAACTGCTTGCCCGCCGGGAACAGCTCGCGGTCCCAGGCGTCGATGTTCACCCGCGCCACCCGCGCCAGGTCGGCGTCGCCGATCCGCTCGGCCAGCTCGAGCGCGCGGACGAACCCGCGCAGGCCGTCGTCGAGCTGCCCGTTCTCGCACCAGTGGACGGCCTGGTCGAACGCCAGGTACGCCCCCCGGCTGTCGGCCGCCCGCCGCTGCTTGGCCGCCTCGTCCCGCTGCACCGCGGCCTCGTCGAACTGCCGGCGGGCGAGGTCGCGGGCCTCGGTCATGGCCGCCGCGTTCCCCTCCGCCCGCCGCCACAGCACCATCACCGACACGAACGCCGTGGCCATGACCAGCAGCAGCGAGGCCAGCATGGCGGCGACGCCGGGGTTCCGCTTCGACCAGTACCAGACCCGCTCGGCGGTGCCGTGGGCGCGGGCGCGGGTCGGCCGGCCGGCGCGGAACCGGGCCAGGTCGTCGGCCAACTCCGCCGCCGAGGCGTACCGCCGGTGCGGCTCCTTGGTCAGGCACTTGGCCGCCACCGCCGACAGGTCGCGGGGCACCTCCGGGCGGAGCGCCCGCACCTCCGGCGGCCGGTCGCGGATCACCTTCAGCAGCACGCTCATCGGCTCCGCGCCCTCGAACGGCGGGCGGCCGGTGAGCAGCTCGAACAGGATCGCGCCGAGCGAATACACGTCGGCCGGCGGGCCGATCCCCTTCTCGCCCGACGCCTGCTCCGGGGCCATGTACGCGGGGGTGCCGACGACGGTGCCGGTCGCCGTCAATCCGCCGCCGGTGTCGGCCGTCAGCTTGGCCAGCCCGAAGTCCGTCACCTTGAACACGCCGTCCGCCGCGCGGAGGATGTTGGCCGGCTTCAGGTCGCGGTGGATGACGCCCTGGGCGTGCGCCGCCTGGACGGCGCGGGCCAACCCCTCGACCAGTTCGGCCGCCGCCATCGGCGGCTGCGGTCGCCCGTCGGACCACGCGCCGAGGGTGCCGCCGTCCAGGTACTCCATCGCCAGGAACGGGATGCTCATCCCGGTCGGGGCGGCGTACATCGACACCTCGTACACCTGCACCACCTGCGGGTGCCGCACCCGGCCGAGGATCTCCGCCTCGAACAGGAACCGCTGGGTGACGCGGGGGTCGGCGAGGCCGCCGGCCAGCACCATCTTCACGGCCGCCGTGCGGTTCAGCCGCTTGTGCAAAGCCTTGTACACGACCCCCATGCCGCCCCGCCCGATTTCCTCGCGGACGACGTAGCCGGGAATCGTCGGAAGGACGGTGGGGCCGAGGCGGGGGACGATGGGGATCACGCCGTCGCCGAAGAGGTACGTCGCCTGGTCCGGACTGGATGGCGGCGGGATGGCCGGGCGAACGGCCCCGTCGGTCGCCGCCGCCGCTTGCTTCACCCGGGACGCGAGGCGACCGCTCTCGCTGGTCAGTCCGTCGAGCCGCTCCTGGCAGTGGGCACAGCCGTCGATGTGCCCCGTCACCGGCCCGGCGCGGTCGGGCGGTAGGGAGTCGTCGAGGTAGTCGCGGAGGGTGTCGTCGGGCGGGCAGTCGGTCATCGCGGGTGCCTCGCACGGATGGCTCTCAGACGCCTTCGGCCTCCAGCGCCACGATCTCTTCCTGGAGCTGCTTCTGCACCCGGTGCTTGGCCAGGTAGACCTGCGACACGCGGATGCCCAAGGCGTCGGCCACCTCCTGCGGGGCGACGCCGTCGAACGCCGTCCGCTGGAACGCCTCCCACGTCGCCGCCGCCACCCGCTGCTTCACCCGCCCGATGGCCACGTCGAGCAACTCCTTGTCGAACGCCGCCTCCACCCGCGCGGCCAGGTCGGACTTCGCCTCGGCCGACTGCAACTGCTCGTGGATGCCGGTGTCGCCGCTGCCCCGGTGCCGGTACCCGGCCTCGGTGATGAAGTCGTGCCAGGCGTGGTGCGTCAGCGTCTTCAGCCAGCCGCGGAAGCTCTTGCTCTGGTCGTACTGGAACTTCGGCAGGCGGGTGGTCAATCGCACCAGCACGTTCTGCGTCACGTCCAGGGCGTCCGAGTCCTGCAACCCCCAGTGCAGGCACCACTGGCGGATGGTCGGCGCGTACAGGGCCACGAACTCGGACCAACTCGCCTGATCGTCCGGCTTCTCGTTCAGCCGGTGCAGCAGGGTGATGCGCGTACTCGCCGGCGGGCTGGCACCCATGGCAGGTTCTCCCGTGGTGGTGGGGCGAACGTTCACACAGCGTCTGCCGGCGGGGGGCGAATCCGCCGGCAAGTACACAGTATGAATGGGAGCCGCGCCGCAGGAGGTGGCGAGCGGCTTTCTGGGTGCGGAGTGTTTTTAGGCGAACCGCCAGAATCCGTTGCCGCGCTCTTTCCTCCCGCCTCTTGACATTTGTTCAAAACATGCGTACACTTCACCCAACTGTCCGTTCTGGGGAGCCAGTCATGTCCGCCACCACCTGCCCGCGCCTGTCGGCCGCCGTCGCCGGCCTGTCCGACCCCGACCCGCACGTCGCGCTGGATGCCGCCGCCGCTCTCACCGCCCTGATTGAGAAAGCGGCCCGGAAGGGCCGAAAGCGCCGCGCGGCCGACGCGGAATCGCCGGCGGTGAAAGAACCGCCCGCCGCCGCCCGTAGCACTCCGGATACCCCCCTGCCCCACCCGGAGCCGCCGATGGCCGCCGTCTCGCCGAAGTCCCTGCTGGACAAGTTGAACCCGACGTGCAAGCGCGCCCTGGAGGCGGCCGCCGGGCTGTGCATCTCGCGGACGCACTTCCACGTCGAGATCGAACACTGGCTGGTGAAGCTGCTGGAGCCGGCGAGTACCGACCTCAACCTGCTGCTGCGGCAGTTCTCCATCGACGGGGCCAGGGTGCGGGCCGACCTGGAGCGCGCCCTGACCGGGTTCAAGACGGGGAACGGACGCGGGCCGGGGTTCTCCACCGAAGTGTTCGATTTGATCCGCGAGTCGTGGGTGTACGGGTCGATGGAACTCGGCGGCCACCGCATCCGCTCGGCGGCCATGCTGGTCGCGCTCCTGAGCGACCGCAACCTGGCGCTGCGGATCGCCAACACGTCGCCGGAACTGGCGAAGATTCCCGTCGATCAACTGACGGCGCAGTTGCCGGTCCTGCTCGGCAAGTTGCAGTCGGAAGAGAACGCGGCGGACGCCAACGCCCCGACCGGCGCGGCCGCCACCGCGAGCGGAGACGGCCCGCCGGTGCCGGGCATGGGGTCGAAGACGCCGAACCTCGACCAGTACACCATCAACCTGACGGCGAACGCGCGGGCCGGGAAGATCGACCCGGTCGTCGGCCGCGACGCCGAGATTCGCCAGGTCATCGACATCCTCACCCGCCGCCGGCAGAACAACCCGATCCTCACGGGGGAAGCCGGCGTCGGCAAGACGGCCGTGGTCGAAGGGCTGGCGTTGCGGATCGTCGCCGGGGACGTGCCGACGCCGCTGAAGACTGTGGAACTGCGGACGCTCGACCTCGGCCTGTTGCAAGCCGGGGCCGGAGTGAAGGGCGAGTTCGAGAACCGGCTGAAGTCGGTCATCCAGGAGGTGAAAGCCTCGCCGACGCCGATCATCCTGTTCATCGACGAGGCGCACACGCTGATCGGGGCCGGCGGGCAGGCCGGGCAGAACGACGCCGCAAACCTGCTCAAGCCGGCCCTCGCGCGGGGCGAACTGCGGACCATCGCGGCCACCACCTTCGCGGAGTACAAGAAGTACTTCGAGGGCGACGCCGCGCTGAAGCGCCGCTTCCAGCAAGTCAAAGTCGAGGAACCCGACGAGGCCAAGGCCGTCCGCATGATCCGCGGGCTGGTCGGCATGCTGGAGAAGCACCACGGGGTGCGCATCCTGGACGAGGCCGTACTGGACACGGTCCGGCTCAGCACCCGCTACATGCCCGACCGCCAGTTGCCGGACAAGGCCGTCAGCCTGCTCGACACGGTCTGCGCGCGGGTGTCGCTCAGCCAAAGCGCCACTCCCCCTGCCCTGGAAGACGTGAAGCGGGAGATCGAACACCTCACGTCCGAGATCGCGTTCCTCACGCGCGAAGGCCAGGTGACAGTCGGGCAGGCGGAACGGCTCCCGTCCCTGCACGAGCGCAAGACGGCGGCGGAAGCGCGTAAGGTCGAACTCGACGCCCAGCTGACGAAGGAATCCGAATTGGTGACGAAGTTGAAGGACTTGCGGGCGAGCATCGAGACGGCGGTGGCCACGGAGCCGGTCCCGGATTCGGTGGAGAAGGACAAGGCCGAACTGCACGCGATCACCGATCGGCTCAAGGAGCTGCAAGGCGAGACGCCGCTGGTCTACCCCGTCGTCCACGGCGGCGCGGTGGCCGAGGTGGTGTCGTCGCTGACCGGCATCCCGATGGGCAAGATGGTGCGGAACGAGGTGCAAACGGTGCTCAGCCTCGCCGACCGGCTGGCCGAGCGAGTCGTCGGCCAGAAACACGCACTCGAAGCCATCGCCCAGCGGATCCGCACCGCCCGCGCCGACCTCGCCGACCCCCGCCGCCCGCAGGGGGTGTTCCTCCTCGTCGGCCCGTCCGGCGTCGGCAAGACCGAGACGGCCATGGCGCTGGCGGACCTGCTGTACGGCGGCGACCGCAACATGGTGATCGTCAACATGTCGGAGTACAAGGAGTCGCACAAGGTGTCGCGGCTGGTCGGCACCAGTAAAGGTTATGTCGGGTACGGCGAGGGCGGCGTGCTGACGAACGCCGTCAAGAACCGGCCGTACTCCGTTGTTTTGCTAGACGAAGTGGAGAAGGCGCACGAGAGCGTCCAGGAGATATTCTACCAGGTGTTCGACAAGGGCGTGTTGCAGAACGACGACGGCGAGGACGTGAACTTCAAGAACACCATCATCCTGCTCACCGCCAACGTCGGCACCGACACCATCATGAAGCTGTGCGCCGACCCGGAGATGATCCCGGACGCGGAGGTGCTGGCCGAGATCCTGAAGCCGGACCTGCTGAAGGCGTTCAAGCCGGCGCTCCTCGGCCGCATGACGGTGGTGCCGTACTTCCCACTCGGCGACGAGGTGCTGCGGCGGATCGTCGAGCTGAAGCTGAACCTGATCGGCGGGCGGCTGAAGGCCAACCACAAGGCGACGTTCGGCTATACGCCGGCGGTGGTGGACACCATCGCGTCGCGGTGCAAGGACGTGGACAGCGGCGCGCGGAACGTGGACCACATCATCGGCGGGACGCTGCTGCCGGCGATTTCGAGCGAGGTGCTGACGCGGATCGCCGAGGGGCTGCCGGTGAAGGCCGTCCGGGTGGACGTGGACGCGGCGTCCAAGTTCACCTACGCGGTGGAGTGACGTATCACGCCACCGGCGCGGCGAGGAGATCCTTCCAGCCGGTGGCAGTCATCAAACGGTCGGCGAGCGCTTCCAGTTCCTTCATGTCGGTGATCGCGGCGAGTTTCGCCTTCACCGCCTTCGACGGCTTGCCGAACCGGATCGTCCCCAAGCGGAGAAGAATCGCCCGCGTCTCTTCGGCGCGGACCTCCGCACGGAGTTCCTCGTCGTGGACGGCGAGCATCGCCTTCACGCCGGGGTTCTGCCAGTAGCCGCGGATGCCCATGTAGTCCACCATTTCCTGCACGGCCATCGTGTCGTACCTCAGTGAGAGGAATTGGGCCATCGTCGAGAGCAGTTTATCCGACAGTTCCGCGTCGTTCAACGCTTTCAGGCGGTCGTGAACGGCGGCCGCCGTGGTCAACACCTCCGCCGGAGCGACATCCGTCAGCATCGCCAGCGGCAGCAGGTGCGGACTGCCTTGCAGGAAGCCGCTGACGGGCAGTTGCCACAGGCGGATCACGGTGTACGGGAACACCCACTGAGGCCCGACGGCGGGCGCGACGGGAAGCGCGCCGGTCAGGTTCGTGGCGTTCGCCGTCCGGCTGAGCAGCACCGCCACCGACCAGACGGGCAAGTCGTGCCGGGCCACCAGCGAGCCGGCGTAACCGAGCATCCGCCGGGGAAGGGATTCGTCGCGGTGCGCTTGGAACTCGACGTGCAGCAGCCACGGGTCGGGGTCGTCCACGAGAACGACCTGATCGGCCATCGCCGTCACGGTGGACAGGTCCGCCGAGATGATCCGGACTTTGGACGCCTCGCGGGGCGCGCCGAGAAACGCCAGCCATTCGGCGGGACCGAGTTCCAGCAGCGTCTTTCCGCTGGCGTCGAACGGGTGGGACACGACGGCCCTCCGGGTTCACCCGCCGATCAGCACCGTCGGGCAGCCGAGGATGATGGTGCCGCCGTGGGCGCAGGTGTCGCCGAGACGGGCGGCGGGCATTTTCCCGATCAGCACCGTGCCAGACCCTTTGGCGATGGTGTCCGGCGGGCCGACGCACACGGCCATGTCGGTGGCGCGGGCGGCGGGCAGCTTGCCGATCAGCACCGTCGGGCAGCCGGGGCCGGAGATCGGCCCGCCGACGTGCGGCACCAGGACCGTCACCATCGGGCAGACGTGCATGTCGGTCAGGCGGGCGGCGGGCATTCCCATGACGGGCGGCTCCGGAACGAGGGGCTTCCAGATGATCTTACTCCGCGAACGCGGCGAATCTTGCCGGGGACACTCAGTACCGGATCCGCATCTCGAACCGGTACTGCTGGCCGAGGCTGTTCTTGCCCGTCACCCCGTAGTTGCTGCCGACGCCGAAGTCGTACCGGTCGCAGTAGAACAGGCGGACGCCGGGGCCGACCTGGAGGATGTTCGACCCGCTGGCGTTGCGGAACCCCGTGGCCGGGTCGGTGAACCCGCCGTCCTGCCACGAGTACCCGTGCATCTCGAACGTGCCGATCAACTGCACTTGCGAGATCGGCTGCCAGAGAAGGTGGTTGTACGCCAGGTGGTAGTGCAGCATCGCCCCGGAGTACGTCGGGTCGCCGCCGAGCGGGATCCACTCCGCGATTTGCCCCTGGAGGTAGCTGTTCGGACTGACCCGCAGGCCGAACACCAGCGACGGCTCCAGCGCCACGTGCCCGGTGCCGAGGCCCTTCGCCGCGTTGCCGACCGGCAGCGTCGTCTGGAATTGCAGCGTGAGCAGGAACAGCTCGGAGTCCATCAACACGCTCTTGGTGCCGATGGTCATGTCGCCGAACCCGGCGGCGCTGGACGGGTCCGAGAAGGTCGGGTTGGTCGAGCGGTACGGGGTGACGAAGTAGGCGCTGAACCCCGGCCCGGTGGCCGTCTCCGTGTACTGGCTGAGTTCGTGGGTATCGACGCGGGGGATGCCGAGGGCGTTCACCGGCTTCGGCCCCTTGCCGTTGCCGTCCGCCCGCGCCCAGAAGTACTCGCCGCGATCCGGGAACATGCCGTATCGCGTGTACTGCCACTGCAAGCGGGTGTGGCTGACCGGCCGCGCGGACGGGGTGAAGAAGGCCGCGTCCGCCAGCGGGATCCACTTCGGCTGATAGCACGGGTCGGGGCAGCAGAGGGCTTCGTACATGCGGCCCACCACCCGCGTCGCCAGGCCGCGATCCGTCGGCACCGGCTCGCACTTCGTGCAACCGCCGCCGCCGGCGCTGCCGCACGACGGACAGCCGCCAGCGGGCGCGTGACCAGGCCTCCCCTCCCCTGCCCCGATCAGGGTCGAGAGCTTGTCGAACGAGACCGGTTGACCGCCGACGGAGACCGTCCCTACCGCCGGCACGTCGGGCACACCCCGGACCGGCTCGTCGGGGACGAGCGGCGGCGCGACCGGTTCGGCCGGCGGCATCAGGTCCGGAATCGCTCGCGGCGGAACGGGTTTCTCCGCCGGCGGCGGTTCGGGAATGGTCAGCGGAATGGCCAGTGACTTCGGCAGTTCGGTGGCCGTGAGTGTCGGGACGGCGAGCGGCGGCGGTCCCTCGAACGGCGCGGGCGGAGTCGGCGGCACCCACCCGGCGGCGACGGACAGCGGGCCGGCGAGTTGCCCGCGGGCGTCCACGTCCGGGCGGGTCACGCCGGCGCAGCCGACGCCGGTCACGCCGAGGGCGGCGATCCAGCCGAGCGATTTCAGGCGGAGGTGTCGCATGAACCGTCCCGTATGGCGAAGTGGGCACGTCGTTTTTCGACCGGCAGGCGGGGCGAACTTTGCCGAATGTGCGGATTCGGCCGCTTCGGGACAAGTCCCCGACGAAGGCGCGCCGATACACCACGGACCACTCGACCGGGTGAGGGCGCGGCACATGCGATGGGGACTCCTACTACTCGCCGGTGCGACGCTCGGGTGCGCATCCACCCCCCCTGTGACACGGGGCCAGATGCCGGACGCCAGCGGTGCGGGCGCGGCGGGTGGTGGGGGAGCTGCCGGCGGTGCGGGGGCGGGTGCGGCGGGGGCCGCCGGCGAGAGGAAGGGACTACTGGGAAAGCTGTTCGCGGGGCCGGAGGCGCGGGCGGCCCGCCGGAAACGGTTCTGCAACTCCCCGGCCGGGCAGTTGGTGAACAACCTCCTCAAGCCGATCAGCGGAATGACCGGCGGCCTCATCCCGCCGCTGTGCAAGCAGGACGGAAAAGACCCGGAGAAGCTGAAGAAGCCGGCCGAGAGCGCGGCCGGCGCGTCGGAGCGGATCAAGGCGGAAGAAGCGGGGGCGAAGGCAAAAATCGCCGACTTGGAGTACCTCGCCTCGAAGGACTGCAAGCGGTTCCCGGAGGCAGAGGCGGCGCTCATCGCCGGACTTCGCGCGGAGAAACTGGAGTGCGTGCGACTGGCGGCGGCGAAGGCGTTCCTTTCCGGCTGCTGCTGCACGCCGAAGGTCATCAAGGCGCTGACGGTGTGCGTCAACCGGTCGGAGAAGGACGGCAACCTGGCGGAGGAGTCCGAGCGGGTGCGGCTGACGGCGTTCGTCGCACTGGAGCGGTGCCTGCGGGTGTGTCAGCCGGCCAAGCCGGAAGAGCCGCCGGAGAAGCCGAAGAACAAGCCGAAGGCGGAGAAGAAGGAGGTGGAGTTGACCCAGGCCGGGTACACGGCCGCCGAGGTGGACGAGGTGTTCGCGGACGCCCGCGCCGCGCTGGCGCGGGGCATCCAGGTGTCGGACGGGGTGATGCGGCAGATGAGCGGGCCGGCCAACCTCCGCGACATGGTCATCGGGCCGAGCTACCGGCAGGCGGTGCAACCGGTCTATCCGGTCTACCCGCCGCTGCCGCCGGCCGACGCGCCGCTGCCGCCGCCCGAAACTACCCCGACGCCGATTCCGTCCCCGACGCCCTTGCCGAAGCCGACACCCGAAGAGAAGCCGACCCGCAACCTGCTGAGCATCGTGAAGGGCGCGTTCGGGAAGTGACGCCGGCCGCGCCGTCATCACTTCGCGGGCGGATCGAGCCGCTTCCGCAACGCGGCCAGTTCCACCCGTTTCTCCTGGAGTTCCTTCTTGTCGGCGAGGTTCACCCACTCGCCGGGATCGGCGGCGTGATCGTACAGTTCCGCCCCCTTCTTGCCGTCGTCCCACTCGGTGTAGCGGTACTGGTCGGTGCGAATGGACCGGCCCAGGATCGCCCCCCGCTTCACGGCAGTGATCGCGCCCGCCTTGTGCTTCGCGGTCGGGTCGGCCAGGACGGCACGGAACGACTTCCCTTCCAGTTCGTTGGGGACCTCCTTGAGTTCGCAGAGGTCCGCGAGAGTGGGGTACAGGTCGATGAACTCGGTCAGCGCGGCGGTCGGCTTGCCGTTGCCTTTCGCACCGGGCACGCGAACGAACAGCGGCGTGCGGCAACTCCGCTCGAACAGGGTGTTCTTGTTCCACCAGTTCCGCGTGCCCAGTTCGTACCCGTGGTCTCCGAGGAACACGACGACGGTGTTGTCGGCCAGTTTGTTCTTGTCCAGCGCGTCGAGCAGCCGGCCCACTTGGGCGTCCAGGAAGCTGACGCCGGCGTAGTAGGCGTGCAGGAACTCCCGGCGATCCGCGTCGGCGAATTTGTCGAAGGCGTCCTTGAACGCCCCCCCGCCGTGCGACAGCGGGGACGGCACCTTGTACCCGTCGGGCGACTTCGGCAGGTCGAACTTGGCCGGGTTGTACAGGTCGAAGTACTTCTTCGGCGCGTGGAACGGGTCGTGCGGGCGGTAGAATCCGACGGCCAGGAACAGCGGCTTGTCGCGCTTCTCGCTCAGCGCCTTCACGGCTTCGTCGGCGAGTTGGCCGTCGGCCTGGTCCGCGTCGGTCCCCTCGGCCGCCAGCCAGCGGCACCAGGGCAGCGCCCCGCCGGTCATGTTGCGGCCCGTGCCCTCATTCCCGGCGGCGGTGGTCTTGCCGTAGAAGACGCGGTCGAAGGACTTCGGGTCGTCCATCTCGGCCTTCGCCTCGTCCGGCGACAGCCCGCGGTGGAACACCTTGCCGAGGCCGATGCTGTGATACCCGTTCTTGCGGAACAGTTCCGGCAGCGTCACCACGTCGGGCAGGTTCTTGCGGACGTGCGTGGCGTTGTCCAGGACGCGGGTCGTCGTCGGCCGCAGGCCCGTCAGGAACGACGTGCGACTCGGGTTGCAGACGGTGTACTGGACGTACGCGCGGTCGAACCGCACGCCCGACGCGGCCAGCCGGTCGAGGTTCGGCGACTTCACGACCTTGTGCCCGTAGCAGCCGAGGTCGCAGCTCAGGTCATCGGAGATGATGAACAGGACGTTCGGCCGCTTCGGCGGGTCAGCGGCGGTCGCGGCCGACGCGAAGAGGACGACCGCGAAAGGAAGGAGTCGCACGGGGAACCCTCGCTGGGAGTCTCTTGGAACGGCCGCTCACCCCGCCTTCGGCTGGGTCGCCTTCACGACCAGCGTGAACTCGGACCCCTTGCCGAACTGGCTCTCGACGAGGATGCGGCCGCCCATCACCTGGGCCAGCTTCTGGCTGATGGCGAGGCCGAGGCCGGTGCCGCCGTGCTTGCGGCCGGCGGTCGAATCGACCTGCGTGAACGGCTGGAACAGCCGCTCCATCTGCTGCGGGGTCATGCCGATGCCGGTGTCGGCGACGGCCACGCGGAGGCACTCCTGCCCGTCCTCGGTGAACCGCGACGCGGTCACGGTGACGGTCCCGTCGGACGTGAACTTGCAGGCGTTGCCGATCAGGTTCAGCACGCACTGCCGCACCCGCGTCGGGTCGCCGAGCGCCGGGCCGAGGTCGGCCGGGCAGTTCAGCACCAGCTTGTTCCGGTTCTTCTTCGAGAGCGGTTCGAGAGACGCCAGCAGGTCGCGGATGAGCGGGGCCGGCTCGAACGCCTCGCGCGCCAGTTCGATCTTGCCGGCTTCGATCTTCGAGAAGTCGAGGATGTCGTTGATGAGCGTGAGCAGGTGATGGGCGGCGGTGTGGACTTGGTTCAGGTCGTCGGTGTACTGCGGCAGGTTGTCCGAGGCGGCCTGTTCGATCAGCATCTCGGAGTAGCCGATGATCGTCGTCAGCGGGGTGCGGAGTTCGTGCGACACCATCGCCAGGAACTGCGACTTGGTGCGGTCGGCCTGTTCCGCCGCCTCCTTCGCCACTCGCAGCCGGTTAGCCTCGGCGTCCTGGTCGAACCGCGACCGGCTGACGCTGACCGCCGACGCCAGCAGTTGGATCACCTGGGCTTCGAGCGGGCCGATTTCGCGCTTCTTCGACGACACCGACCGAGTGCCGGACACCGCCCCGATCACCTCCTGCTTGTCGTTGAACACCGGCGAGGCGACGACACTCTGGACACCGACCAGGCTTTCCCCCTGCCCGATGGCCGACGCCGGCAGGTAGAACGTCCGCTTCTCGCGGACCACCCGCTGGAGGAGGCCGTGGCTGATCGGCCGGCCGGAGGTCCGCGAGTCCTTGCAGGCGAACGCCACCGTCTTCCAGACCGTACCGTCGCACACCAGCACCGCCCCGGTGTCCAGGCCGATGCGGTCCACCAGCGCGCGGGCCGTCTGCGTGTACAGTTCGTTGGCGTCCTTCGCCCGGTGCAGCGAGATGACCGGCTCGAGCCAGCCGACGAGTTGCTCGACCTGCGGCGCGGCCCCGAGCGCGAGCAGGCTCTGCGCGTTCGCCGGGTTCGCTTCCTGAACCGGGGCGGCCACCGTCAGGAACAGGTCGGACGGCTCCTCCTGCCGCACCAGTTCCACGTCGAGGACCGTCTCGCCGACGCCCAACCGGACGGGCATCGGGCAGTCGCACACCTGCCCCGGCGTGAGCAGCGAGTGGTTGTCCACGGCGACCGGCGCGCGGCCGCTCAGATTCTCGACGCGGAGGGTGCCGTCGGGCAGTTCTTCCACCTTCAGGTGGTCGCGCGAGACGAAACCGTCGAGCACCATCATCCGCGCGACGCCCCCCCGCATCGGCCCGCGGCCGACCTCGACAGGACCGACCGGATGGGCCAGGTGCTGGTTTTCCAGCTTGTTCGACAGGGTGATCGATATCATGTCCGGATCTCGTGCCTCGCGCGTTCGCGTCGTGAAAGAAATACGGCGGTCGCCCCGTAAGCCTTGCACGCGGCGACGGGAATGCCGGCCGGTTTCGGCATTTTCACCCCTCCCACCGAGGAGACCCGATGACGGCCCGCGCGGTTCACTGGCACGAAGGAGTCTTCCTCCAGCCGCACCACTTCCAGGCCGAACACCGGTATCAGATCGACCGCGACCGGCGGGCCGCCGGTTGGGTGGCGCACCACTGCTGGGGCATTCGGTCCATCGTCGTCGATCCGGACGCCCTGCTGAACTCCCGGCTCGTCGTCCGCTCCCTCCGCTGCCTGTTCCGCGACGGCACGCCGGTGACTCTGCCGGACGAAGCGGTCCTGCCGGCCCTCGACCTGAAAGGCGCGTTCCAACCCGGTCAACCGCTCACGGTCTACCTCGCCCTGCCGGTGCTGAACCTGGGCAAGTCGAACGTCGCCGAGGAGGGCGACGCCACCGCCCGCTTCCGCCTCGACACCCAGGAACTGGAAGACGAGAACACCGGGGTGAACCCGCAGCCGGTGCGCGTCCGCGTGCCGAACGTCCGCCTGCTGCTGACCGGTCAGGACCAGACCGGGTACGAAACGATCCCCTTGTGCCGGCTGGAAAAGTCGGCCCTCGCCAACTCGCCGCCGCAGCTCGACCCGACGTTCATTCCGCCGGTGCTGGCCTGCGACTCCTGGCCGCCGCTGGCCGCCGACATCCTGCAATCCACGTTCGACCGCATCGGCCGCAAGCGGCAGCGGCTGGCCGAGCAACTGGCCTCGCGCGGCGCGGCCGTCGGCACGTCCGACCCGACCGACGTGACGACCATCGCCCACCTCCGCGAACTGAACCAGAGCTACGCGATCCTGAGCGTCCTGGCGTTCACGCCCGGCGTGCCGCCGCTGACAGCTTACACCGAACTCTGCCGCGCGGTCGGGCAACTGGCCGTGTTCGACCGCACCGGCCGCTGGCCCGCCATCCCGCCCTACGACCACGACGACCTCGGCGGCTGCTTCCTCCGCGTCAAACTGTACCTCGACACGTTGCTCGACATCCTGCCGGAACCGGAGTACAAGGAACGGCCGTTCACCGGCATCGGCACCCGCCTGCAAGTGGCCGTCGAACCGACGTGGCTCGACCCGGCGTGGGGGCTGTTCCTCGGCGTCCGCAGCGAAACCGATCCGGACGAGGCGGTGCGACTGCTGACGGTGCCCGGCCAACTGGACATGAAAGTCGGGTCCGGCGACCGGGTGGACGCCATTTTCCAACTGGGTCAAGCCGGATTATCGTTCGACACCTGCCCCCGCCCGCAGGTTCTGCCGGATGTCGCCGGCCAGCGCTATTTCCGCATCGCCCGCTTGCCCGATAAGGAATGGACGGCTGTGGTCCGCGCGCTGACGCTGGCCGTGCGGTTCAACGAGACGCGGGTGGTCGGCAGCCTGGCCGGGCAGCGGGCCGTGACGGTTCGCACCGGCGGCGGCAAGACGGCCACCATGCAGTTCACCCTGTTCGCCGTGCCGAGTTGATTCCGGCGAGCCGCGGCCGCGAGGGAGTGGCATCTTCCCAGACAGATGCCACTCCCTCGCGGTCGCGGCTCGCACGACGAGACCCCAGGCGCGACGACTTGGCCAGACTGGTGAACCCCATCGTCCGGGTCGCGCTCGACCTGCGAGACGGGTGGGGCGCGCCCGGCGGGCCGAACTTCGACGCCGGACGCGCCCGCCTGCACGACCGCTTCCGCGACCTGCACCGGTCTTATCCGGCGGTGCGCGGCGACGGCGTTCGCGCCTCGGAACGCGACCTGCTCGACGGCGGCTTCGACCTGGAACCGGAGGACATCTACCTCGGCCCGGCGTACCCGCTGGCGTGCTGGGCCGACGAGATGTTCACCCGGATGCCCGCCGTCGCCGCGAAGTGGACGGATCGCAAGTTCGAGGTGGAATTCCACGGCACGAACGACCGCGCGTGGCGGTTCTGGAAGCAGGCCGAACTCGCCTCGCGCCGGTCGGCCGACGAACTCGAAGTCTTCTTCGTCTGCGCGGCGCTGGGTTTTCGCGGCGACAAGATCGAAGACCCGACCGACTACACCGGGTGGGCCGCCGTCACCCGCGACCGGTTGCTCGCCGAAGCGGGCGTCGAGTGGGTCGGGCCGCCGGCGCTCGACCCTCCGGCCCGCGTGCCACCCAGGTTCGGCGCTCGACGGCTGAAGCGGATGGCCGCGACCGCCGCCGCGTTCGCCGTCGTCGCCATCCCCGTCGCCGCCTGGCTGGTCGCCCGTCAACTGGTGCGGTGAACCGAATGTCCGTCTTCGCCCCACTCACGACTCGCACCGCCATCCGCATCTACCTGTGGGTGCTGCACGTCCTCATCGTGCTGTTGATCCTGGCCGTGCTGTGGTACGTCAACGACCGCTACCGCCTCGGCGAGTCGCTGCTGTCGCCGTTCCCGTCGCTGCACGGCATCTGGCTGCCGCTGCTCTTCCTGCTGCTGTACGTCGGCGGCTGGCTGACGTGGTGGTTCCTCCGCGCCGTGTCGGATCGGGTCACCGGCCGACACCCGGACATCGATGACGCCTGGCAAGCGGTGCGAACGCAACTGGACGCCGCCGGCATCGACCTCGGCCGCGTGCCGGTGTTTCTCGTCCTCGGTCGGCCCAAGTCGGGCGTCGCCGACTTCTTCGCCGCCACCGCCCTGCCCTTCGCCGTCCGCCAGGACGCCGCGCCGGTCGGCGCGTTCGCCACCCGCGAAGCCGTCTACCTGACGGCCCCCGGCGCGTCGGCCGTGTCGTGGTACGCCGAGCGGCTGCTCGCCGCCACCGCGCCACCGGTCCCCACAGTGGCGATGGTGTTGCCGGAAATGGAAGCCCCCATCGACCTGACGGCGTCGGAGGCGGAACAGCCCGTGACGGCCGACGCCGCGCGGTGGCTCCGCACGCCGTCCGTCAGCCGCACCGACCTGCCCGCCGACAAGTTGGCCGAGGCCGCCGAACGGCTGACACACCTGTGTCAGTTGCTGGCCGCCGCCCGCCGGCCGCTGACCCCGGCGAACGGCGTGGTCTGGCTCATCCCCGCCGCCGGCACGGAGACGGACGCCGTCGCGGACGCCACCGCCGCCGCCTGCAAGGCCGACCTCGCGGCGCTGGAAGCCGCCCTTCAGGTGGACTGTCCGATGTCGGTGGTGCTGGCCGACGCCCAGGAATTCACCGGCTTCCGCGAGCTGGCGTCCGGGCTGCCGGTGACGGCGCGAACCGAACGGCTCTTCGGCTGCTCGCTGCCGCTGATGCCGAACCTGCCGCCGACCGACCGCTACGCGATGGTGGCGGGGGCGCTGGAGTGGGCCACGACGCGACTGGTTCCGTCGCTGGTCTACCAGCGGTTCGGCGACGCGCCCGACCCGCTGACGGCCGCGAAGCTGTGGCGCATCTCCGACGCGCTGTACGCCCGCCGGCAGGGGATCACCCGCATCGTCTGCCAGGGGTTGATGGCCCGCCCCGACCGACCGCCGATGGTGAACGGCGTCTACCTCGCCGCCACCGGGCCGGACGCCGCCGACCGCGGGTTCGCCGCCGCCATCTTGACCGAGATGAAGCTGACCCAGAACCTGGTGAGTTGGACCGAAGCGGCCCTTGCCGACGAAGCCGACGCCCTCCGTGCGGCGACCGTCGGGTATGGGCTGATCGCCGCATTCGCGGCGGCCCTGGGCGTGTTCGGCTGGTGGACGTGGTATCGGTGACGATGCATGTCCGAGCCGGAAGCGTGAGCGACGGGCTGAATTCGAGACCGTCGCTCACGCTTCCGGCTCGGTTTCAGGAGTCACTTCAGCACCAGCGATAGTTCCACCGCCGTCGTCTGGCCCGGCTTCACCTCCACCGCCTCGCCCTTCTCGCGGCCGGTGGACACCTTCGCCGCGAACGCGCGGTACTTGCCCGCCGGCAAATCGACGAACTGGAACGTGCCGTCGTCCTTGGTCGTCGCCTTGGCTTTCTCCTTGCCCTTGTCGTCGGACAAGGTCACCGTCAATCCCGGCTGGGCGATCTCACCTTCCACCACTTTCCCGGCAATCGCCCCCGGCTTCGGCTTGTCGAACTCGGCCGCCGGCACCAACTCCACCGTCATCGTGGCGAAGCTGGCCTTCCCGCTGCCCGAGACGACCTGGGCCGTGATGTCCGCGGGCACCGGGCCGGGACCGAGCGGCACCGTCGTCGTCCAGCCGTTGCCATCGGCCTTCGCGGGGATCAGCATCGCCATCGGCGGCGGAGCGTTGCTCGCCGGTTTGCCGAGGAAGACGTTCACTTCCTTGACGCCGGATACCGGCGGATCGACCGTCACCCGCACGGCCAAGGGCGTCGCCGCCTTCGCTCGCGCGGGCGCATCGACGAACTTCACGTTGCGTGGCGCGGCCCCGTCGAACACCACGCGGCGGGTGGCACGGGCGATCTCCTTCCCGTTCGCGTCCAGCATTCGGGCGCGGATCAGCCGCGCGCCCACGAGCCGGTCCACGGGCAGTGACACTTCGGTGTCAGCGATCGTCGCGGCAAGGGCGAACGGCCCCTTCGGATCGAAGGCGAGCGTCGTCGTCCGCCGCTTCGCCGCCGGGTTCACGTCCAGCTTGTAGTCGCGGCGAAAGTCCGAGCTGGACTCGGTGCCGATGTCCACTTCGAGCGTCGCCGTCGGGGGCGCGTTCTCGGTCTCGAACCGCACCGGCAGCGGCTCGGTTCCCGTGGCGAAGTCCTCGGCGGCGATCTTGACTCGCGGCGTCGTCACGGGTTGCAACCGCACCACTCCGCCGTCGTTGCCGATGTCGCCGCGAAAGACGAACGCCCGGTCAACGCCGTCGGCCGCGAGAGTCAGCGTGACGGTGCCGCCCTTCGCCCGGTCGAACACGGGGTTCGTGGCGTACAGGCGCACGGCCGCGCCGCCGGGGTCGAGCGTCCCGCTCAACTTGCCGTCCGGCACGACCAACCCCGGATTGCGGTCGGCCGGGAACGCCATCGCCACCGGCATCGGCCCGCCGCGGAACGACTCCCGCTCGGCGAGAGTCGCCGACAGTTCGCTCGGCTTGCCGTCGCCACCGGGACGAAACACGACCTCGCGCACCGTCACGGACTCGGTCGGCTCCAGCAGTTTCACGGATACCGTGAACGTCTGGAGTTCCGCGAGCGTCTTCGGGTCGAGCAGTTGGAAGCGGAACTCCTCCGGGGCGGAAACAGTCGCCACCGAAGGCGCGGCGGGCGGTGGGTTCGCGGCCGGCGGAGCGGGGAACACCAGCGGAACGGACTTGCCCGGCGGGACCGTCAGCGACGCGATTTCCCGCGGCGGGTTCTCGAGTTTCACCGCGACCGTCTGCGGCACGGCCGTCGGGTTGAACAGGGCGAACGCGAACGACGACGGCTTCCCGTTCGGGCGGAGGCGGATCGCCGCGGCCGGCAGTTCCGGGCCGTCGGCCCCGGCTTTCACCAGCAGTTCCAGGCGATTCGAGAGCCGGTCGGTGTTCGCCGCGAACCGTTTGAAACTGGGCCGACCCGCAACGGTGGCCGACAACAGCACGCCGGACAGTTTCGAGAGCCGCTGCGGGGCGGAGCCGACGGCCACGTCCAGCCTCGTCGAAACTGCGCGGATCGGTGACAGCTTGATGTCAGCGGGCATCCGGGCCGCGATCCACTCGGCCGCGGGCGTCCGCACGGCGAGCCGCGCCGCCAGCGGTTTCTCGGAGCCGAGCAAGCGGAGCCGGACTTCGACGGTTTCCACCTGCTTGCCCGGCGCGAGTTCGACCGACTCCGGATTCAGTGCCCATTCGACTCGCGCACGGGCTGACGGCGCGGCTCCGAACGCCCGGCACGCCACGGCCGCCTTCGCCGCGAACTCCGCGTCGCGGCTGAAGTCCGGCAGGTCCAGCGGGCTGGCGCTCCAGTCGTCGAACCGGGCCGCGTGCCAGTTCAGGAACTCGCGCGGCGGCCCTTGCTTTTCCAAGGCGAATGGCGACTGTACTGCACTCGACTTCGCAAAAACCGACGGCGGCTTTTCGGCCGGGTTCTTCCACGGCGCGGGTATCGACCCGGCGCGGATGTCGTCGTCCTCGCGGCGGTCGCGGACACGAACGTCGTCGTGCAGTTTCGACATGAGCGCGAGGCGATCCGTCCAGACGGCGGTGCGATCCGAGGCCGACAACAAGGGCGAGGCGAGCAACCGGCCGAAGGCGTCGAGCGTGGCGGGGCCGTCCGCTCCCGAAGTGGCACGCTGACGGAGACGGTCGATAGCTCTCGTTCCTACGGCCTCGGTCGATCCGACCCGCGTGGCGGCGGTCTCGGCGGTCGCCGTCGCCCACCGGTTCGCGGCCTCGGCGAGCGGGGCGGCGGCGGGAGTCAACGACTCGCGGAGCCGCTGACGGGCCGCTGTCAGTGGCTCGTCAGCCGGGAGTCGCTCGGCCGCGCGGAGTTCGGCGACCGCTTTGCCGAACCGCCCGCGGGCGAACGCCAGCATCCGCACCGCGTCGTCGAGTCCGGTCACGGCTTTGTCGGCGTCCGCGCTGGCGACGTGTTTAGGAGAGAAAACGTAGGCCACCGCCGTACGCCACTCCGCTTCGGCCCCCACCAGTGACGGCGGCGCCCACGGGAAGAACTCGACATCGCGGGCAACGGCCTCGAACTCCGCCGTCGCGCGGACCAGCCGGCCGGCGAGGTCGGGCGACACCGGTTCGTCCGTCGAGCCGATGCGCCGAAGGAGGAGCGAGAGGAACGACGACGGTTCGGGTTCGATCCCGGTCAGCAGGGTGGCTAGCCGTTTCCATTTCGCCAGCGTCCAGGCCACGTCCGAAACGGCGACGGCGAACACGGCCGACGGAGTGGCGGCGGGCGGCTTCTCGGCCGGGTCCGGCGGGGCATCGGCACGGGCGACATACCGCGCGACCGCTTGCACTTGGGCGGCATCCGCGGCGGCAAGGTCCTTCAAAACGCCAGGGATGCGTTCGGGTGGCGGCACCTTCGCGGGATCGAGAGTCGCCAGAACGGCGTCGAAGCCGGCCCTCGCGGCGTCCGAGGACACTCCGGCGAACCACTGACGGTCCATTGTCAGCAGCGCTCGTTCCAGGGCGAGGAACGCGGCCGGACTCCGTTCGCTCCGGCCGTCGGCGGGCCGCGCATCCCGCACCGCCCAGGCGTCGCGGAGCGACTGCGGGTACGCGAGTGGAACCGGCGCGACCGGTTCGGAATCCGTCACCGCCGTCAGTTCGAAATCGGCCCCCTCTCCCGCCAGCCACGGCGTCTGCGAGACCGTCCCGTTTCGCTCCGCCCAACGGGAGACCCGCGCACGGACGAATGCGGCCAGTTCGTCCGCCGTCACGCGGCCGTCACGCTTGCCGCCGGCGTTCCACCCGTCCGCCGAACCGCGGTACCCTTCGGCGAAGTACCCGGCGAACGCCGATCCGCCCCACTCCAGCCCGACGTGAGACACTTCGCCGACGCCGTGCGCAAAGAGGATTTTTCGCCCGGCATCCGGCACCGCCTCCAGCGCGCGGAGTGCGGGCGTCACCCAGTCGCTAGCGGTGGCGGTCAGGTTCAAGACCAAAAGTTTCTTGGGCGTTTTGCACTCGGCGAGCGACTGGAGGAGTTCGGCGAACGGCCAGCGGTTGCGGGCGTGGTCCGCGCCGGCCACCGTCGGCGCGAGGATGAGGTTCCCCGTCGCATCGACTTCCGAAGCACCGCCGACGAAGAGAACGACGGGGGACCGCGCGGGCGATTTGCGGAGCGCGGCGACGGCGGTGCGCAGCTGGTCGCGGTCCGGTTCGGCCGACAGCAAGACCGGCGGCGACTGGCTCGGAAGCGAAGAAATCGTGCGGAAATCGGCGGCTGCGAACGGAGCGGGTGACGTGTTCACGGCCAACAGGACGGGCAGACGGGCCGGCCGTACCCAGACCAGCACGCCGAGGGCGACGGCCGCGACGACCGCCACGGCGAGAATCGGCGGCAGCACCCGCCGGCCGGAGCCGCCGGCGGCGGATCGGGATGCGCGCCAGTCCGGGCCGACCGGGTCGAGCGGTGTCATGGCACTGTCACCGGGGGGCGGGGGTGGGCACGGGGCCGCCGGCGGCGGGCGGCGGGAGCGTCGGCAGTTCGGCCGAAAGCGCGGACTTCTTGGCGGCGGAAGCGGACACCAGTTCGAACCCCGTCACGGCTTTCACCGCCTCGGCGTCCGCCCACCAGAACAGGCACGTCGCCTTCCCGGCGGCCTGATAGACCCGCGACTCGCTGCCGGTCGGTGCGGCTCCCGTGGGCCGCGCCACGACTGTTTCCGTCGGATCGAAGCCGAGACGGACGACGAGGCAGCTCCGTTTCGCACGGATGTCGGGCTTCACTTCGACTTCGTGTTTTTCGACGGTGACAGATTCAATCGTCGTGCCGCTCACGCTCGCGGCCGAATGGCCGACGAGTGGCTGGCCGGTTTCGGGCTTCCACGTTGCCGTGACGGGAAACGGCTTGCCCTCCGTCCACCAGGCGGTCAGCTTCGCCGGCGCGCCGACCGCGCCGTCCTTCGGCCAGGAGCGAGTCGAGAGTTGCCACGTCGGGGCGGGCCAGCCGGGATCGGTGGCCCAGCGAACCGCGACCGGGCGCGGCACCGCCGGGGACAGATCGAACCACACGTCCGCGAGGCGGGCCGGCGAGAGGACGTTCGTCGCGGTCCCGGCGCGGTCGAGAACGATCGCCAATTCCAGGCCGCCGGCGTCGAGGAGGCGTTGGCGGGGCACGGCGGCGGTCCACGCGCCGGCCGTCTTGCGGGAGACGGCGGGGAGGTCGGCGGCGGCATTCGGCCGCACGAACCGGGGTTCCGGCGAACCGTCCTCCAGCGCCAGAAGCAGCCGCTCGCCGGGGCGGAGGTCGATCCGCTGTTCGGCCGGCTTGGCCAGGGTCGCGCGGGCCGTGTACTTGCCGGGGGGCACGGTCGGTGACAGCCAGTTGTCACCGCTCTCGGTGCCGGTCAGCAGGTCGCGGGGGCCGCCGTCGTCCGCCACCGTCACCTTGATGCGGGCGGCGGTCGCCGCGCGAATCCACTTCACCAGTTCGGCCGTCGCGTCCGGGGCGACGAAGAGTCCCGCCGGTTTGCACTCGGTCACCACGCGGAACTCGTCCTGGGCGGCCTTCTCCGCCTTTTCCGTCACGGGCACGGCTACCACGTGCAGCGCGGCGGTGTCGGTCGAAAAGGCCGTGCGGATCGCGTCCTTCACCGCCAGCTTCTTCGGGTTCGCGTCGGCGTCGTCGGCGAATTTGGTGTCCACACCGTCGCCGATCATCACGACCGCCGTCGCGCCGGCACGACCAGTCAGCGTCTCCTTGGCGCGGAGGACCGAGCGGACGACCGGCGACTCGTCCCACGGCTGCAAGGCGCGGACGCGGGTCAACACGGCGTCCGTCTGCTTGCCGGCGTCGAGCGTCCAGGCGGTGAACGGCAGCAGGGTCTCGAACCCGCCGTCGTCCTTCGGAGCCGTGCGGTGGCCGAACGCGGACACGGCGACGGACACGCCCGGCGGGACGCTCTTCAACACCGCCTCCAGCGCGGCGCACGCCACGGGGTAGCGGCCGGGGTCGCCGGGCGTGTCCGGGTCGGCCCCCATGCTGCCGGTCGCATCGACGACGAAGTGGAGCGATCCGCTCCCGGTGCCGTACTTGGCCCGGAGTGAGGCGTCGGCACGGACGGCGACGGAGGCCAGCTCGCCGAGCGGACGGTTCACGGCCGTGACGTGCGGCACGGGGTGGCGATCGATGGCCACTTCCCGGTTGAACGTGCGGCCGCGGAAGTAGCCCGTCACCGCCACAGCGGACGATTCGACCACGGGCGCGGTCGGCACCGGTTCCGTGCGCGCCGGAATCGCAATCACGAGATCGCCCGGCTTCGCCTCGGTCGTGTCTCGCGGCCAGCGGCGGTCGGGCGCGGCGGCATCCCAGAATGCGACCACGCCGGCGCGGAACGGCGGCGATTTCTCGGCCGAGAGTGCGAACGCCACCTGCGGCTTCAACTCATCGGTGACGACGCGGCAGGCCGGCGCGGTCAGCGTGAACGGCACCCCGTCGGGGCTGGCGGACGGGTTCGCGGGGCGGTTGCGGAGGGTGGCCGCGTCGGCGCGGAGGGTGCGGGCGGCGCGCTGGAAGTACGGCGTCGCGGTGCCGTCGTTGCCGGCCCAGAAGTCGGCTTCGGCACGGGTCGCCTGCCATTCCAACAACTCGGCGGCACGGAGGCGACGGAGGCGGTTGGCGGCGTCGGCCGTCGTGGGCAAGACGGACACCCGCGCGAGGCGGTCGGCGTCCGGAAGGGTGGTCTCGTTCGCCGTATCGGTTGCCACCCGCGCGGCGATGGCCGCGAACCGCCCGGCGAGTGTGTCGCTGGCTTCGGTCAGCATTTCCGTGGCGTCGGCGAGCTTGGCGAACTGGTCGAACTGGAACGCCAGCGGCGGTACGTCGGTGCCGGGCTGGCCGAGTCGCGCGAGGTGCAGAAGCCCGCGGCGGCTGGCGTGGTGGCGGGCGACTTCGCGGGCGACTTCGGCCGAGGGCGCGGTCTGCGGGTCCGGTGTTGTCGCGTCAGTGACAGTCAGTTGTCGCGACACCCGCCGGAACTCGGTGACGAGTTCCTTCCGCTTCGCCCCGCCGGGGACGGTGAGGGCGGATTCGGCCGCCGCCCACCAGCGAGCGAACTCGGCGCGGCTTTCGAGTTTGCTCCCCTTCGACAGCAACCCCGCGACCGCGTTGGCGTGGCTGGCACGAAGCGCGGCGACGGCCGTCACGACTGTTTTCGTCTTGGCCGCGAGGTCCGGCGCGCGGGCCGAATCCGGTTCCCCCCGGCTCGCGGTCGCCAGCTCGTGGACGGCGGCCCACGCGGACTGCGTGGCTTTCAGGGTCGCCTCGCTCTTCATGCGGTCGGGTAGCTCGGCTTGGCGGGGGCCGTCGGCCAGCCACTCGGTCAGGTCCGAAAGGTCGGCGATTCCACGCTGCCACGCCGATCCCGCCGCGCGCACGACTTCGGCGGTCTCGGCCGCACGCTTGTAGGCGGTTTCCGCTTCGGCCACCAGCACGGTCGCGCGGGTCCAGGCGTCCTCGTCACCCAGGAAAAGCAAGTCCTCGGCACGGCTCCTCGCGGCGTCCGCTTTCTGGATGTCCCGCTGAATCCACGGGCGCACCAGTTCCCCGCGAGGGCCGTGGGCGACTTCCTCGGCGCGGAGCCGCAGCCGCAGTACCCGTTTCAACACCGGCCCGGCGGCGGTCGATTTGGAAGCCGACGGCAAGTCGGAGGCGAGCACCGACACGAACTGCACTTCGGCCGGCTTCAGCGGCAGCGGTTCGCACGCGGCGACGAGCAGCGCGCGGGCGGTCGCCAGGCGCGGGAGCGGGTCGTCGGCGAGCCAGGAAACGACCGCACGACTGAGGGCGAGCCGCTGGGGCACCGCGTCCCCGCCCAACCGGGCGAGCGCGGCGGCAAGGCCCTTCGCCCGCTCCGCGTCCGGCAACACCGCGACCGCTTCGACACCTTCCCGCGCGACGGCGTCGCTTGCCGGCTGCGTGCCGAGCGCGAACGTCAGCCGCAGGGTTTGCGGGGTCGCGTCGATCACCCGCCGGGCCAGCAGTTGAGTTCGCACCCGGTCGGCGGTTTGCAGGGCCGCACCTGCGCCGGCCGCGTCGAGGACGACGAGCTGGTCGTACCGCAACAGCCACGCCGCGTAGTCGCGCCACAGTTCCGGGGCGAAGGCGGTCGGGTGCGGGTCGGCGGCGGCCAGTTCGCGGTAGTTTTTCCAAGCGTCGTCCCACTCCGGCGGTGGGGCGAACGGCGTCGGCAGCGGGTCGGCCGGGGCCGGGCCGTCCACCAGTGACAGCGGCATGTCAGCCGCGCGGCGGTCCCCTTCCCCGCCGGTCGGGAACACCGTCGGCGTCTGGAGCGCGGCGTGGTGGTCGGCGGCCCATTCGCGGGTGCGACGGGTGGCGAAGTCGAGCAGTTCGGCGGCGTTCAGCCGGCCGTCGCGGTTGGCGTCCGCGTCGCCCTGCATCCCGCGTTTGACGAAGTGCAGGAAGGCCGTCGTCCCGCGTTCGACGGCGGGCCACGACCGCTGATCCGGCCCAGTGCTGGACACGACGACGAGGTTCGGAATGGCAGCGATCTGGCCGTCGATTGCGGCCAACCCCCGCGCGAAGTCGTTGTGGAACTGTCCGAGAGCGGGAACCGCCGGCGCGGCCGTGGCGTCGAACAGGAGCAGTTTCCGGCATTTCTTCGGCAGTTTGGCAAGCGCGTCGAGGATCGTGGGGATGCGAATGCGGTCGGCCGGGTCGGGGCCGGCGTTATCGGGAAGCAGGAACGCGCCCTGCCCGTCGCAGCCGCCGTGCGCGGCGAACACGAGGACGAGCGACGGCCCCCGGAAGTCGGCAACGTCGGCGAGCTGTCGGGCGAAATCGCCGCGCGTCAATCGGAGAGCTTGCGGGTCGGCGGAAAAGTGCCCGCTACGGCCGGTGCGGGCACTTTCGTGGAGGCGGGCCGCGCCGGCGACTCCGGTGGCATTCGTCGGGACGATCGTGGCCTCGCCGTAGGCGGCGGTCCAGACCACCACCTTCGCGGCCTGCGGCGGGCGGAGCCAGAGGACGGCGTAGGTCAGCAGCCCGACGACGGCGATCAGCCCCGCCCCGGCGGTCAGCACCCGGCGGAGGCGAACCGACTTCGGCCCGGTGCGGCCGGTCGCCGGGGCGAGCCAACTCGGAGGTGGTGCCGCGGACATGGTTCGCTGGACTCCCGGTGCGGCGCGGTACGATACTATTCTACGGCGGGGCGGCGCGCATCCTTTCATCGGCCGCCCGCCGGCGCGGAGAAAGGAAACCGCCCCCGCTGGCGTAACAGAAGGTGGCGTGCGGCGCGGGGCGAACCGGTTGTGCCGGTTCCGCCCGCCGCCCGGTGGGAGACGTGATGGCCACTCCGGAACCCGGCCGCCGACCGCGCGGCCGGCCGAACCTCGACCAACTGTACGATTCGCTCCAACCGGCCGAACCGGTCGCGGCGAAGACGGTCGTGAATGACCTCGGCCAGACGTTCGCCTGGCTGCCCGGCGGGTCGTTCCGCATGGGGGCCGCCGAGGACGCCGACGGCCACCGGGCGAACGAAGGGCCGGTTCACGAAGTCGTCCTGACCAAGCCGCTTTACCTCGCCGTGCATCCCGTCACGCAGGCGGTGTACGCGGCCGTCACGAAGCAGAATCCGGCGTGGTTCACCGCCGAACGCGGGGGTTCGCCCGATCACCCGGTCGAGCGGGTGTCGTGGACCGACGCGGTGCGGTTCTGCGAACTGCTCTCGGCCCAGCCCGACGAACGCGCCGCCGGTCGGACCTACCGCCTGCCGACGGAAGCCGAGTGGGAGTTCGCCTGCCGGGGCGGGACGGCCGACGCGCCGAGTTCGCCCGATGCCGTTCACTCGGCGACCGCCCCGGCCCGCGTCGGCCCGCGCCCGGCGAACACCTTCGGCCTGTTCGACCTGCTCGGCAACGTGTGGGAGTGGTGTTCGGATTGGTACGGCGAACGGTACTATGCCGAGACGCCGCTCCGCGACCCGACCGGGCCGGCGACGGGCACGTTGCGGGTCTGTCGCGGCGGGTCGTGGAAGAACCTGGCCGGGAGCTGCCGGGCGGCGTACCGCAACGCCCTGGCCCCGCACTCGAAGAGTTCGGCCGTCGGGTTCCGCGTCGTCGTGGAGGTCCGCTAACCCGATGACTCGCGTCATGCTCGTCGAGGACAACGACGCCAACCGGACCATGCTCTGCCGCCGCCTTCAGCCGAAGGGGTACGAGATGGTGCCGGCGGAGAACGCCACCGTCGCGCTCGCCCTGGCCACGGCGAACCCGCCGGACATCGTCCTGATGGACATCGGCCTGCCGGACATCGACGGGTGCGAGGCCACCCGCCGGCTGAAGGCCGACCCGAAGACCCGGCACATCCCGGTCATCGCCCTGTCCGCCCACGCCCAGGCCGTCGACCGCCAGCGGGCGATGGACGCCGGCTGCTGCGAGTTCGAGACGAAGCCGGTGCGGATGGACGCGCTGGTGAAGAAGATCGAGGCCGCCCTCGCCGCCCACCCGAAGCCGTCGCCCGCCGAGGACGACGCCAGCGCCTTCGGGGAGGTCCCCGACCCGACGGCCACCCTGACCAACGTCGATCTGGCCCGCGTCTGGAAGGACGTCGGCGCCCCCCGCAAGAAGCACGTCCTCGTCGTCGAGGACACCGACGCCAACCGCGTCATGCTCCGCCGGCGGCTGGAGAAGCAGGGGTTCGACGTGACCGAGGCGGAGGACGGGCGGGTCGCGCTGGACATCGTGCGGAAGCACACGTTCGACCTCGTGCTGCTCGACCTGATGATGCCGGAAGTGGACGGGTTCGAGGTGCTGACCGAACTCAAGCGCGACCCCGATTTGGCGATGATCCCGGTCATCATCATCTCGGCGGTGGACGAGATGTCGAGCGTGGTGCGGTGCATCGAGGCGGGGGCCGAGGACTACTTGACCAAGCCCTACGACCCGGTGCTGCTGAAGGCCCGCGTGAACGCCTGCCTGGACAAGCGGCGGCAGCGGGACGAGGACCTCGACCGCCTGAAAGCGCTGGCGGCGCTGAGCGCGGCGGCGGGCGCGGTGGAGGGCGGCCGGTACGACGCGGCGCTGCTGCAACCGGTCGCCGACCGGCCCGACGAACTCGGCCGGCTGGCCCGCATCTTCCAGAAGATGGCGGCCGAGGTGCAGTCCCGCGAGCGGCAGCTCCGGCAAGAGGTGGAGCGGCTCAAGGTGGAGATCGACGAAGTCCGAAAGCAGGAACAGGTGTCCGAAATCACCGAGTCGGCGTATTTCCAAGAGTTGCAGCAGAAGGCGAAGGCCCTCCGCCAAGGCCGGCGACGGCAAGGCCCGCCGGCGCTGGAGTGAGTGGAACGAAGGTCGGGAGGGCGAGGCAACCACTCCTCACCTCTCCCCGCTGGGGAGAGGTCGAACCGGTGCGGCGCACCGGTTCG
>JAYTTN010000785.1:0-12466 GCA_043745295.1 Fimbriiglobus sp. | reverse complement strand
CCCCCCCCCCGCCCCCCCCCCCTTCCCGGAGCGGGGGCCGGGGGGTGGGGTCTCGGGCCGACGGCTTGCCCGTGACACGGGGGCCGGGGGGTGAGGTCTTCGCCTACCTCCGCGACGGGCAACCCTTCCGCGCACTCCGCACGGACGAACTCGCCCCCGGCATGGAAGTGCCGATCCACACGCCCGCCGGCCTCGACTTCCAACCGATCCGCAATATCGGGTCGGAGTTCTACTCCGGCCTCGTGTACGACCTCACGGTGTCCATCGATCGCAACTTTATCGCCGGCGGTGTGGTCGTCCACAACTCCATCTACAAGTGGCGCGGCTCGGATATTCGCAACATCCTCGACTTCGAGCGGGACTTCCCGGCGGCGCGGGTCATTACCTTGCAACAGAACTACCGCAGCACCAAGGCCATCCTGCACGCCGCCAGCGCCGTCATCGACCGCAACAAGCAGCGCAAGAAGAAGTCGCTCGTCACCGACAACCCGCAGGGCGAGTCGGTGAAGGTGCTGACGTTCGACAACGGGCTGGACGAGGCCGAGGGCGTGGTGGTCCGCATCAAGAAGGCGGTGGCGGACGGTCAGTGCAAGTACCGCGAGTGTGCGATCTTCCTGCGCATCAACGCGCTGTCGCGGACCCTCGAATCGGCGTTCGTCAAGCACGGCGTGCCGTTCCAGATCGTCAAGGGGCTGGCGTTCTTCGACCGCAAGGAGAACAAGGACATCCTGGCGTACCTGCGGCTGCTGGTGAACCCGTCCGACACGGTCAGCTTCCTGCGGGTGGTGAACGAGCCGGCCCGCGGCGTCGGCAAGGTGTCGCTCGAACGGCTGGTGAACTTCGCCAACGACAACGAGCTGACACTGGCCGCCGCCGGCAACCAACTGCACCGCATCCCGGACATCAAGGGCAAGGCCGCCAGCGGGCTGAAGGGCTTCTTCGGCATCCTCGCGGAACTGCGGACGAAGCTGGATTTGCCGCCGCACGAGATCATCGGCCACGTGCTGGACCTGACCGGCTACCGCAAGATGCTGAAGGAGACGGGCGACGAGGACGACGCGGAACGGCTGGCCAACATCGAAGAAGTGATCACCGCCGCGAAGCAGTTTTACGACGAGGATCACGCCCGCACGCTCGGCGACTTCCTCGAACAGGTGGCGCTGGCCAGCGACGTGGACAGCATGAACGAATCGGATTGCGTGTCGGTCATGACGTTCCACGCGGCGAAGGGGCTGGAGTTCCCCGTCGTCTACATGCTGGCGTGCGAACAGGGACTGTTGCCGCACGAGCGCAGCCTCGGCAAGGATGATGACGTGGAGGAAGAACGGCGGCTCTGCTTCGTCGGCATGACGCGGGCGATGAAACACCTGCACCTGTCCCACGCGCGGATGCGGGAGTTCCGCGGGCAGACGCTGTACGCCGTGCCGAGCATGTTCCTGGACGAGCTGCCGGCGGAGGTGGAACGGCTGGACCTGTCGGCCAGTCGGGCGCAGTTCGGCACCGCCACCGACCAGTGGCGGGCCAGCGTCGGCCCGGCGGCCGCGAGTGCCGGCTACCCGACTCGCTCCGGCCGGCCGGGGCTGCCGCCGATCAAGCCGACTGTCAGCCAGGAGCCGGACACCGGGTACGCGGTGGGGCAGGTGGTGCAGCACGACGAGTACGGCATCGGGCAGATCACGGACGTGAGCGGGTTCGGCGCGCTGCGGCGGATCAAGATCCGCTTCCCGTCCGCCGGCGAGAAGACGTTCGTCGCCGACAAGGTGAAGCTGAAGGTGGTGACGAAGAAGTGACCGGCACCGCAGTCCGGCTGTGGGGACAACGGAAATTCCGGATGAATTCCGCGTGAAGGCTGCTTCCGGGCCGTCGCGTCCGCCTAAAATCCCTCGGCCGGCGGACGCACACCTGCCGGCGCTTCCCGTCCGTCCCCGCATTTCGGAGGAACCGATCCGATGGTCCGCACGTTCACCCTGATGGCCGCCGCCCTGCTGGCCGCGCCGGCGTTCGCCGAGGACGCCACCTACAAGCTGACCGGCGAGAACACGACGCTCAAGTTCGTCGGCACCAAGAAGGACGGCAAGCACGAGGGCGGGTTCAAGACGCTGACCGGCACCGCCACCTGCGGCGGCGACCCGACGGCCCTGAAGGTCGAGTGCGAGATCGACTGCGCGTCGCTGTACAGCGACAACGAGATGCTGACCGGGCACCTGAAGGGGCCGGACTTCTTCGGCGTCAAGGAGAACCCGAAGGCGACGTTCAAATCGACCAAAGTGGAGAAGGACGGGGACAAGGTGAAGATCACCGGCGACCTGACGCTGCTGGGCAAGACCAAGCCGGTGACGATGACCTGCACTTGCGTCCACAAGGACGGCGCACTCGACCTGAAGAGCGAGTTCGCCATCGACCGCACGCAGTGGGGCATGACCTACGGCGACGGCAAGGTGGACAACGCCGTCGCCCTGACGCTGACCATCGCCTGCAAGAAGTGAGCGGATGCCGGTCCATCCGACAGCTCTCCCGACCCGGCGCGTTCCCCGCGCCGGGTCGGGGCGTTAGAATGGGACACCACCACTTTCGGGGATCGCCATGCCGAGCGTCACGCTGGAACGGGCCCAAGCCGAGCTGCCGGAACTGATCCGCAGCCTGACGGCGGGCGAGGAGTTGGTCATCACGGAGAACGGCCGCGAGGTGGCCGCGCTCGCGCCCCGGTCGCCCGCCATGCCGCTCGCGCCGCGCGTGCCAGGACTGCTGAAGGGAATGGTGACGATCCCCGACGGGGATGAGGACGACGACTCGCACCTCGCCGACTTCGCGGAGTACATGGCGTGAGGTTGCTCGCCGACACCCACGCGGCGGTCTGGTTCGGGGAAAACAACCCGAAGTTGTCCGCCGCCGCGCTCGCCGCCATGAGCGACCCGACGAACGAGGTGCTGTTCAGCCCGGCCTCGTACTGGGAGATCGCCATCAAGGTCGCACTGGGCAAATGGACGCTGACCGAACCGTACCCGATATTCATCGACGCGCTTCTGAGCCGATGCGGGTTTCAAATTCTGCCGATCCTGCCGCCGCATGCGGCATGCCTGCTGACGCTCCCGTCGCCGGCCAACCACCGCGACCCGTTCGACCGGATGCTCGTGGCTCAAACTCCGGTGGAAGGCATCCGCATCGTCAGCGCCGATCCGAAGCTGGACCAGTACGGCGTCACGCGAATTTGGTGACCTCACACCTTCCGCTTCCGGCGGGTCGGCGGCAGTTTCCGCACCCACGTCAAGAACCTGGCCAACTCCGGATGGACAGGCCTGAGGGCCTGACGGCTACCGACATTGGTTTCGCGGACGGGCTACGGATAAGATAGATGGTGTCGGGTTCGCGCCCCGCCGGTCCCAACTCCCCCGCCTCAGGATTCGCCGATGACCCCGCTGCTGCTGTCCCTCGGCCTCGTCGCCGCCCAACCGCCGGCCGCCGACTGGAAGAAAGAGGAAGCCAAGTACCTGACGAACATCACCCAGGTGACGAAGGACTTCGTCCGCGCCGGCGAAGGGTACTTCTCGCCGGACGGCAAGACGGTCATCTACCAGGCCGAGGAGAAGGGCACCGGCAACCCGTTCTACCAGATCTTCACGCAGAACCTGGCGACCGGCAAGTTCGCCCGCATCAGCCCCGGCGTCGGGCGGACGACCTGCGCCTACTTCCGGCCGGACGGCAAGCGGGTCATCTTCGCCAGCAGCCACACCGACCCGGACGCCAAGAAGCACCAAGCCGCCGAGTACGAGCGGCGGGAAGACGACGCCAAGAAGGGCGTCCGCCGGCGGTACAACTGGGACTTCGACCCGTTCGTCAAGATCTACGAGGCCGACCCGGACGGCGAGAACCTGAAGTGCCTGACGCCGGACGCCAAGGTGTATACGGCCGAGGGCAGCTTCAGCGCGGACGGCAAGAAGATCGTGTACAGCGCCGGGAACGCCGGCAACGTGCAACTGTATACGATGGACGCCGACGGCAAGAACGCCAAGCCGATCACGACGGCGAAGGACTGCTACAACGGCGGGCCGTTCTTCAGCCCGGACGGGACGAAGGTCATCTTCCGCAGCGACCGCAAGGAGAAGGACCGGTTGCAACTGTACGTGGTGAACGCCGACGGCACCGGCGAGAAGGCGCTGACGAGCAACGACAAGTGGGTGTACTGGGCACCGTACTGGTACAAGGACGGCAAGCACATCATCTACACCGCCGCCGACCACTCGGACGAGATGGCGCGGCCGAACTACGATCTGTACTGGATGAACATCGAGACCGGCAAGACGGTGCGGATCACCCACGCGCCGGGGCAGGACGTGCTGCCGGTGTTCAGCCCGGACGGCAAGAAGCTGATGTGGACCAGCTCCCGCGACGGCCGCTCGCCGACGCAGCTGCACATCGCCGACTTCACCCCGCCGGCCGAGTGAGCGGGTGCTAAACTACTAACCGGAGGTGTCCCATGAACGACGAACTCGAACGCCTGCGCCGCGAGGTGGACAAATTGACCGCCGACTTGGCCGAGCAGAAGGAACGGTACGGCAGCATCCTGACCGCCTACCACCGTCTCGTGTGGAAGGATGTGACCGCGGCCGACCTCGAAGCCGCTCGTACCAACGGCGTCACCCTTCAACACTTCATCGACCAACTCCGCGGCGGGGGCAAGACCGATGCCTGATCCGCAGCGGTTCCGCGTCAGTTTGACCCCTGTCGTCATGCTGGCGATGGCGGTGTTGCTCCGCCGCGCGACGATTTTCGGCCACACCGACCGGCTGGCCGCCTGTCTCGAACGGATCGACGACGAGTTGGCGAACCGGCCACTCGACTGGGGCGAGGCGAGTTCCAACTTGACCGGTGCCGGCATGGTGGTCTGTACTGGGTTCAGCGACCGAGTGCGCGTCGAGTTCCTCGTCCACGCCGACGCGCGCGAGGTGTTCGTTACTGTAATTGAGCCTCAGCCCGGCCACCCACTACATGTCCCGCCCGACGCCTGACTCGTTCCCCCACCCGCTCCTCTGGAGGGCTATGTTCGCCTTCGCTCCGCTCTTCGCCGCCGACGCCCCCGAATTGCCCACCTGGCTGGGCCTGTCGCTCATCCCGCTGTTGATCCTCGTCAACGGCTACTTCGTGGCGGCCGAGTTCGCCATCGTCGCCATCCGCCGCACCCGCGTCGAGGAGTTGGTGAACGCCGGCAAGCCCCGGTCGGTGGCGCTGCTGGACGCCGTCACCGAGATGGATCGCAGCGTCGCCGCCGCGCAGCTCGGCATCACCGTCGCCAGCCTCGCGCTCGGCTTGGTGTCGGAACCGGCCCTGCACAACCTGATCTCGCCGCTGTTCGCAAACGCCCCCGCCGCCTGGCAGGGGACCGCGTCGCACGTCATCTCCGTCGCCCTGACGCTGACGGTGGTGACGTACATGCACGTCGTCTTCGGCGAGCAGATGCCGAAGATCGCGGCGCTGCAATCGAGCGAGAAGATCGGCCTGCTGGTCGCCACTCCGCTGAACCTGTTCGCCCGCGCCGCGAAGCCGGTCATCCGGGTGATGAACGGGTCGAGCATGGTGTTCCTGCGGTGGCTGGGGTTCAAGGCGACCGACGGGCACGGCGAGATCTACACCGTGGACGAGCTGCGGCTGCTCATCGAGGACACCGAGGAGGCCGGGCTGATCGAGTCGGAGGCGGCCGACTACGTACTGAACGTATTCGCGCTGTCGAACAAGACGGTGCGGGACATCATGGTGCCGCGGGAGAAGGTGTCCGGGCTGGAGTTGCGGACGCCGCCGGAGAAGATCCTGGAGCTGGTCCGCGACGGCGCGCACACGCGGATGCCGGTGTACGACGGGTCGTGGGACAACGTGCTCGGCGTGGTGAACACGAAGGATCTGTTCTACCTGTTCAGCCTGAAGGGGGTCGTCGTCTTGGACGACGCGCTGTACGCGGCGCAGTTCCTGGACCCGGACCAGCCGGTGTCGGTGGCCCTGCGGCTGTTCCGCAAGTCCCGCCGGCCGATGGCCGTCATCCGCGAGAAGGACGGGACCGTCGTCGGCATCCTGACGCTGGAGGACGTGATCGAGGAGATCGTCGGCGACATCGAGGACGAGCACGACGACCCGGCCCGCCGCGCCGCCTTCGCCCGCGCGGTGAAACGCACCGCCGCCGCCCTGCCGAAGAAGTCGGGGTGAAGGTGAGGGCGATCAAAATAGACGTTTGCGCCGCGATTCGCAGGCCGAGTCCGGAAACATCGTTGTACAAGACCGGTTTTCCCAGCTTAGGTGCCGTGTTTTCACCGGCTCGGTACTTGACTTGGCATGGTCGGGTTGAAAAAAGTCCGATAGAGTGTAGTGGGAGTGAACTCGGCGGGCCATTTCGCCGCCACTCCGTTCGTCGAAACCGGGACTCGGATCGGGAGGGGCCAATGGTAACGCTAAAACAACGTATGACCTCCCTCCGGATGACGCGCGCGGCACTCGCCCGCCGCTCGAAACTGTCCGCCGAGGCCGTGGACCGCGTCCTCGAACAGACTGCCGACGCTACCACCCCCGACGCTGCCCGCGTTCGCCGCTGCCTGGGGCTGGGGGCCGACGGTGGCCGGCTGGTGCCGAACCGGACGTTCCGCAAGCAGGCGGCCCGCCGGAAAGCGCGGTTCGTGATGGCGATGGTGCAGGGGACGATGGGGCTGGAGGCGCAAGGCCTCGACCCGTCCGGGTACCGCAAGCTGCACCAGGACACCTACCGCCGGTTGCTGAGCGCGAACTCGTCGAAACTGTGGTGAGGCCGTGTCCCACCCGTTCGGCCACATTGATGACGAAACCCCCATCGACGACGTGTCCGGGTTGATCCCGAACATCGGCACCCGCCGCGAGTTGAACGCCCACGAGGCGGCCAACGTCCGCGACGCGGTGCTGACCTATTTCGGCGACCCGGTCGTCCCCGTCGAGGGCCGCGAGTTGGATTACTCGTGGATGCGGGCCGTCCACACGGCCATGTTCGGCCGGGTCTGGAGGTGGGCGGGAACCACCCGCCGGCACGACGTGAACATCGAGGTGGCGGTGGCATGGCCGCAGGTGCAGCCGCAACTCTTCGACCTGTGCGAGCGGATTCCCTACTTCCTCACCACCCGCCGCAACGCGGCCGCCAGACCGCCGGTCGATGTCGCCTACCTGCATTACGAGTTGGTGCGAGTCCACCCGTTCCCGAATGGCAACGGGCGGTGGTCGCGGTTCGTGACGAACGTGTACCAGATCCGCTACACCGACACGTTCACCGACTGGCCGGACGAGTTGGCGGGGACGGCCGGCGACACCAGCACCGTGCGGGCCGAGTACGTCGCGGCGATGAAGTCGGCGGACGCCGGCGACCACGCGCCGCTCGTGGAGTTGCACCGGCGGTTCACCCGACCGATGCCCGACCTGTGACCGCCACGCCGTCAACCGCCTCAGCTCTTGCCCAGCACCAGATCGACGACCCAGCAGCCGCGGACGTGGACGCCCGGCTCGCGGCAGTGCGACAGGATCGTCTCGCTGTCGCACCCGGCCTCTTCGAGCGCGTCGGCTAGAATCGGCATGGCGGCGAAGTCGCGGTCCTCGTACATCTTGGCCGCGAGGCCGACCGTGTGTTCGGTGCGCCAGCGCGGGTCGAACGCCACCGGCCGGAACGGGTTGCCGAAGATGTCGCGGATCAGGGATGCCATCATGACATTGCCCGGCACGGTGTACTCCCGCGTGACCCCTTCAAGTGTCCGAACCACCTCTGGCACGTTCATGCGTGAGCGGGACATGGGCAGGCGGAAGATATTCCAAGGCCCACCCAGCGGGGCTCGGGAACGATATCGCTCGTGCTTGCCTTGCATTCCGCCGTCCGCGAATCTCTCCGCGAAGGTGAGTTGCCGAGCCCAGTCATCCAGCGGTGGCGGGTCTGCCGATTCCCAATTGTCGTTCACGGTATCCTGAAACGACACGTACTCCCGTAGCAACGGTGTGCTGAGCAAGCAGCGGCAACAGGCCACGACCCACAGCCGAAGCCGGCGGAAGTTGGATGGGTGACTTGCCCACTCCCCAATCATCTCCGCCCAATCGGAGCCGTACTCCCATTGCTTCGCGTCCACGACGGTCCTCGCAGGTGAGTCCACTTACCGAAGCAGCTTCGCCACCACGGCGTCCGCATCATACACGCAGCCGCCCCAGACGCCGCCGCTGGCGTGCTGGAGGGCGGCCCGTTACCGTTTGAACACAACCCCGCCGGTCGGGTCAATGACATCCCACACGCTGTAAAGCCGAACTTCCGCGCCCGGTCCCAGGCGTTCGAGGATCGGGTCGAGGTCGTCGAGGTCGTCGCACAGGTGCCAGTCGCTCGACGTGCCCATGTGCGGGAATCGCACCTCCACGAGAACCGGCGATTTCACTCGGAACAACTCCGCAACGATATCGCGGTTCATTTCGCTCCTCCAGCCGAAAGCAACTTCGCCACCACCGCGTCGGGGTCGTACACGCAGCCGCCCCAGACGCCGCCGCTGGCGTGCTGGAGGGCGGCCCAGAGGCGGGTGTCGGCCGGGAGCTGCGGGTCGGGGGCGAGGTCCGGACGGGGTGGGCGGGTTGCCAACTCTGCCGTGCCCCACTCGACGCCCCGGTCGCCGGCCGCGTCGCCGATCAGGTTGATCGTGCCTTCCAGCTTGGTGCGGTCGATGACGATCTCGATGCGGTCGCCGTCGCGGAGCCGGCCGATGGGGCCGCCGGCCAGCGCCTCCGGAGTGATGTGCCCGACGCACGCACCCGTGCTGACGCCGCTAAACCGCGCGTCGGTCAGCACCGCCACCTGCTTGCCCCACTTCAGGTGCTTCAGCGCCGACGTGACCTGATACGTCTCCTCCATGCCGGAGCCGAACGGCCCACGACAGCATAATACTAGCACATCGCCGGGGACGACCTTCCTCTCGCCCTGCCCCTTCAACGCGGCAATAGCGGCCTTCTCGGTGATGAACACCTTCGCCGGGCCGGTCTTCCTGTATACACCGTCGGCATCCACGACACTGGCATCAATGGCGGTGGACTTGATGACGCTCCCCTCCGGGCACAGGTTGCCGCGCGGGAACGTGACGGTGCTGGTCAGCCCGCGCTGGCGGGCCAACTCCGGACTCATGATGACGGTGTCCGGGTCGATGCCGTCGCGAGTCCGCAGGTGATCGCGGAGCCGCTTGCGGCGGTCGGACGCCTGCCACCAGTCGAGGACTTTGCCCAGCGTTTCCCCGGAGACGGTGACGGCGTCGAGTTCGAGCAGGTTCATCGCCCGCAGGTGCAGCATCACCTCCGGCACGCCGCCCGCCAGGAACACGCGGATGGTCGGGTGGCCGATGGGGCCGTTCGGCAGCGCGTCCACCAGTCGCGGCACGGCACGGTTGTAGTGGTTCCAGTCGTCCACCGTCGGCCGTTTCACTCCGGCATGGAACGCCACGGCGGGAGTATGCAGAAGCAGGTTCGTGCTGCCGCCGAACGCCGCGAACACCGCCAGCGCATTCTTGAATGCGGCGTCCGTCAAGACGTGCTTGGTATGGATGCCGCTCTTCTGCATATTGACGACCGCCCGCGCCGACCGCCGCGCCATGTCCAGCCAGATCGGTTGACCCGACGGTGAGAGCGCCGAGTGCGGCAGCGCGAGGCCGAGCGCCTCACCGATCACCTGCGAGGTCGCGGCGGTGCCGAGGAACTGGCACCCGCCGCCGGGACTGGCGCACGCATGGCACCCGGCTTCGGCCGCCTGTTCCAGCGTCATCTCACCGTTGGCGTACCGCGCGCCGATGGTCTGCACCTTGCCCGTGTCTTCTTCGCCGGCCACGCCCGCCAGCATCACCCCGCCGGGCACCAAGATCGTCGGGTAGTCGTGCTGGCTCGCCAGCGCCATCATCATCGCCGGCAAGCCCTTGTCGCACGTCGCCACGCCCATGACGCCGGCGCGGGTGGGCAGGCTCCGCATCAGCCGCCGCAGCACCATCGCCGCGTCGTTGCGGAACGGCAGGCTGTCGTACATGCCGGGCGTGCCCTGGGTGCGGCCGTCGCACGGGTCGGTCACGGCTCCGGCGAACGGGATGCCCCGCTGCGCCTTGATTTCCTCGGCCGCCGCCTTCACCAGCAGGCCGACTTCCCAGTGCCCGCTGTGGTACCCGAGTGCGATGGGGGAACCGTCCTCGGCCCGCAGCCCGCCGTGCGTACTCAGGATGAGGAACTCTTTTCTCCCGAGCAGCTCCGGTTGCAGCCCCATGCCGACGTTCTGCGTCCAGCCGAACAGGTCGCCGGACGGCGCGTGCCGGAGCAGTTCGTCCGTGACCGGCAGCTTGCCGCCCGGCCCCGTCGTGGTGGTGGTGAGCGCGTAAACGGAATCGTCGGCGGTCTCGACGAGGCTGGCGAAGGCGGTCATGCGGCGGCTCGGAGGACTTTGGAGCGGAGAAGGGAGTGGCATTGTAGAATGCGGACGCACTCGAACCGAAGAAGCCGCCATGCCCGAACTCGCCTTGCGCCGCGGCAAGCACACCTGCGGAATCAAACCCGGCACCGGCGATTGGGACGAAGCAATTGAGGCAATTGAAGCCTGAGGAAGACGTTCGACTTCGCAGCCATCGCGGATCAGGATCGACTGGATTTGGAAAAGGCGAGACGAGTGAACGCCGAGTTCCGCGCGTACGAGGCGGCCCAACCGATTCGCCGGTGGTCCGGGTGGTAGGTCGCGGTCGAAGTTCCCCGAAGGGGAACGAGGCCCGACGGCCAATCACCTCCGGCGGCATCGCGATTTGCTGTCGGGCCTCTCCGGCCTACGGCCGGCTCGACCGCGACCTACCCGACTGCAACCTTCGATTGTTCCCCGAACCGCCGTGGAATACCGCCCTTCATCCCTCTCTCGGACCTACCCCCTGCCCGCCGACCGTCTGGCGGAGGCCGACTTGCGTTGCCAACATCGCCATCACTTGGTCGATACTGAACGGGGGCGTTCGGAGGTGGGCAACCGCATGGCAGTTCGGGCAGACCGGCCGCAGATGCTCGACCGGATCGACATCGTACTCCTCGCCGATCTCGGACAACGGCTTCGTGTGGTGGACGTGGATGTACCCGGCCGCGATGGGGCCATACATCGTACCGAACTCCATATCGCAGCACGAGCACACGGTCCCGTGAGCCGCGATGCACGCCAACCGCGCTTTCTCCGACCGCTCGTAGGCGTTCACGACGATGGACTTCTTCGCCCCTTCGATGAACACAGCCGAGGTGTCGATCTTGTCCGGTAGAGTCGGAACCGCCTTCGGCTTCGAGGTCGGCTTGAAATAGCTGGGGCGTGGGAGCGAGACACCCAGCCGATGTTCGAGATGCTCAAGCACGGACGGCGAGAAACTCCGCTTGAATGGAGAGACTGATTTGAAAGAGGCGGCCGCGCGAATGTACTCGTGGTGGCGATCTCGAATCGACTGTGGGAAGGTCGAGAACCGCTTGACCGGCACGACACAGACGCCGGACGGAATCGGGACAGCCGGGTAATACGGATCGTCCGACAACTCGACCGTCATCTTACCCCACTCGTCCAGCACCAACGGCGAGCGGAAGAGGAACCGCGCGCGGGTTCTTCCCAGTGTCAAGGTCTCGACCTGCCCCACGTTCAGCCGAATTGCTTGACTCAATAACGTCACCTCCCATGCCGCGACTCCGGCATCGTGGGCGATCTGGATCGAGTTCGCCAACTCGACCGCCACCGCCCCTTCGACGACGGGGTTCGGCCACATCGTTCGGAAGAAGAGTTCCGCTCGGTCACGGTCGAACCGGTCGGTCGTCGGGTCGTACCCCGCTAAGATGCTCACCATTTACCCTATTCCCCAAGCGTGTCACAAGATGGTTGTGATTGTGACTTGTGCCGCCCCGGATGCAATCTCGGTAGGAACATTGGCCGTCAACCAACCCGCACCCGGAGGGGGCGGACTACCTTCTCCGCGATGCGTTCCGCCTGCTCGGTGCAGTCGTTCAGCGCGACGCCGTGCAGGTGGTTGCCGCCGAGAATCAGGCCGGGGTGCGCGGCGACGCGCGCCTCGATCCGCCCGACGCGGGCCGGGTGGCCGACCTCGTACCGCGGGATCGCCTTCGGCCAGCGGACGACGTGCGCGAACACCGGCGGGGCCGTCACCTTCATCACCACTCCCATCTCGCGGTGGACGGTGCGGAGCAACTCGTCGTCCGGCAGCTCCGCCACGTCGGCCCGGTTCGCCCCGCCGCACAGCGCCCGCCACAGCACGAACCCCGGCGGCGCGCGGCCGGGGAAGATCGACGAACACCACTGCACCCCCAGCACGTCCCGGCGGGTGTTCTGCGGCGCGATGTAGCCGAACCCGTCCGGGTTCAACGGGGCGTCGGCGACGCGGTAGCCGAGCAGCACGACGGCGACGGGGTTGTACCGGATGGCCGCGAGTTCCTCCGCCAGAAGCGGGTC
>JAYTTN010000784.1:0-3346 GCA_043745295.1 Fimbriiglobus sp. | reverse complement strand
AGGTCGTGTGGACAGAATCCTTTGGGCCCGTGGCCCCCTCCGATTGTACGGAGGGTGTTGCCATGACGCGACATACAGTCAGCACGAAGGACTGGCGGGCGATCCGGCCGCTGCTGCCCACCGAGGGACCGAAGGCGGACAACCGCAAGTTCGTCAACGCCGTTCTGTGGATCGACCGCACCGGGGCTCCGTGGCGGGATCTGCCCGAGCGGCTGGGGAACTGGAACAGCCAGTGGCGGCGGTTCCGCCGGTGGGCGGCGAGTGGCGTGCGGGAGCGGGTGCTGGCCACTCTGGCCGACCCGGACGCGACCACCCTGGTCCTCGATTCCACCGTGGTCCGCGCCCACCCGCACGCCGCCGGCGCGGGAAAAAAAACGGCCCGCAGTCGCTCGGCCGGAGCCGCGGCGGGTTCGGCACCAAGATCCACGCGAGCGTGACCGGGCGGGGCCACCCGCGGGTTCTCAAACTGACGGCCGGCCAAGCCGGGGATGCCCCGCACGCGGCGGACCTGCTGGCCGGGGCCAAGCGGGGTACGGTGACGGCGGTGATCGGCGACCGCGGGTACGACAGCGACGCCATCGTGGCCGCCGTCCGACGGCTACGGGCGCGGGTGGTGATCCCGCCGGTCTCCCGTCGGATCAAGCGGCGGCGGTACAGCAAGCGACTGTACAAGGGGCGGAACGTGGTCGAGCGGTTCTGGTCGAAGGTGAAGCAGTGCCGCCGCGTGGCCACCCGGTTCGACAAGTTGGACGTGTGTTACCCGGCGTTCGTCCAACTGGCCGCGATCCTCGTGGTTTTGAAGCATCCGTAACTGTCCACACGACCTAGTCATCCTCCGCAGCCGAACATCTTCGCCAGTTCGACCGACGACGCCAGCACCGACGCCGCAACCGGCGCGATCCCCTCGATCGTCTCCCGGAGGCGTTTCAACCGACTCACGTCACTCACCGGCCGTTCGAGCTCTTCTTTCATTTTGCCCAGCGCATCGACGGCGTCGCCCCTGTCCCCCTCGGAGAGCGCCGCCGCTTCGAGGATGTCTTGCTCCTCCGTAAATCCCTGATTCACTTCCGCACTGAGCGTGACAGAGTTGCCGACGGCGTTTTTGAACACCGTGATGTCTCGCGCCTGCAAGACCGCGCCCGACCCCACGGCCGAGCCAATCACATCGCCACCGACTTTGACTTTGTCACCCAAGTGTTGATCTCCGAGCACGATGGTGTTGCCGCCACCGAGGATGGTGAGGTTCGGGACTTTGGTGCCTGCCTTCTGCTGGTCGCGCTCCGCATTGACCCGGAGAAGCCACGGCCTCGAGTGCGCGTCGAACGCGCCAATCACATTTTGGAGGTTGCGGATCCGATTCCAATGGTTCTTCACCAGTTCGATCACCAGGATTCGGGAGACGTCCTGCCCGGCGATCTTGGTGTAGCGAAGTTTCTCTTTGGCGACGGCGGAACGGAACCGGCCGTTCCCAGCAAGTTTCACCTCGACTAGTGCCCGCGCCGACTCTCCGGTCTCCAACGTGTACAGGACCGACTCCCGCCCGATGCGCTGGTCCACGTTGCCGCGGACCCCTTTCGCCGCGCAGTAGGGCATCACGAGGCCCGTGAACAGGGACTGCGCCGCCGATTCCGAGCGTGGCGTGCCCCGGACCACATCCCCCCGCCACCCGTCTTCCTCTTCGATGAATCGGCGAATGCCGCTGGAAGCGATTCCAGAAACTCCCGCAGTTCGGCCGCCGTGCGAATGTCGCCGCCAATCGGATTCCGCTGGCAAAACGCCTTGGTCGGCATCCACCGCCCGACGAGGCCGTCATCGTCCTGCGAGAAATCGTAGGCGGCCGAGCCGACCTTCTCCTTCTCGCGAGAGTTTTCCAAGAGCTTGTCCGGGTGCTCGCGGGCGTATCGCACGATGTCGGCCTTGCGCACACGGCTCGAAATGTCGTGGTTCACGTTCGCCCGGAGGGCGTCGTTGTCGGACGGCCCGAACCCCTCCCAAAAGTCCTCCGCGTTCGGCGTCGGAAGCGACCGCAGATAGGCGCGCGGCGTCAGCAGGACGGCCTTCCCGTTGTGCGGGTTGACGGGCAGCGTCGCCATCAAAGGTATCCACTGCCCCTTGGACACGTCGTACCGACCGCGGAGGTAGTTCCGCTTTCCATGGGCCAGACGACCGGCAACGGCAGCATCGATTGGACACGTCGTGCCGACCGCGGAGGTAGTTCCGCCGCTCCCGTGGAATCAGCGGGTGGCGCTGGGAGACGCAATCCGTGTACGCGACGAACCGCCGGCGCAGGAGAGCCGCCGTCGTGTCGCTGATGCGATCCGCGCCGATGCCCTCGCGGAGGATTGCAACCAACTCGAAATGCTCGATGTTCTTGATTCCGGCGGCAATCGCCTCGCAAATCGCCGCCGCCATGTCCCGAGCGATTCCGCGTCCGGACCCGGCCCCTTGAGTCCCCGACGCGGTGTACCCGAAACAGAACTCTTCCACTTCCGGAAAGGCTAGGTTGTCCACCACTTTCTGGTAAACGGGGGATGACGTGTCCCCGCGCGCCGCGGAAACCCGCGGAGGTCGAACAGCGCGAGGGGCGGATTTTGCGTCAGGGGAACGCGAACGCGACGGTCTCGATCTTTCGCTACGTCACCGAAGGGAGTTTCGACGCCTTCCTCCGGCAGTGTTTGGAGACGAAGGCGAAGTTCATCTCGCAGGTGATGACCGGCGAGTCGGCGATCCGCCAGGCAGACGACGTGGGCGGCCAGGAGTTGAGTTACGCCGAGGTGAAGGCCATCGCCTCGGGCAACCCGGCCATCCTGGTGATGGCCGAGGCCGAGGTGCAGCGGCTCGCGGTGCTGAAGAAGAACCACGCGGACAAGGAGTTCCTGGCCCGGCATGCGGTGCGCGACCTGCCCGCGAGCATCGCCCGCCAGGAACACCGGCTCGCGGCGCTCGACGCCGACGCGGCGACGGTTCGCGCCCACGCGAATGATCCGGTCGAGGCGAACGGCCGCCGCCCGCTCGCGGACCAACTGCTCCCGGCGCTCGCCGCCGCGCCGAACGGCTTGCCCGACGACACGCAGCGGACGCGCCGCTTCCGGCTGGGCACGGTCCGGGGATTGGAGCACGGGATCGAGCGGAGTCCGGGGGATCGCGGACGTTTACCTGACCGGTACCACCGACCGGATGACGATGCTGTCCAGGGACGCGCAAGGACCTCGCGCCGTGCCGAACGCGCTGCACCGCCTGGCCGACGGCTAGAGCGGACTTCACATTGGTGTGGCGGCGTACCCGCAGTGGCGGAAGTAGTTGCGGCACTCGTCCGGGCGGAACTCGTCGATCAGTCGCCCGAGGC
>JAYTTN010000783.1:0-3347 GCA_043745295.1 Fimbriiglobus sp. | reverse complement strand
GCAAGAATGCTGAGATTTTCTGCTTCCTGTCTCCTGTCTCCTGCTTCCCGTCCCCCGATTCCCGCCTCCCGCGTCCCGTCCTCAGCGGCCCTGGACGGTGGCGCTGAGCGGGCGGGAGAGCAGCAGTTGCGAGTGGCCGGTCGGCCCGATCAGGTACAGCTGCTCGCACCGGCGGTAGCGGAGCATGCGGTGGATGTCGGTCTGCACCGACGCGCGGTAGTCGTAGCTGCGGCGGCTCTCCAGGCGGCCGTGCAGGTAGAACTCGATGTCGCCCGGCTCGAAGATGTCCGACCCCGGCAGAGTGCTGAGTTCGTTCTGGTTCAGCGGGCGGACGATCTCCGGGGTGATCAGCACCACCAGCTCCTGCTCGCCGGAGGTGACGCGGTCGCTGCCGAAGAAGCGGCCGAGGAACGGCAGGTCGCCGAGGAACGGCACGCGGGTGGCTTCCGCCCCGAGGTTGGTCTGGATCAGGCCGGCGACGGCCAGCGTCTGCCCCTCCCGCATTTCCACGGTGGTGGAGAAGGTGCGGGCGCTCAAGCCGGGCACGTTCGCCCCGCCGATCGACGCGCCGGCGCTGGCGTCGCGGGTGCTGACGGTGGAACTGACCGTCAGGCGGACGCGGTCGCGGTCGGTGATCTGCGGGGTGAAGGCGAGCTGCACGCCGAACGGCACGAACTGCACCCCCTGGATGCCGCCGCCGCCGCCGAGCAGCCCGCCGCCGCCGCCGATCCCGCCGATGACGGGCACCGGGAACTGCCCGCCGGCCAGGAAAGTGGCCGTCTGGCCGTTCAGCGCGACCAGGTTCGGCTCGGCCAGGGAGCGGGCGTAGTTGAGCGTCCGCAGGGCGTTGATGGAGATCGGCACGCGGCCGCTGCCCAGGTTCACGGGCAGGTTCGCGGCCACCACCCCACTGAGCTGCGCGAACACCTGCTGGCCGGTCGAGTTGTTGATGCTGAAGTTGACGCCGATGCTGCGGGCCGCCGCCCGGTTCACCTCGGCCACCATCACCCGCAGCATGACCTGGTGTTCGCCGGGGATGCGCAGGTTGTTGATGACGTTCGGCCCGCCGGACTGCTGGTAGTTCTCGGCCCCCGGCGAACCGGTCGGGTTGGTCGGGTCGTTCGGGTTGGCGGCCAGCCCGCCGGCGCGGATCGGCGTCTGGAGGGCGGACGGCACCCCGGTCGAGCCGGGGGCGTTGGCGCGGATCACCCGCATGATCTGGGTGGCGTCGTAGATGTCGTGCGCCTGCCCGGTCACCATCAGCTTGTCGCCGACCAGCGTCAGCTTGATGCGGCTGTTCGGGAAGAACTTGTTCACCTCCGACTCGAGCGCCTTGTACACCCGCTCCAGGCGGGCTTTCGCCTCCGGGTCGGGCAGCACGCGGAGCAGGTAGCTCAGCACTTTCTCCTCGCCCTTCACCTTCGGGTCGGCGAAGAACAGGTTCAGCACGGTGGTGCCGGGTCGCCGGCCGACGACGGTCAGCTGCTTCGGCTGGATCTGGTTGTAGCTGGCGACGGCCGGGTCGCCGAGCTGCACCTGGGTCGGCACCTCTTTCAGGTTGATGAGGCGGGCGCGGCCCTCGATCAGATCCAGCGTGTACTTCGGGTCCACGACGTCCTTGACGAACTCGCGGGCTTCCGCCAAGTCCTTCTCGGTCGGGACGGGCGTGATGCCGAGGCCCGGCGGGTTGCCCAGCAGCGGCAAGCGGATGCGGTCGTCGGGAAACGCGCGCGGCGGCGGCAGTGGGCTGGATCCCGGACCCGCCGGGATCGGCATCGGCACCGGTTGCGGGGTGATCGGCATCGGCATCGGTCCCGGCTGCTGGAACAGCACCGGCGTCGGCGCGATCACCGGCCGCACCGGTTCGACGACCAGCGGCGGAACCGGCAGCGGCTCCGGGCCGGACACGGGCAGCGGGGCGATTTCGCGGCCGGGCAGCACGGCGGGCCGGAACAGGGGAACGGTCGGCAGGTCGCCGGGTTCCGCGGGCGGTGTCGTCGTCGGTTCGGCGTCGCCCGGCTCCGCCGGCGGCACCAGCACCAGCGGCGGGGTGTCGGGAACGGACTCCGCCGGGGTGTCCGTGTCGGGCAGGTCGGAGCCGACCGCCCACCCGCCGAGGATCAGCACCCCGACGGCGACCAGTTGCATCAGGCGACGCGCCGTCCAGAGCTTTTTCTCGAAGCCCTGATCGGGAGTCGCCGTTTCGTCCGTTCGCATGACTTCCCCTCTTGAATCGACAGCGGTCGTGGACGGGAGAGCCGGTCTCCCCGAAGTGCGTCCCGTCCCCTGACCGTTGCCCGAGATGCAGGACTTCGTGTTGGTTTTTTCGGCACAACCCGCACCGTCCTTGAACTCGACTCGGTTTTTCAGCCCGGCGAACGTGTTGGGGTGAAGATCGAGGGGGAGATGGGGCACAACGGGGGCGAGAGTGACTGGGAAATTGCAGGGAAGTGCGGGGAATTGACTTCGCGACTCGTCCACGGATCGCCGGACTGCAATCCGCTCCCAATAGGGCATTTCGTGGATGGCTACCAGAGATAGTGGCGATTTTGGGCAGGGGGCGCGGACTATTCTTCAGGCTTTTTCCGACATGACGGAGAGTCTTTCGCTGCAAGCAAAACCCAGAAAAGTCAATTGAGGCAGTGACTTATGACGGTCACGGTATGTAGAAATGGCGATTTCATTTTTAGGATGAATTTATTTTTGTCTCACGAAGCCATTTTTCACTTGAAGTCGTGCGGCGTGCGTTTAAGATTGCGAGCATGAAAGGAAGTGGGAGACCAGCAGCGACGAGGCGGCGACCGGAGGACATGTGGGACCGATCTGAAGTCTTTCCGACCAGGAAATGGAAAAATTCGGAACTCTGAGGAAAGTGTTGGGTCTAAGACCCCGTAGTGAAAACTGACGCCAAGGAATACAACGCAAAAGACGTGAAGAAGTAAAAAAGAAGGGTGTGGGTCCTGGCGAGGAGGTCTTGGGGTAGTTACTTACCAAGAACACCACACCCCTCAATAACAGAATAGGGCGTAGTCCGGGAAATTGCAAACACAATTTCTCCGTTTCTGGCATCCCAATTTTAGGTCGATGCCGGATTTGACTACGCTGTCGGAATCTTCCCGGCATTTCGCCGGGGGGTAACTTGTGACGCCGCCGGGTTCGAATTTGTCGCCTGCCTGTTGGGGTACAGGCCGAACCCGGATCACCGATGTCACTCTACGAGGAGGTCTCGCTATGATGTCGAAACTGTGGAAGGACGAAGCCGGTTTCGTGGTCAGCGCCGAGCTGATCTTCATCGCCACGCTGCTCGTGATCGGCCTGATCACCGGCTGGGTCGCCATCCGCAACGC
>JAYTTN010000782.1:0-3353 GCA_043745295.1 Fimbriiglobus sp. | reverse complement strand
CGGACGGCACGCGGGTGCAGTTCGTGCCGACCACGGGGATGGAGCCGCACGTCCGCAAGACGCCCGGCGTGTGCGGCGGCCGGGCGTGCGTCGGCCGGAGGCGGATTCCCGTGTGGGGTCTGGTCGAATACCGCCAGCTCGGACAACCGGACGACAAGTTGATGGCCCAGTACGAGCCGCCGCTGACGCGGAGTGAACTCGACGCCGCTTGGAAGTACGCCGAGGCCCACCCCGACGAGATTGCAGCCGACATCCGAGAGAATGACGAGGAGTGATCCGTGGCACTCTTCTACGCCGACGAAAACTTCCCCTTCCCGGTCGTGGTCGCGTTGCGCGCCACGGGACACGATGTCCTCACCGCTTTGGATGACAACCGAGCGGGCATCGGGATTTCAGACCCCGATGTTCTGCTGCGCGCCGCAGTCCTTGGGCGCGCCGTCCTGACCCACAATCGCAAGGATTACATTCGTCTGCACCTGGCGAGTACACCGCACGCCGGCATCATCGCCTGTAAGGATGACACCGACTTCCCCGCCCTCGCGGCCCGCATTCACGCGGCCGTGTCGGCGGTGCCGTCGCTCGCCGGGTTGCTCGTGCGGGTGAACCGCCCCAACCCGCCGCCGGCACCGTGAGAGTTTCGCCGCTACCGACATCCCATCGACGGTGTGGCGAGCGTAGAATCCTCCTCCAGACAATTCGCGCCTTGCGGACGCCACCCATGTTCTCCCTCACCCTCCCGTTCACCGACGCGCGGCTGGAACTGTCGCTGCCGTTTCCGGGGTGGCCGTTGGGGTTGCGGTACGGCCTGCTCGTCACCGCGTTCGCGGTTATCGGGTACGTCCTCGTCCGGCTGTATCGGCACGAGCGGCGGCTGGTCGCGGCCGGGGTCGCGCGGGTGCTGCTCGGCCTCCGCCTCGGCGTCGTCGCGGCGGTCCTCGTCACGCTGATGTTCGAGCCGAATCTGTCGCGGACGATCCAGGAGCAGGTGCCCGGCCGGGTACTCATCGCCATCGACCGCTCGGACTCGATGCGGGTGGCCGACCCGGCGCGGCCGTTCGCCGACAAGCAGAAGCTCGCCACCGCGCTCGGCTTCGCCACCGCCGAGGAGTTGGACAACGTCCCGCGAATGAAGTTGGCGGAGCGGATGCTCGTCCCCGCCGGTGCCGACGTGATTGCGAAGTTGAAGGAGAAGCACGCGGTCGATTTGATCGGCTTCGACGAAAACCCCAGCGAATTGCCCCTCGACCCGGAGCGGCTGGCGAAGGCGCTCGATTCGGATCGCGGCATCGCCGCCGACACCACCGCCGACACGCAGGCGTTCACCGACCTGAAAGTGCCGCTGACGCGGGCCTCCGAAAGCGCCGGCGATGCGGCGGTGGCGGACTCCCTCGCGGCCAACCCGCGGGGCAAACTGGTGGGCGTCGTCGTCCTCACCGACGGCCGGCACAACCTGGGCGAGTCGCCGATGGTCAAGGCGGCGGAGCTGGCGGCGCGGAAAATTCCCATCTTCCCGGTCGTCATGGCCCCGAAAGACCCGCCGGCGGACGTGGCCATCGTGTCGGCGGCGGCGCAGTCGGCGACCGTCTTCAAGGGCAGCAGCGTGCCCATCGAAGTCGGCGTCCGCGTGACCGGCTGGCCGGCCGGCCCGGTCAAGGTGACTCTGGAGTTGCCGCCCGGCGAGAAGGGCGAGAAGCGCGAACCGCTGGTGGAAACCATCCCGCACAACGGCCAGGACCAGACGTACCAGTTGCCGTTCAAGGCGAAGATGGACGCGCCCGGCCCGCAGGCGATGACCGTGACCGCCGAATCGACGGCCGCCAAGGACCGCTTCCCGTCGAACAACACCCGCACCGTCCGCGTGAACGTGGTGAAGGACCGCGCCCGCGTCATGCTCCTCGACGGCGAGGCGCGGTGGGAGTTCCACTACCTGCACACCTGCCTCGGCCGCGACCCGAACATGGACGTGCGCAGCGTCGTCTTCCGCCAGCCGCGCATCACCAAGCAGACCGACGAGGAGCTGCGGAAGTTCGGCTACCCGGCCCGCAAGATGCCCGACGACCCGGACGCGCTGACCAGCTACGACTGCGTCGTCGTCGGCGACGTGGAGCCGGAGCAGTTCGGCGACCTCGAACGCATGCGGCTAGAACAGTACGTCGCCGAGGCCGGCGGCACGCTCGTCATCCTGGCCGGCAAGCGGGCCATGCCCGGCGGGTTCGTGAACGACGCCGACCCGTTCCGCCGGCTGCTGCCGATCAAGAACGCCAAGCCGTTCGAGGTGAAGACGGGGTTCCAGATCGCCCCGACGGCCGACGGCCAGCGGAGTTGGTTCCTGCAAATGGGCGACACCGGCGACGACAGCCGGCGGGCGTGGGCGCGGTTCCCGTACCACTACTGGGGCGTCAGCGGCGAGCCGAAGGACGGGGCCGAGGTGCTGGCCACGGCCGACGGCAAGCCGGTCATCGTCCGGCACAACTACGGCTTCGGCCGGGTGCTGTTCGTCGGCGTCGATTCGACGTGGCGGTGGCGGTACAAGACCGGCGACTACTACCACCACCGGTTCTGGGGGCAGACGGCGCAGTGGGCCGCGTCCGACCGGCTGCTGCCGACGCAGAACGCCGCCGGCACCATCCGCTTCGGCACCCGCGAGCCGACGTTCCGCGCCGGCCAGGACGTGGAGATGATCGTCCGCAGCACCGACGCGGTGCGGAAGCTCGGGGCGACGGCGCTGAAAGGGGCACGCATCCTGAAGTTGCCGAGCAAGCCGGGCGACGCGGAAAAGACCTCGGCCCTGACGCCGTTGACGCACCCGGACGCCCGCCCCCGCGACCTGACTGGCAAGATTCGCGGCCTGACGCCGGGCAAGTACGCCATCGAACTGGAGATCCCGGAGTGGGCCGACCAACTGCAAGGGCCGCCCGGACCCGACGGCCGCGCCACCAAGCTGCGGTCCACGTTCGAGATGCTGCCGCCGGACAACGAGGAGTTGGTCGAACTGTCGGCGAACCTGCCGTTATTGGAGGAACTCGCCGCGACCACGAAGGGGCAGGTGTTCACGCCCGATCAGGCGGCCGAGCTGCTGGAGAAACTGATCGCCCAGACCGCGACCGTCGAACACCGCGTGGACCGGCCGTTCCGCAAGTCGTGGCTCACGCTGATTGTGATTCTGGGCCTGCTGTCCGCCGAGTGGGGCCTGCGGAAGTGGTCCGGCCTGCCGTGACACGCGCATGCGAATCGACTCCCCACCACCGAAGACCCGAAGAGCTTGCCGGTACGGAAGCTGGCGACGTACGTCTCACGCCAGCGTGGATGATTGACTCCGATTCGGCCCCTGAGTATCGTAGCGTAGAATACCT
>JAYTTN010000781.1:0-3353 GCA_043745295.1 Fimbriiglobus sp. | reverse complement strand
TCGAGGACGTGACGACCGCCTCCGGCATCGCGTTCACCTACCGCAACGGCGAGGAGGCGAACCACTACGCGATCATCGAAACGCTCGGCGGAGGGGTCGCGCTGTTCGACTTCGACAACGACGGCCTGCTGGACGTGTACGTCCCCGGCGGCGGACACTTCGACGGCAAGAAGGTCCTCGGCCGCCCCGGCAAACTGTACCGCAACCTCGGCGGCTTCCGGTTCGAGGACGTGTCGGCGGCGGTCGGGCTGGACGGCCCCCTCCAGTACTCCCAAGGGGTGTCCGCCTTCGACTACGACAACGACGGCTGGCTCGACCTGCTGGTGAGCGGTTACAACCGCCTCGTCCTCCTCCGCAACGAGCCGGACGGGAAGGGCGGGCGGAAGTTCGTGGACGTGACTGCGAAGGCCGGGCTGACGGACCACCTGTGGTCGTCGTCCACCGCGTGGGGCGACCTGAACGGCGACGGCCACCCGGACATCTACGTCGCCCGCTACGGCAACTGGGGGTTCGACGGGACGGGGCCGGACGGCCAGCCGTTCCGCCACCCGATCGACTGCAGCTACGTCGATCATGTCCGCGACGTCTGCCAGCCGGCCAAGTTCACCCCGCTCCCGCACACCGTCTACGCGAGCAACGGCGACGGCACTTTCGCCGATGTCAGCGACCGGTTCGTCCGCCGGATCGACCCGACGACCAAGGCCGCCACGGTCGGGCGGGTGAGGACGGACGGCCGGGGCATCGGCGCGCTGATGATCGATGTGAACAACGACGGCCGACCGGACATCTACACGGCGAACGACACCGACGAGAACTTCCTATACGTGAACCGCGGCGAGAAGTACGGTCGCGGGGCGAAACTCCTGGTCGAGGAGGTCGGCATGCTCGCCGGCGTCGCGCGGGACGGCCGGGGGTGCGCGAACGGCAGCATGGGCCTCGGCACCGGCGACTTCGACCGCACCGGCCGCGCCTCCCTCCTGGTGACGAACTACGAGAACGAGTTGCCCGCCCTGTACCAGAACCGCACCGTCGATCCGCGGCGGCCCCGGTTCGTGTACGCCACCGAGGCGGCCGGCCTGGGTGCCCTGAACGGCGTGTACGTGTCGTGGGGGACCGGGTTCGCCGACTTCGACTTGGACGGCTGGGAAGACATCGTGATCGTGAACGGGCACGCCACCCGCCACCCGCACAAGGCCGAGCGGAAGCAGTTGCCGCAACTGCTGCTGAACGACGGGACCGGCAAATTCCGGGTCCGCTCCGCGCAGGGGGGGACGTATTTCGCGGCCCCGCGCAATGCGCGCGGCACCGCCGTCGGCGACCTTGACAACGACGGCCGGCCCGACCTCGTGATCGTCGGGCACAACGAGCCGGTGACGGTTCTGAGGAACGTCGCCCCGACCGCCGGCAAGCACTGGGTCGGCCTGACCCTCGTGGGGGCGTCGCGCCGCGACCTCGTCGGCAGCCGCGTCGTCGTCGAGACGGCCGGCGGCAAGCAGACGCGGTTCGTCAAGGGCGGGGCGAGTTACGGGTCCACGGACGACCCGCGGCTGCTCTTCGGCTTGGGGGCCGACGACAAGGTCGTGAAATGCACCGTGTACTGGTCGCACGGCGGGACCGCCGAAGTCGTCGGGCTGACCGTCGATGGCTACTTCGTCATCGCGGAAGGGCAGGCGGACGCCAAACCCGCTGCGAAGAAGTAGACGCCCGGCGGTCGGTCTCGGTCGGCCGACCGCCGGCACGCGGGTGCCGGCTCACCTGTCGCCGTCCTTCTTCCCACCGCCCATCATGCCCTTCTGCTTGTCCATGTCGTAGGCTCCCGGCGGCAGCTGGCTCTTGTCCCACGGGGTGTTGACCGCCGGCTCTTCCTTCTTGCCGCAGCCGGTGAGGGCGAGACCGCACAGGACGGTCCCGGCGAGCCACAACTGCAACTGACCTCGGATCTTCACGACTGACTCCTTGGAACGGGGAGAGGCACCGCACCGGCCGATTTCGCGGCCGAAGTGGGTGAAGAGTAGGATGGGAACTGGGCGGCGAAACACAAGGGAGAAACCCGCCGGACGCACTCGCCCGCCGGTGAATGGCGTTGCCGCCGACCATCGAGAGGATCCGCGTGACGATCCGCGCGTCCTTGTCGTGCTTGCGATGGGCGTCGATGTCGGCGTCGTTCGGGAGGTGTGGCTCGCGGGTGAACTTCCGCCCGAAGGCGAACGCGACCCGCGGCCGCCAACTCCCGGCGGCCGCGTCACTTCATCGGCGGGGCGGCGGGTCTCCCCGGCTGGTGGTGCGTGTTCAGCCACTCGGAGACGGCCTTCAGTTCCGCGAGGTCCAGCAGGCCGTCCTTGTTCGTGTCGAAGTGGTCGAAGTGCGGCAGGATCAGCCCCATCACCTCGGTTTTGTCCAGCTTGCCGTCGTCGTTCGTGTCGCGTGCGAGCTGCTGTTTGGCGAACTCCTCCGCCCCCCACAGGCCCGTGCCGGCCCCGCGCGCGCCGCCGCCGCCGCCGTCCTTGTCCCGCCGCAGGTGGAGGATGTACTCCTGCTTGGCGAGCTTCACGTCCTACTCGCGCGTCACGTTCTCGACTCGGCCGACCAACTCCTCCAGGTCTTTCCGCACCTGGGCCGGGTGACTCCACGCCCGCTTGACGACTATCTTCCCCTTCGGATCGATGACGAACTCCGAGTTCGGGCGGTCGCCGAGCGCGTGCTTGAGGCGGTTGTCCATCGCGTCCACCAGCCAGGGCACCGTCGCCCCCAGTTGCTTCTCGGCCTGCTTGGCGTGCGCCAGTCGCTCGGCCAGGGTGAACGGCTGCACATAGTCCCCGACCAACTTCGGGTGGGCCAGCGTCTTGTAGACGAAGAAGAACTTCACCCCCTTGGGGCCGTAGTCGCGGTACACCGCCTCCAGACCGAAGACGTTCCAGAGGAACGGCGGTCAGGTCAGGCAGCCGAACGCGAGGACGACGTGGCTGCCGCGGAGGGACGACAGTTTCACCTCCTTGCCGTCCGGACTGTACACGGTCAGGTCGGGCAGTGTGTCGCCGACCGCCGGCTTCTCCTTGGCGAAGTCGGCCTCGTTCTTCTTGTCGGGTTGGGCCGCGACCGCACCGGGCAAGACGGCAGTCAGCAGGCAACCGGCGATGAGGGAAAGGCGAGTCATGGCGGCACTCGTGTGAGGTGGAGGGGGTACGGGGTCAGGGGTAGGTAGTTGGTTTCACCGGGAGGTTTAAGACCCCACCCCCCGGCCCCCTCCCCGTTCCGGAGAGGGGGTGTTCAAGCGGATCACGTTGCTGCGATACCCGAATGGTACCCGAATGCCTCGGCGGAAACCGAATCGCAATGTCCAGTTGAACACCCCC
>JAYTTN010000780.1:0-12548 GCA_043745295.1 Fimbriiglobus sp. | reverse complement strand
CCGAGCCGGAAGCGTGAGCGACGGTTCCGGCCAAAGACCGTCGCTCACGCTTCCGGCTCGGACCGACAAGGAAGAACCGGCGGACTCACGTCGCGCCGTTCGCCAACCTGCTTCCCCGTCCCACAACTGACTTCGACAAGACCACCGCCCCGGTATACTGTTGACGTTTTCCCCCCGAGGTTCACTCCCGGTGCCCGCACGCAAAAAGTCCGACACGCCCGCCAAGGCCCCCGCCAAGCGGTCCACCCGCAAACCGGCGGCCCCGGCCGACAGCACCGCCGTCGAGCCGGCCCCGGCGACCCGCCGCAAACGGCCCGCTTCCCCCAGTACAGAGGGGGGCGACGACGGCCCGGCGGCGGGGGCGCGCACCTACGACCTCGTCATCATCGAATCCGTCGGCAAGGTGAAGGCGATCAGCAAGTACTTGGGCAGCGGGTACAAGGTGCTGGCCAGCTTCGGCCACGTCCGCGACCTGGCCACCAACAAGGACCGCAAGACCAAGGAAGAGGTCGCCGGCATCCAGATCGGGGCCGGCTGGAAGCTGCGGTACCTGACCGACGCCGGCGCGAAGGCGAAAGCGAAGAGCGGCAAGGGCGGCGGCAAGTTCGGCAAGCGGCGGACGCAGCAGGAGATCCTCGACGAACTCGGCGCGGCCGCCAAGAACGCCAACCGCGTCCTGCTGGCCAGCGACCCCGACCGCGAGGGCGAAAGCATCGCCTGGCACATCGCCGACGCGCTGCAACTGGACCCGCAGCGGACCTTCCGCATCCGGTTCAACGAGATCACGAAGCCGGCCATCCAGAAGGCGATGACGCAGATCGACCAGATCGACATGGGCCGGGTGCGGTCGCAGGAGGCCCGCCGGGCGATGGACCGCGTGGTCGGTTTCCCGCTGTCCAACCTGCTCGGCAAGAAGGTCGCCAGCGGGCTGAGCGCCGGCCGCGTGCAGTCCGTGGCGGTGCGGCTGATCGTGGACCGCGACGCCGAAATCGACGCCTTCAAGACGGACGAATACTGGAAGATCACGGCGCTGCTCGCCCCGCAGGGGGCGGGCGTGAAGCCGACCGCCAAGCCGGCGGCGACGAAGCTGTTCGCCAAGCAGAAGGGCGTGATCCGGGAAGTCCCCGGCAAGCAAGGCGTGCCCGGCGAACTCGCGCCGCAGGACGTGGACGAACCGGAAGTCGAGGACGCCGAGGGCGACGCGCCGGACGGCGACGCCGCGCCCGCCGCGAAGAAGCCGACGGGCGAGCCGAAGTCCGGCATCCCCGCGGCGGCGAAGGGCACCTTCCTGGCGGAACTGGCCCGGTGGGACGGTGTCGAGCCGAAGCTGGGCAACGAGGCCGAGGCCGACGCCATCGGCACCGCGCTGCTGACGGCGCAGTTCGTCGTGTCGAAGGTCGAGCAGAAGGACCGGCAGGAGCGGCCGCAGCCGCCGTTCATCACGTCCACGTTGCAGCGGATGGCGAACGGCCGCCTGCGGTTCAGCACCAAGCGGACGATGGACGCGGCCCAGCGGCTGTACCAGGGTGTGGACCTGCGCGGCGAAGGGACGGTCGCGCTCATCACCTACATGCGGACCGACAGCACGCGCATCTCGCCGGACGCGCTGACCGCCGTGCGGACTTACATCGAGCAGACGTTCGGGCCGAAGTACCGGCCGGAGAAGCCGAACTTCTACGCCAGCGGCAAGAGCGCCCAGGAGGCGCACGAGTGCATCCGCCCGACGGACGTGACGATGACGCCGGAGCGGGCCGGCAGCCTCGGCCTCGGCGGGGACGACCTGCGGATCTACACGCTCGTCTACAACCGGTTCGTGGCCTGCCAGATGTCGCCGGCCGTGTTCGCCGTCACCAGCGTGGAGATCACCGCCGGGCGGGGGCTGTTCCGCGCCAGCGGGCGGGTCGAGAAGTTCGACGGCTACCGGCGGGTGATGGCCGCGTTCAGTAAGGGCGAGGAGTCGGCCCTGCCGCCGCTGACCGACAAGATGCCGCTCGACCGGCTGGACCTGTACGAGTCCCAGCACTTCACCCAGCCGCCGCCCCGGTTCAACGAGGGGTCGCTGGTGAAGGCGCTGGAGGAAGCCGGGATCGGCCGGCCGAGCACGTACAGCAGCATCATCGAGGTCATCCAGAACCGCGGCTACGTCGAGCAGAAGGACCGCCGGTTCTTCGCCACCGCCGTCGGCAAGACGGTCACGCACCTGCTGGTCGCGCACTTCCCGAAGATCATGGACATGCGGTTCACGAGCCACTTCGAGGAGGAGCTGGACGACATCGAGACCGGCAAGCACCAGTACGCGGAGGTGCTGGACGAGTTCTGGGCCGAGTTCTCGGTGGCGCTGACCAAGGCCGAGACGGACATGCCCGCGCAGCGGGGCATCGAGATCGGCGAGGCGTGCCCGAAGTGCGGCCGGCCGCTGGTGGCTATGTTCAGCCGCAAGACGGGAAATAAGTTCATCGGGTGCAGCGGGTGGAAGGACGAGGACACCCCGTGCCCGTTCAAGCGGGGCGAGGACGGCAAGGAGAGCATGGGGCCGGAGGTGACGACCATCCCCTGCCCCGCCTGCGGCAAGTTCATGGTCAAGAAGGACGGCCGGTTCGGCACGTTCTACACCTGCGAGGGCGCGCCGGACTGCCCGACCATCATGAACGAGGGACCGGACGGCAAGCCGGTGGTGAGTTCGCTGCCGAGCAAGTACCCGTGCCCGCGGTGCGGCAAGCCGCTGCTGCTGAAGTCCAGCAAGACCGGCAACCGGTACGTCCAGTGTTCGGACGCCAAGGGGTGTTCGTTCATCTCGGACGCGGACGCCCAAGGCGCGCCGGTGACGCCGCCGGACACCGGCATCCAGTGCGAGAAGTGCGGCATGCCGATGGTCATCAAGAAGAGCTTCCGGGGGCCGTTCCTGGCCTGCACCGGCTACCCGAAGTGCCGCGGGACGAAGGCCATCAACGCCGAGCTGAAGGAGAAGCTGAAGGACATCCTGCCGCCGGAGGAGCCGAAGAAGGCGGCCGCCGGCCTGCCGAAGATCGACATCGCCGAGCCGTGTACGGACTGTGGGTCGCCGATGCGGTTGCAGAAGTCGCGGTTCGGCGGGCGGTACTTCCTGAGCTGCACCAAGTACCCGGCGTGCAAGGGCAGCCGCCAGCCGACGCCGGAGCAGCTCGCCCAGATCGCGGCCGCCGGCGGGTAGAATGGGGCGGACCGAAACACCGGAGGGCAAGTCATGGCCGAGACGACCGACCGACCGACGGTGAAATTCCGGAAGCCGAAGCCCATTCGGATTCCGGGCAAGCACAAGGGGAACATCCCGGCGGCGGCGATCCGCGCGGCGGTGAAGAAAGTCGTCGCGGCCCGCCACAAACGGGAAGCGGAAGAGGAGGCGGCTGCGGCCGCCGCCGCTGCATCGGGAACCCCACTCGACTGACACTGGCGGGAGTACGTCGATGCCCGCCCCTCGTCGCAAGCGGTCTTATGCCACGAGCGTGTTCGTCAACTGCCCGTTTGATGGGGAGTACCGACCGCTGTTTCGCGCCGCAGTGTTCACCATCGAATATTGCACGTTCCATGCGCGAACCGCGCTGGAAGTGGACGACTCCGGCGAGACCCGTGCCGAGAAGTTGCTCCGCATCATCGGCGAATCGCGGTTCGGCATCCACGACTTGAGCCGGATCGAGGTGAACGACGAGGGATTGCCGCGATTCAACATGCCCTACGAATTGGGGCTGTTCATCGGGTTCAAGGCCGGAGGAGCGGCGACCCAGAAACGAAAAGTGACACTCATTCTGGATCGCGAGCCGTATCGGTATCAGCGCTACCTCTCGGACATCGCCGGGCAGGACATCCGAAGTCACTCCGGCGACCCGACGGCACTGATTCGAGAGGTCCGGAACTGGCTCCAGAGCCAAACGAATCGACACCTGCACGGCTGCGAATACATCGCGGATCGCTATCGGGCGTTCGGCGAGGAGATGCCGATCCTGCTCGCCGAACTCCGCAAATCGGACGCGGACTTGGCGAACTACCACGACTTTCATCGCCTCGTCTGCGACTGGATCGACTCGGAGAAAGCCGGTCCCGTGTAACACGTCGTCAGCCGGCGAAACCCCTCGACAACATCCCATTCGCGACGAACAGGGCCTGGACTGCCAACAAGTACACGAGCGAGCCGCGCAAGCACTAGGCGGGCGCGGATCGACTCGCCGGCCGCACCGAAGCCGGTTCAAGCCAGCGGAAGAAATACGCACGCGGGCCGACTGCGCAATTTGTGCCGATTGTCGGATCGCGCCGGATTGCCCGCGTCGTGTCGCCTTCGCCGAATTCCCGGATTGCCCGACTTGCGGATGTCGATAATGCCGGAGACGCTTCCACCGCGCCCCCGGAGAACCCGCCGTGAAACGCCTTCTGTCCCTCGGCCTGATGGTGTTCCCCGTCGCCGCGCTGGCGGCCGCCGATCCGGTGTCGGTCTACCCGACGGTGCCGGGCGGCGGCCTGTCGCAGTCGCTGCCCAGCGTCGTCAGCGGCGGGGGTTCGACCGCGCCCACGGTGCCGCCGCCGGCGCTGGTCAGTCGGCCGACGTGGGGCACGCCGGCGTGCGGGCCGCAGCCCAGGTACTTTGCCCCACAGCCGCCGTTCGCCCCGCGAATCCAGCACTGCGCCACGTCGTGCGCCACAGGGTGCGGGTCGCGCGGCAGCTTGCTGGAGCGGTTGCGGGCGTGGCTGTGCGGCGGTGCGGGACCGGCAAACAACCCCGGCTTGGTGTTCGCCCCGCCGGTCGCACCCCTGCGCGACTGGTTCCCGCACGAGGGGCACATCACGGGGGCGGAAGGGGCGGCCGGGTGGCCGAGCAAGTGCGACGGGAGTCGCGGCCGCCTGTTCCCGATGGGCGGGTGGCGCGAGCGGTGTGCGACGGGCGACTGCGCGGCGGCGGCGGTCGGCCCCCGCCCGATCCACATCCCGCTGCCGTCGGCCTGCGACAGCGCCGGCGGGTGCGGGCGTTCCCGCCCCGGCCTGCTCCGCCGCCTGGTGGCGTTCTTCACCCCGCACTGGATGAGCGGCGAGAATTGCGAGCCGGCCCCACAAGTTGTGTACGGCGTTCCAGTTACCGGCACCTACTCGACGACCGCAGGTCAACCGGTCGTCTCCGGTGGCGGCTTGGCCGGCGGGTATCACTTCGCCACCACGCCGCCGGTCGCCACGCCGCCGGTCCGCTTGAGCTACGGTGCCACGGTCGCACCGGTGCCGACGACGGCCACGCAGCCGTTCACCGTGCAGCGGTGACACCCGATCACTTCCTCGGATCGCCGGTGACGATGCCGCCGCCCAGCGGCGGAAACATTTTCGTCCCGTCGGTCGAGCGCATGGGAGCGAGAGGCACGCCGGGCGAAGGGATGTTAAACCCGCCCGGCGGCGGCAGTTGGTCGTCGCGGCTCGGCCCGCTGATGGGAATCGGGTTGCCGTAGGGGTAGCTCGGCCCGGCCGGGAACCCGCCGGTCGGCAGCGGGTGGCTATACGGGATGCCGGAGATCGGCGACACGTACCGGCCGCTGCCGTTGCTGACCGGCTGACCGTAGCCGTCAGCCCCGGCGCGGCGCGGCGGGGGCAGGGCGTCGTCGCACCCGTCGGGCCGCTGGTCGCGGAAGCGGTCCACGGCTCGGTTGTCATCGTCGGGGTTGCGGTCGCGGAGGCGGCCGAGCAGTCGCGGGCGGTCGCCGCAGCGGTGGCAGCCGACGACCGCGAGTAGCAGGAGCAGGGACGACAAACGGCGAGCTGTGCGAGTCATGGTGGGCACCGGCCGGAACAACGGGACCGCCGAACTTCAGCAATTGTGGGCGGTCCCGCGCGGAATCTGTAGGGCGGGCCGGTGCGGATTGTCGCGGTTGTCGCAACTCGGCCACGCGCATCTCGCGCAACCGGTGGAAGGCTCCGGACTGGCGCTTTCCGGGTTGAGGGAACAGATTGCCGAGATTACCACCGGCGAAAGTGATGCGTGCGGCGATTTGACACCCGCGCGGTTGTCGGGTACTCTTAGCGCATGATCCGTCTCGCGCTGCTCGTGACACTCGCCGGGACCGGTTCTGCGTTTGCCCAAACGGCGGACGTTGCACCCGGTGTCGGCGTGGTGCCCGGCGTGCCGAAGTTAACCGTTTCCGCCGCGAATTACGACGTGTCGAAGTTCGTGAAGCTCCGCCCGCATTGCGACACGAGCGAGAAAGTGGCCCGCGCCTTGAACGACCAGTTCCACCTCGGCTACGACGCCAAGAAGAAGGGCGACCGCAGGCTCGTCGTGGTGTCTGGGAAGCAGCTCGAGATTCGCGCCAGCGCCGCCGAACACGAGCTGATCCGGCGGTTCCTCGAAACCGGTGCCGCGATCGCGTCAAGACCCGACTGATACCGCATCCGATTGATTCGTGTCCGTATTGATTCGTGTCCGTCGCGGCTTGTCAGCCCGCCGCGCCAGGCCGGGGCGAACCTCTTCAGTTGTTGGCCTTTTGCTGGCGCGGCGGGCGAACAAGACACCGACCCGCGCGGGACCGGGTTCGCAGGCTCACTCGCTCACTTCTTCGGCAACTCCTGCGGGGCGTCCTTCTTCGCTTGCGCGGCGTACTCGTCGAACTCCGCCTTCCACCGCGCGGCCAACTCCGTCACCTTCGCCGGCTGGTCCTTCGCCAGGTTCCGGCTCTCGGTGGGGTCGGCCTTCAGGTCGTACAGTTCCCACTCCCCATCCTGCTTCGCGGCCGACACGAGCTTCCAGTCGCCGACGCGCAACGCGCGGTTGTTCTCGTGCAGCCACCACAGGGACTCGCGCTTCACCGTCCCATCCTTCGCAAACACCGGCACGAGGCTCTTGCCCGCGTGCGGCGGACCTTTCAGCTCCTCGGCCACCTTCGCCGGGTTCGCGCCGGCCAGTTCCAGGACCGTCGGCACCACATCGACGACGTGACCGGGCGTGGACCGCAGTTCGCCTTTCGCCGCGATGCCCTTCAGCCAGTGCGCCACGAACGACGTGTGGATGCCGCCCTCGTGGACCCACGTCTTGTGCCGGCGGAACGGCGTGTTGCACAGGCTCGACCAGCCCGGCCCGATGCTCAGGAAGGTGGCCCCGGTGCCGCACTCGGCGTGCGGGTCGTGGCCGTCGCCGCGGACCATGATCTCCGCGCTCGCGCCGTTGTCCGACAGGAACATCACCAGCGTGTCGTCGAGTTTGCCGGCCTTCCGCAGCACGTCGAGGATGCGGCCGATCTCGCGGTCCATGCGGTCCACCATCGCCGCGTGGACGGCCATCTTCCCGGCCTGGAACTCCTTCTGCTCGGCCGTCAGCCCCTTCCACTCGACCGGCCGGTTCAGCTCGTTCGGCCCCAACTTCTTGATGGCGTCCGGGTTCGCGTAGGGCGGGCCGAGGTCGCGCTCGATGGGCGGCAACACGTCGCCGAGCTTCAGCCCGGCCATCCGCTTCCATCGCTGGTCACGGAGGTCGTCCCACCCGGCGAGGTACTTCTTCCGGTACTTCGCCACGTCCTCGGCGGGGGCCTGCACGGGGAAGTGCGGGGCGGTGAAGGCGATGAACTCGAAGAACGGCTGATCCGCGTGCTTCTCGACGTGATCCTTCAAGTGCTTGATGGCGTAATCGGCGATGGCGGTGCTGGAGTAATACCCGCCCTTCGGGTCGGCGGCGGGCAGCTTCTTGTCGTCCTCGGTGTGGTTCTTCGGGGCGAAGTGGCGGTCGTGGTCGTTCAGGCTGTACGACCGCTCGAACCCGCCCGCCAGCGGCAGCCCATCGACGTGCCACTTGCCGGCGTGGTACGAGCGGTAGCCGTGCGCCTTCAGCAGTTCGGGCAGGAGTTTCGCCCAGGCCGGCCGCGTGCCGCCGTTGCCGCTCTTCACACCCGGCACGGCATCGCGGCGGATTTGCTGCGCGTAGTACCCCGTCAGGATAGCCCCGCGCGTCGGCCAGCAGCGGGCGGTGTTGTAGAAGCCGGTGAACCGCAGCCCGTTCTTCGCCAGCGCGTCGAGGTTGGGCGTGTCGATCTCGCCGCCGTAGCAGCCGAGGTCGGAGAAGCCGAGGTCGTCGGCGAGGATGAGCAGCACGTTCAGCTTCGGCGCATCGGCGACGGCCAATCCAGCGAGAAGCAGCGCGACGGCGAGGGAGCAGCGGAACATGGGCGACATCCGTGGGAGAGGATGCGGACAAGCATACCCCGCCGCGCCGCAACTGGCGACGACGGCTTCTGGCGACACGTTCTGGCCCTGGGGTGCGCTGCGCGACCCTGGGCTTTGGAGTAGAACCCCTTCGGGGTTTGAGAGTGGTCTGCTACGCCGAAGGCGTTGAACCCCGAAGCCCAGGGTCGCGCAGCGCACCCTGGGAAAACAACCCCTTCCCCGACGAGCCGATCACCCGTCGAGCCGATTGTCCAGTAGGAGTGGCCAGCGTCCGCTACCCGTCCCGCGGCCGGAACCGCTCCTCGGCCCACGGGTCGCCGCGCATGTGGTAGCCGCCGTGCGTCCACTGCTCCCAGAAGCCGGGGCGGTCGTCGGTCATGAACTCGATGCCGCGAACCCACTTGGCGCTCTTCCAGGCGAACAGCCGGGGCACCACCAGCCGCACCGGGTAGCCGTGGTCGGGCGTCAGCGGCTGACCGTTGTGACTTAGAGCGAACAGGCAGTCGTCGTCGAAGAAGTCGGCGACCGGCAGGTTCGTGGTGAACCCGTACTCGCAGTGGACCATGACGAACCGGGCGTCCGGCGACACCGCGAAGTGCTTCAGCAGCTCCCGCGTGGGCACGCCTTCCCACACGTTGTCGAGCTTGCTCCACCGCGTCACGCAGTGCATGTCGGCGAACACCTTGACGCGCGGCAGGGCGGCGAACTCGGCCCAACTGAAGGCCGTCACGTCCGTCACCAGCGGCGTCGGGAAGACCGTGAAGTCCCACGTCCGCGGGTCGAACGGCGGCACCTCGCCGTAGTGCAGCACCGGCCACTTGCGGGTGAGGACTTGGTTCGGCGGCGTGCGGTCGTCGCGCCGCGTGTCCGGGCTGATGATGGCGTCGGGGGTCGTCATCGGAAACGCTCGCGGGCGGGGTCGTTTCGGGCTACCATGACCGGGTTATTCGATGAGGGCGGGAAAAATGCGGGTGACGATTCGGTTCGATGCCGTCCGCGACCATCCCTCGCGGACTGGCGTCGGTCGCTCGCGCTTTCTCGACTGCGAGCATTCTATCGCGTCAGCAAGGGTATTGTAACTGTCGTCCCGCACCAACAGCCAACGGATCGCACACGCGATCCGGGGCCGGCGTCGCGGGGGAGGAGCGGGTGGCTCAGGCGTCGAGCATTGCGATTCACCCGGCCGGTGTTGGCCCGCACCCGCGCCGCGCGACCGACCCACCCCGGACAGAGGCCGGTCAGCGATCCCCTGATACCCCGAATCGCCAAACGCTCCGACTCCGCCGGCAGTCGATCAAGCAATCGCGACCGGACGCGCTCATCGTCTTCCACCTTTTCCCACTGGGTTCTTTGTTGCGTTCTTCGACCGTCGGGAGTGGCGACGTATTCCGGCCCTTCAGGCCGGAAAATCAAGAACGCAACGCAGCACCCGCCCCTCCACTCGGCCCATTTTCGCCGCGCGGACTTGTCAGGCGGTCGGCCGGCGGTACACTGGTCGAATCTCAAACCGTACGCAATCACCGTAGGTTGTGGTGCGCGACGGCGGAGGGAGACCGATTCAACAACCCGGCCGGCAGGGCCAAAACGGGACTGCCGTGACGGGACGCGGGGAACCAGAACCCACACCCAGAGTCAGCCGACGATTCCGCGACGCGCGTCCGGCCTCACCGCACAAGTAGACCGAAGGAACCCGAGTTCATGGCGACCACCAAGGAACAGAAGACCGGCCTGATCCACAAGTACCGCCGGTCCGAGACCGACAGTGGGTCGCCCGAGGTGCAAATCGCGCTGCTCACCGCCCGCATCGTCTACCTCACCGACCACATGCGGACGCACAAGAAGGACTTCGCCAGCCGTCGCGGGCTGCTGAAGATGGTCAGTCAGCGCGCCTGCCTGCTGCAATACCTGCGGCAGACCGACCGCGCCCGGTATCTGGACGTGATCCAGAAGCTCGGCCTGCGGAAGTAACACACCCGCACCCGGACGGCCCGCACCGCCACTGGTTCGGCGGGGCGGGCCGGTGGACGTTGAATCGGTTTTGCCCCTCCGCCGTCGGCACCCCTTCCGCAATCCCGCCACTCGTGGCGCGAAAGGGTTCCCGACTGTGCCTGTCACCCGCGTCGAGTGTCCGCTCGGACACTCTACCCTCGTTCTCGAAACCGGCAAACTGGCCAAGCAGGCCCACGGGGCCGTCGTCTGCTCCCTCGGCCAGACCACACTGCTGACCGCCGTCGTCGCCGGCAACGTCATCCCCGGCCGCGACTTCTTCCCCCTCCAGGTCGAGTACCGCGAGCGGACCTACGCCGCCGGCAAGTTCCCCGGCGGCTTCATCAAGCGGGAAACCCGCCCCAGCACCAAGGAAACGCTCACCTCCCGGTTCATCGACCGGCCCATCCGCCCGCTCTTCCCTGTCGGGTACGTGAACGAAGTCCAGATCATGGCGACGGTCGTGTCGGCGGACAAGGAGAACGACCCGGACATCCTCGGCATCATCTCCGCCAGCGCCGCCCTGCACATCTCGAACATCCCGTTCTTGAAACCGATCGGGGCCGTCCGCGTCGGCCGCGTGAACGAGCAGTTCGTCTGCATGCCGACCTACGAGGACATGGAGACGAGCGACCTCGACCTGGTCGTCGCCGCCACCCGCGACGCCATCTGCATGATCGAGGGGTTCGCCCGCGAACTGCCCGAAGACGTGATGACCGCCGCCATCGTGTTCGCCCACCAGCAGTGCCTGCACGTCATCGCCGCCATCGAGGAGCTGCGGGAGAAGGCCGGCCTCGGCAAGAAGGTGCTGCCGCCCGCCCCGGCCGAGAACCCGATGGTCGAGGAGCTGTACAAGAAGATCGGCACCGAGTTCAAGAAGCGATACCTGACCGAGGGCAAGCTGGCCCGGTACGCCGCGCTGGACGAGCTGAAGGCGACGACGAAGAAGGAGTACTTCCCGGACGGCGCGACCGAGACGAAGTACACCCCGGAGCAGTTCGGCGGGGCGTGGAGCACGCTCAAGGAGAAGCTGTTCCAGGAGATCACCATGTCCGGCACCCGCATCGACGGCCGCGCGCACGATCAAGTGCGGGCGGTGTGGGCCGAGGTGCAGACGTTGCCCCGCACGCACGGTTCGGCCGTGTTCCAGCGGGGCGAGACGCAGGCCCTGGTGGTCGCCACCCTGGGCACCGGGCAGGACGAGCAGAAGGTGGACGGGCTGAGCGAGGAGTACTCGAAGAAGTTCTACCTGGACTACAACTTCCCGCCGTTCAGCGTCGGCGAGTGCAAGCCGATCCGCGGGCCGGGTCGCCGCGAGATCGGCCACGGCATGCTGGCCGAGCGGAGCCTGAAGGCCGTCCTGCCGCCGACCAGCAAGTTCCCGTACACCGTCCGGCTGGTGTCGGAAATCCTGGAGTCGAACGGCAGCAGCAGCATGGCGTCGGTGTGCGGCGGGACGCTCGCCCTCATGGACGCCGGCGTGCCCATCTCCCGCCCGGTGGCCGGCATCAGCATCGGCCTCGTCACCCGCGGCGAGGAGTACGTCCTCCTCACCGACATCCAGGGCGACGAGGACCACTACGGCGACATGGACTTCAAGATCGCCGGCACCCAGAAGGGCGTGACCGGCATCCAGCTCGACATCAAGATCGACGGCATCACCGAGGAGATCGTGAAGGCGGCGCTCGAGCAGGCGCTGGTCGCCCGCAAGAGCATCCTCCGCGACATGCTGAAGGCGCTGACCAAGCCCCGCACCGACATCGCCGCCTCCGCCCCGCGGCTGTTCCAGGTGAAGATCAACCCGGAGAAGATCGGCCTGCTCATCGGGCCGGGCGGCAAGAACATCCGCGCCATCCAGGAAGACACCGGCGCGCGGCTTGACGTGGAGGACGACGGCACCGTGACCATCGCCGCCGCCGACATGGACGCCGGCAACGCCGCCAAGGCCAAGGTCGAGGCCCTCTGCTCGGAGATCAAGGAGGGGACCATCTACGAGGGCAAGGTGACGAGCATCAAGGACTTCGGCGCGTTCGTCGAAATCTCGCCGGGACGCGACGGCTTGTGCCACGTGTCGGAGCTGGCCCACGGGTTCGTCCAGCACCCGGCCGACGTGGTGAAGGTCGGCGACAAGGTGCGGGTGCAGGTGATCGCCATCGACGCCCAGGACCGGGTGAAGCTGAGCCGCAAGGTGCTGCTGGAGAAACCGGCCGACGGCGGCGACGACAACGGCCCGCCCCCCGGCGGCGGCGACCGCCCGGAGCGCGGCGGCGGCGACCGGGGTGGCGGCGAGCGGGGCGGTGGCGATCGCGGCCCGCGTGGTGGCGGTGGCGGCGGTGGTCGGCGCGGCGGTGGCGACCGCGGGTGATGAACGGAAGGCAGGATTGAACCGCTGTGAGGGTCGGGGG
>JAYTTN010000779.1:0-3365 GCA_043745295.1 Fimbriiglobus sp. | reverse complement strand
GCGTAGTTGGGGATGGTGTGGGTGGCGTGCTGGAGCATCCCGGTCGCGTCGGACATGCGCGCCAGGTGGTCGAGCCGCCAGTCGGGCAGGTCGGCCTGCTGCTCGGCGAGGGTGCGCACCGCGAGCGGCTTGTACGGCTGGTCCTGGCGCCCCAACCGCGTCTGCTGGAAGGATTCCATATAGTGCCTCGCCGACTGTTCCCAGATCATTTCGCGGCCCAACCGGTACGCCTGTATGCACATTGCGGACCGCCGCGGCTCGTCGGCCAACAGCCCGCGGATTTGGACCGCCAGTGCCTTCGAGTCGGCGAACGGCACGAGTACCCCGCGGCCGTCGGCCAGCAACTCTTCGGCGTGCCAGTACGGCGTCGAGACGACCGCCTTGCCGCACCCGAACGCGTACGCCAGCGTGCCCGAGGTGATCTGCGCCGGGTTCAGGTACGGCGTCACGTACACGTCGGCCGCGCGGATGAACTCGGTCAACTCCTTCAGTTCGACGAACCGGTTGTAGAAGATCACGTGCCTGCCGATGCCCAGGGTCCGCGCCAGCCGTTCGAGGCTCAGCCGGTACCGCTCGCCCTGCTCGCGCACCAGCGCCGGGTGCGTCGCGCCGAGCACGACGTAGGCGAAGTTCGGGAACTCCGCGAGGACCTCCGGCATGGCCCGGAGCACGTGCTCGACGCCCTTGTTCGGCGAGAGCAGCCCGAACGTGAGCGCCACCAGCCGCCCCTCGACCCCGAACTGCTCCTTGTACGGGTTCGGATCGACGAACGGCGTGTCGGGGATGCCGTGCGCGATCAGGTCGATCTTCGCGTCGGGGACGCCGTAAATGTCGCGCAGGAAGGTCCGCGCGCGGTCGGTCATCACGACGACCCGCGCGGACAGCTCGGCGAGTTCGATCAGCACCCGCTTCTGGTCGTCGTTCGGCTCGCGCAACACGGTGTGAAAGGTGGTGACGACGGGCATCCGCAGGTCGCGCACCAGGCCCAGGACGTGGCCGCCGGCGGTGCCCCCGTAGATGCCGTACTCGTGCTGGAGGCAGACGACGTCGGTGTTCGCGAAGTTGAGGAAGTCGGCCGCGCGGCGGTAGCTCTCCAGGTCCGGTTCGTCGATCTCGAACCGCACCTCCGGCGGGTAGTCGTACCCTTCGGGGCGGTCGTTGACCGGCACGACGAAGCACTCCGCGTCCGGGAACCGGCCGGCGAGCGAGGCGTGCATGTCGTGGGTGAAGGTCGCGATCCCGCACTTCCGGGGCAGGTAATCGCCGACGAACGCGATCTTGCGGATCTCGGAAGGGCGCATGCCGGGCGCTCCGTGTTGTCCGTGGGGCGGCTCGTGAGGGGTGCGCGCCGAGAGGCGACGTGACCGGAAGGCGCACCGCTCTTACCATACGGAACGACGCGGTTCGGGGCGTGTCCCCCGGACCGGATGCGTTCGGGGCGGGCCTTCTTTCTCGCCCGTGGCGCCGCGGCTAGTAGGTGACCAGTCTTGAGTTGCCGGGGAAGTTGGGATCAGTAATTAAGGGCGGAACCGGGAGGACTCCGCCATGAAGAAGTATAAGGCAACTGCGGTGAATTAACCTCCCGGTTCCTTGGGTCGAATGGTGACGCTCCACTTGGGCAGAGTTTTGGAGCGGTTGAGTCGTTCGGCGATGGGGCGGAAGGCTGCTTTCGTTAGCCGCACACCCCGCTCGTACACCGCCGTCGTCTCCCGGACGATCGGCCGCAAACCCCGCCACGTCATCGTTCCCGCCCACCGCAGCACGTCCGCCACCGACCCCAGCAACGCTCCGTTCCAGTGCCGCTCCAGGACCCCCCAGCAACGCTCGATCGGGTTGTACTTGCTGTGGTACGGCGGCAGGTACACCAACTCCACCGCCACCCGGTGCCGGTCCACGAACTCCACCATCCGCTTCAGGAATTGCGTCCGATTACTGGCGACCTCGGGGCCATTGTCCAGTTCGATGTGCAGTCGTCGGATGCCGGGGTGGACCGCCTTCCGCTCCTGCCACCAGAGGTCCAACCCGTCGGCCAGGAAGTCGCTCGTCTGGCACGAGTGGCCGAACAGGAACCATGGCTGGTGGATCGGCACCGCCCCGCGGTTCAACTCCAGCACCCCGAACGGCACCAGGATGGCCTCTGGGGCCATGTCGTGGTCGAGCGCCTTCACCACCTCCGCCGCCCGCCCCACGCCGCCGCGGGAGAAGTCGCCCACCTTCACCTTCGCCTTGGTGTCGATGGAGATCCTCAGCGCGTCCGGGTCGGCCGCGGTCTCGGCGCGGGCCTCCTGGACGTGGGCGAAGATGGCGTCGGTCTGGGGAACCTTTTTTGCGGCCGGGCCTTCTGGACCCGGCGGAGGCGGTAGCCGAGGCGGTTGAGGATATCGCCGATGGTCTGGCGGGACGGCACTTTCCCGGCCAGTGCGGGGATGGCCAGTAGGGCGTCGCGGACGGCCTTGGCGGTGATCCGGGTATAGGCGAAGGGGGTCTGGAACTTGGGGTCGGCCTGGGCGTGCGGATCGACCAGTCGGCGGATGTGCTCCTCCAACGCCGGGTGGAGTTCCTCGGTCGTCTTCCGGCCCCGGAGCTCGAAGTCCTCGACGCAGCGGATGCCGGAGCGGAGTTCGTTCAGGCCGGTGTGGACGGCGTCCCGCCCCCAGCCGAAGGTGGTCTCGGCGAGGCGGGCGGAGCCGCCGCAGTACTGGTGGGCCATCTCGGCCTGGAACCGTCGCCGCTTGTGCCCGGTGAGCAGGGTCGCGGCCAGCAGGATGGCCCGCCGCGCGTCGTCCGTGAGGTCCGCCATGACCGCCTCCTCCGTGAGGCACCCCTTGTAGCCAATCCCAGAGGACGCCGGTAGATCACCTTCCCGCTACTGCCTAAAGGCCCGTGGGATCGACAAGCGGCCATGTTGTGGGCAATACCTGCCATCCAGCGCATCCCGAAAGTTGTCTTGAACCACATTCAACTGTCGGCAAAGGCCGCTCGGTGAATGGGACGACCTCAAACCAGTTACAATGCGGTCTCGCCACAGCACCGGGAGACGCGATGGACAACTCCGAAGCACAGACGCCCGCCGCGCTTGCCCGGCTCGATGGTGGTCCGCGACCGCCGTTCGTTCATCGAAGAAGCCGCTTTCGTGGAGTACAAGATACTTCTACCCGGCCTTGTAGCGGAGCATTAACCACTTCTCTTCACGCGCGATCTTTTGGGCGACGCCGGTGCCGGCGGTGGGAGGCGGAATTCGGGTGGCGCTGAAGGACCGAGGCCGCGCGCGGTTGCCACTGGTGCCACACGTCGGGTATAATTCCACTTCCCACCCGCCGGTTCTCACGCCTCGCCGGAGTCGCCATGTCCCTGCTCTCGACGCT
>JAYTTN010000778.1:0-12608 GCA_043745295.1 Fimbriiglobus sp. | reverse complement strand
GCCCGCCGGCCGGCGGCGTTTCCCGGACCGGTCGGCGAGTTGTTTGCGCCCCGCCGGAGCGGTTAGTGAAGTGTCCGAGACCCCCTCACCGGGATTCGACCATGACCGCCGCGCTCGCCGACATCCGCGCCAAAGTGACCGCCGGGGAACGTCTGTCCTTCGCCGACGGCATGACCCTGGAACAGTCCGCCGATTTGTTCACTCTCGGCGAACTGGCCAACGTGGTCCGCGAGCGGAAAAACGGCAACGTCGCTTACTACAACGTCAACACGCACCTGAACCCGACGAACGTGTGCGTGTACCGCTGCCAGTTCTGCGCCTTCCGGGCCGACCTCAAGTCGCCGAAGGGCTACGTCATGTCCGACGAGCAGATCGTCGAGCGGGGCCGGCAGGCGGTGGCGCGCGGGGCGACCGAACTGCACGTCGTCGGCGGGCTGCACCATCAGAAGCCCTACGAGTGGTATGTCGACATCATCCGCATCCTGCACGAGACCAGCCCGACGCTGCACCTGAAGGCGTGGACGGCGGTCGAGTGGGACTGGTTCCAGCGGCTCACGAAGCGACCGGTGACGGAGCTGCTGCTGGAAATGAAGGCCGCCGGCCTCGGTAGCCTGCCCGGCGGCGGGGCGGAAATCTTCAACCCCGAAGTGCGGTCGGTGCTGTGCGAGCACAAGGCCGACGCCGACGAGTGGATCAAGATTCACCGCGCGGCGCACGGGGTCGGGCTGCGGTCGAATGCCACCATGCTGTACGGCAGCATCGAGAAGCCGGAACACCGCATCGAACACCTGCTGAAACTCCGCGAATTGCAGGACGAGACGGGCGGGTTCCAGACGTTCATCCCGCTGGCGTTCCACCCGGACAACACCCGGCTCAGCCACATCCCGAAGCCGTCGGGCCTGATGGACCTGAAGGTGATGGCGATCTCGCGGCTGATGCTCGACAACTTCGCGCATGTGAAGGCGTACTGGGTCATGCTCGGCTTGAAGACGGCGCAGGTGGCTCTGAGCTTCGGCGCGGACGACCTGGATGGCACCGTCGTCCACGAGAAGATTTACCACGACGCCGGGTCGGACTCGCCGCAGGAGCTGACGGTCGCGGAGCTGCGGCGACTGATCGCCGAAGCCGGCCGCGAGCCGAAGGAGCGCGACACGCTGTACAACGAAGTCGTCCGCGAACCAGCCGAGAACGGGAACGGAGCCGGAAGCGTGAGCGACGGAGCGCGAAGCCGGCGTCTGACACTGGTGTGAACGGAGCCGGAAGCGTGAGCGAGAGGGTCCACCCCGTCGCTCACGCTTCCGGCTCCGTCGATCTCATCCGCTGGTTACGGCAGTTCGACGCGAATCCGCTGCCGCACCATCGGGGTCGGCGTCACGGCGAACAGTTGGAACGTCGGGCCGGCCCCGAAGCGACCGCCGGCCACCGCCGCCAGCATGGCAACGAGGGTGCCGAAGAACGTCAGCCACGACACCGTGGTGGCCGCCTCGCCTGCCTTCCGAGCGACCTCCTCCGCTTTCTCTTTGTTGGCCGGGTCTTCGACCGTCGCCTTCACCTGGGCGGCCGCGTTGTCGCGCGTCTTCTTCACGTCGTCGATCTGCGCCTGGGAGAAGCCGTTGCGGCGGGCGGTCGCCTCCCAGTCGTCCGCGGTGGTGTTCTGGGCGACCGCGTTACCGACGGACGCCCCGGCCGTGGCCACGCCGACCATGGCGTTGAACCCGGCCTTCACGCCGGTGGCCATCAACCACATGAGCATGGCGAACACCACGGCCCATACCAGCAGGCCGTAGAGTGCCCCTTCCAGTTTGTTCTCGCCGACGGACAGCTGGCTGGCCACCATCCCGCCGACGAACAGACACAAGCCCGTCATGACGATGGCGTAGACGGCCGCGCCGATGGCCAGCCCCTGCGTGCTGGTGTGGGCCGAGATGGAGAAGCCGAGGGCAGCCCCCAGCAGAGTCAGCAGGAAGTACAGGGACAGGGCGACCACCGAACCGGCCAGAATCGGTGCCCAACTGATGCGGCTCCGCACCGGCATCACGTCCTCCGCCCCCACCGTCGTCTCGAGCGCCATAACCGTCCTCCTCGTTCGCGGGTGTCGCCGCGCGACCCGGTGTCGGCGGCGGTTGTTCGTACCGAGACTCGCTATCGCACGGCTCGTGCCAAACGCGCCGACCGCCGCCGATCCGCCGGGAAAGGCCGTGTCGCGGCCGCGCGGGGCAGTCGGTTGGGAACGCGCGTGCGCACGCCGATGGCGGGAAGTTCTCAACTGCAATGGCGGGACAGACGCCCACAAGGCCGCCTCGTCCGGCCGCTCGGTGCCCGGCGTCGGGGAATCCGTCACCCGTCCGGGTTTGCCCTTCCCCCGCCCGTGACCTACGGTTGGGCAGCGTTCGCCCCGCGTCCCCCGAACCCCGTGGAACGGACACCGCATGTTTCCGGCCCGTCGGTCCGTGTCCGACCACGCGGTCAGCCTCGCCCTGCTCGCCCTGCCGGTGGCCGTCCTCGGCGTCGCCGCCGCGCGGTACCAGTCGGCCAGCCTGGCCGTCGGCGCGCTGGCGACGGCGCTGGCCGCCTGCCTGTTCGTCCGCGAGCGGGCCGTCTGGCGGCCGCCGGTCAGCGGCACCGTCATCATCCTGTACCTGCTCGCCCTCGGCTGGCTGTGGGTGGCCACGCACGAGGCGGCCGACGGGTTCGCCCGCTTCGGCCGCGGGCTGTTCCTGCTCGTCGCCGTCGGCCTGCTGGTCGTCCACGACTTGACCCGCACCGGCGTCGAGCCGCGCCGCCGGGCGCGGGTGCTGAACAACCGCCTCCAGACCCGCGCCCGCTGGCCCCGCACGCCCGGCGAGTTCCACGACCTGCCCGAAGTGAAGGCGCTGCGGGTGGTGGTGCGCGACGACCCGGCGCTGGTGTTCGAGCTGCTGGAGGACCGCCGCGCCGAGGTGCAGATGGCCGGCATGGCGGCGCTGCAAGGCCGGCCGTTCTGGCGGTGGGCGGAGGCGGCGGTGGTGCTGAAAGCGGCGCGCGGCCCGGTGCCCGGCGAGGTGCGGGTGCTGGCCGTGACGGCGCTGGCCTCGGCGGTCGCGCCGGATGTCCTCGACGGCGTGTGCGAGTTCCTCCGCGACCCGCTGCCGGAGGTGCGGGCGGCGGCGGTGGCGGCGCTGCTGCGCGGCGGGGAAGAGCGCTGGGCGGTGGTCCGGGGGGCCATGCGGCGAATGCTGGCCGAACCGACGCTGGCGGCCGACGGCGCGCTGCCCGGCGCGGCCGGGCGGCTGTCCGCGTTGGCCATGTGCGACCTGACCGGGTGGGCGGCCGAGCCGCCGCCGCTGGGCGAGCGGGCCGTCCGCACCCTGGTGGACCACTACCACGCACTGCTGTCGGCCGGGGTTCACCCGGCGCTGCCGTTCGAACTCGGCCGGCTGATTACCGACGCCTCGACGCCCGCCGTGCTACGGGTGGAACTGGCCGCCCTGCTCCGCGACTCGCGCCTGTTGCCGCCCGACCTGCTCGACCGCATGACCGACGCCGACCAGCCCGGCCCGGTGCGGCTGATGGCGGTGGAAATCGTCCTCGCCCAAGACCCAGCGGACGCCTCGGCGGTGGACGTGCTGAAGGGCCTGGGGCGGCACCCGAACCGCGAGTCGGCGCTGGCCATTGCGCGGCTGTTGCAGCGGTACCTGCGGATCGACTTCGGCCTACCGCCCAACGGCACGTCGCCGTCGAGCAAGCTGGCCGCCGAGGTGACGCAGAAGGTGACTCGGTGGGCGAACGACCGGGGCGAGACGCGGGGGATCGAGGAGACGCCGATCCCGCTCGGCGAGCCGGTCGGGTCGGAGGGCGTGTTCGGGCCGAAGTCGGCACCGGGGCTGAGTCCGCCGCGACAGCGGTGGGGTCGGTGAGTGGGGCGCGGGGAAAAACCCGCCGAATCCGCAAACTGCCCCATTTGCGCCACCGGATCGATCCCTAAGAATAGCGGTCGCGCGCGGGCTGTTCGGCCACGGTCGAGCTTGGTTCCGACGACGGGGCCGGGTACCGTTGACCCTCCGGAGACCCGCCGCGAGGGATCGCACCATGAGCCGAAGTCGTTTTTCCGAATCGATTCCCTCCCGCCAGTCGGCGGGTCGTAGCGGTCCCGCCGGCGACGCGACGCGCCGCCGGCGCGCACAACTCGGCCGACCGTCAGAGTCCGCGCCACCGGCGAACTTTCGCAACTCCCGCGCGCCCCGCCCAATCGCACCCACCGCACCCTCGCGCGGCGGAAACGCGGTGTTTTCAAGGACTTTTGCTCAACAGTTCGTTGACCTCGCCCGGTGCGCGACATAAAGTCTCAGCGTCCGACCCCGGCCCCTCCCGCAGGCCGAACTCGCACCGCGCCGCGCCGGCTCCGACACCCCGCACACCCGCCGACCGCACAGACCGCACAGGACATCATGGCTCACATCGGCTCGAAATGGCGACTCGACCGCCCCATCGCCGGGCTGCTCGACGCCGTGCCGTCCACCCCGACCCCCATGTACCACTTCCGCGAACCGGACCACTACCTGCCCCGGTACGCCTACCCGCTGCTGGTGCTGTTCCATCCGCACGGGTCGAACGAGGAACGGGTTCTCGATTTGGTGCCGCGGATGAGCGAACGCAACTTCGTGTCCGTCAGCATCCGCGGGCCGGAGTTGCTGGGGGTGCAAGAAGACGGGCAGTTGGCGTGCGGGTGGGGGCAGGGCACCGAATACACCGACGTGGTGAATGATTACGTCTGGCGGGCGGTGCAGACGGCCCGCCGCGAGTACCACATCCACACCGAGCGGGTGTTCCTGGTGGGCGTGTGCGAGGGGGCAGCGGCGGCGTACCGCGCGGCCTTCGCACTCGGCGACAAGATCGGCGGGGTGGCGGTGCTGAACGGGGCGGTGCCGAAGCCGGCGGCCGGCTGCCCGGTGTTCCGCTGGAACGCCGTCCGCGGGATGAAGGTGATGATCGGCCACGGCATCGCCAACGCCGTCGTGCCGTGCAGCTCCGCCCGCCGCGACTACGGCACCCTGTACGCGGCCGGCGCGGACGTGCAGTTGAACACCTACGCCACCACGCACCGGCTGCACTCGCACATGCTGCGGGACGTGAACCGGTGGGTGATCGGGGCCGTCAACGCCCAGCGGGACAACAACTACGCCATCACCGGGTGAGTGGCGGGCGGTGCGACGCGGTCTCTCGCCGACCGCGTCGCCGACGGTCAGGATGGGATGACCAGCGCTGTCACTTCAATGGTGGTCGTCTCCTCAACGGCCGGCACCAGGCTGACCGCCTTCACCAGGCCGCCCGGCATGTCCGCCGAACTCCAGGTGGTGGTGGTCATCGCGCCCGCGTCGGTGCGGGACGACGACTTGTGGACGGAACAGCGGCACTTGATGCCGGCCATCGTCATCTCCGCGGTCTCACCCTTCCCGGCCGGCTTGCCGTACTCCTCTTTCTTCACCCCCTCGGCCAGCTTGACCCACCGGGGCCGGCGCTCCGTCACGGGCGGGTTGCGGTCCACGCGGCCGCCGTGGTATTCGGTGGAGGCCTGCCACTCGACGACCAGGTGCGAGTCCGCCTTTTCTTTCAGAGTGTAAATGATCGTGGTCACCGTCATGCCCGGCGTCTTCAGGCTGTCGGTCGTCGTCCGCTGGGTGAGGGTGGTGCCGACCGGGAAGGCCGACCAGTCGCGGTACTGCGAGTTCTCGACGACGTCGGCGGCCGTCGGGTCCAGAGGCGGGGCGGGCGGGAGGGCCGGGGCGACGGCCGGGGCGGGGCGAGACCCGCAGCCGGCCGCGAAGAGGGAGACGCCCAGAATCGCGGCGCGGGTGAGATTCGACACGGGGACGACTCCGGAGTGGGATGCGGCCCCGGCGGCGGGACCGGGTGGCGGTCACTTGCCCTTCTTCTTGTCCTTGCGGGTCTTGTTGTTCGGGCTTTCGTCGCTCTCCACGGCGCGGTCCTCGGCGGCGACCTTGGCCTTCTCCTCGGCCGTCAGCGGGGTGGTGTTCTCGATGGTCTTCGGCCCGCCGCAGCCGGCGGCGAGGGCGAGCAGGGCGGACGCGAGCAGGGTACGCACGGGGGCGGCTCCGGGGTGGAGGGCGGAACGAAACGGCACCGGCGCGGACGCGCCGGTGCCGGTGGGTGGGCCGGTCACTCGTTGCCGATCACCTGCCCGTCGTCCACCCCGCACAGGTACATGTACGTGAGCGGGTTGATGTTGAATCGGACGAACCGCACCGACCCGTCGCCCATGACCGCGTTCAGCCCGCCGGTGTGCGCCGACCCGAAGTACCGCCGCCAGATGTTCGCCCCCCGGCCGGTGGCCGGATCCCACGTCGGGTCGTTCGTCGGCGGCGCAATCTGGGTAAACGGGGCCCCGGCCGGCAGCGCCCGATACTTCCAGTTGGTCGGGTCGGTGTCGTGCTTCGGCGGGAAGTGGTAGCGGATGTTGTCCTCGTCCCACCCGCTGTTGTTCCACCGCTCGTTGTCCCCGCCGTCCAACCCCTGGCGGCCGACCGGCAGGGCCTTCTCGGCGACCGCGATGCTGTTGGACAGGCCGTCGGTGATGCCGGCGACGTTCCGCTTGGCCCCGCGGCCCGGCCACACGATGAACCCGCCGCGGCCGCCGAAGTTGCCGAAGTTGATGTTCGTCCGCTCGTTCTGCGCCGGGGTGGCCCCGAGCGGCGGGGGCGGGGCGTCGCCGGTCAACTCGTGGATGTCGCCGGTGAAGATGCCGGCGTTGCCGGCGTAGTCGCACCGGCCGGACAGAAGGGTGCCGTACCCGGTCGGCGCGCGGCGAGTCGGGCAGTAGTAGATCTTGATCAGTTGGCGGGCCACGTCGTCCTCGCCGCCGTTGTTGGCCACGTTCGGCCAGTACGGCGGGTCGTCCCGGCCGAGGCGGTGCACGTTGTCCTGCTCGATGTACGGCAGGATGCGATACCAGTGGTTCCACCCGTCCTTGGTGGCCGCCCGGCAGCAGGTGGTGGTCTCGTAGCCGCCCGGATCCTCGTCGTACTTGTACCCGGCCGGGTTCGTCGTGCCGCTGGTGAAGATGGCGTTGGGGGCCCCGTCCAGCCCGCCCTGCGGGAAGAACTGGTTGGCGCTCTCGAAGTTGTGGAACGCCAGGCCGATCTGCTTCAGGTTGTTGCTGCACTGCATGCGGGCGGCCGCTTCGCGGACCTTCTGGACGGCGGGCAGCAGTAGGCCGATGAGGATGGCGATGATGGCGATTACCACCAGCAGCTCGATCAGCGTGAACGCCGACCGGCGGAATCGGGTCGTCATGGGATGAATCCTCGCGGACGAACGACAGCCGGGACAGTCCCGGCCGCACGCCCCCTATGATTGGGGTCGCACGTGTGGATTTCGTATGGGTTCGATGAATCCGGCGTGAGGGTTTCCCGCCTGCCCCGACGCGGCGGTTTCCCCGTTGCGATTCGCTTGTCGCCTTCGCATAATGCCCACACAACTCCCGACCACGGACGTTCGGGTTCACGCCGCCGGGGAAACGGTGCCCGGCGGACGCCCGCAGGAGCGGGCGATACCGTCTCGCCGTGACACCGATACCCGACCGCCCGTTGTTCCTCCCGGCCCGCCGCCCCGGCGGGATTGACCCCTACGGCCCGCGCCGCCCACCGGAGACCGTGACCGCCCGCGACCGACCGCCGTCGCCGACCCACCCACGGACAACGGGCCGCTCAAGGAGCTGGCCCGAATGGATAACCCGTACCTCGTCGGCGGGCTGATCGCCGCCAACGCTTTACTCGTGATCGGCATTCTCGTCGTCTTCGCGCGGCTGCTCCGCGCCCGCCCCGCCCCGCCACCGCCCGCCCCGATTGCCCCGTTGGTGCCGCTCGCGGCGGTGCCCGACCCGGAGGCCATTCGCCAGACGGAAGCGCGCGCCGAGCAGTTGATGGACCAGGCCCGCCGCGACGCCGACCGCATCGTCAAGGACGGCGAACTGCGGGCCAAGGACGAGGCCTTCCGCAAGCGGGAGGAGGTGGCGCGGGAGTTCGACAAGACCCGCGGCGAACTCCGCGAGACCGAGCGCCGACTGGAAAAACGCGAGGACGCCTTGGAAGGCCAGCAGAAGGAAGTGGCGGCGCAGAAGAAGGCGGCCGAGGCGGCGCAGAAGAAGGCGGTCGATCAACGGGAGGTGCTGGAGAAGAAGACGGCCGACCTGGATGCCCTTTTCGCCCAGGAGACGAAGACCCTTCAAACCCTGGCCGGGTTGTCGAAGGACGCGGCGACGGCGCTGCTGATGGACCGCCTGGAGAAGGAACTGGCCGACGAGGTGGCCGGCCGCATCCGCAAGGCGCACGAGCAGTTCACCCAGCACGCCGAGGCGAAGGGCCGCGAAATCCTGGCCACGGCCATCCAGCGGTACGCCTCCGGCCACACGGCCGACGCCACCGTGTCCACCGTGGACATCCCGTCCGACGACATGAAGGGCCGTATCATCGGGCGGGAAGGCCGCAACATCCGCACCTTCGAGAAGGCCACCGGGGTGGACGTGATCGTGGACGACACCCCCGGCGTGGTGGTGGTGTCGGCGTTCGACAACGTCCGCCGCGAGATCGCCCGACTGGCCCTGACCAAGCTGATCCAGGACGGCCGCATTCACCCCACCCGCATCGAGGAGGTGGTGGCCGAGACGCAACTGGAGATGGACGCCAACATCCTGGAGATCGGCAAGAAGGCGGCGCTCGACGCCGACATCCCGCTGCCGCACGACAAGATCCTGCAACTGCTCGGCCGCCTACGGTTCCGCACCAGCTACAGCCAGAACGTGCTGCTGCACAGCCTGGAGGTGGCGCACCTGTGCGGGCTGATCGCCGGCGAACTCGGCCTGAACACCCAACTGGCGCGGCGGTGCGGCCTGTTGCACGACATCGGCAAGGCGGCCGACCACGAGATGGAGGGCGGGCACCCGAAGGTGGGGGCGGAACTGGCCAAGCGGTACGGCGAGACGAGCAAGGAGGTGCTGCACGCCATCATCGGGCACCACGACGACATCACCGTGGACAACATCTACACGGTGGTGGTGGCGGCGGCGGACGCCATCAGCGCCAGCCGGCCGGGGGCACGCCGCGAGACGCTGGAGAAGTACGTCAAGCGGATGGAGGCGCTGGAGGCGGTGGCGTGCGGCTTCCCGGAGGTGGAGAACGCCTTCGCCATCCAAGCTGGGCGGGAGCTGCGGGTGATCGCCGCCGCCAGCCGGACGACCGACGCCGACGCCCTGCGGGTGTGCCGCGACATCGCCCGCGCCATCGAGCAGCAGCTCGACTACCCCGGCGAGATCAAGGTGACGGTCATCCGCGAGACCCGCCTGACGGAGGTGGCGAAGTGACGCAATGCTGAACGTGCTGTTCTGGAACCTGAACGGGCGGCGAACGTGTGAGCGGCTGTGCGGGGCCCTCGCGCGGCGGGACTCCGTGGACATCCTGATCCTGGCGGAATGCCTGGACCCGCAGGCCGTTCGTCGGTCGGTGAACGCGGGCGCATGGCGGGGGCGATACTTCCCCCACCCCACACCGCCGCCGAATCGCCTCGTGGTGTTTAGCCGCTTCTCGCGGCCCGAACTCTCGCTTGTGGAGGCCGGCACGCGGTTCGCGATTCACCGTCTGGTCGGCGCGCACACACCGGAATTGTTGGTCGTTTCCGTGCATTTGCGGAGCGGACTGCGCGCGACCGAGCGGGAACAGGAGAAGGAAGTGGGAGACCTCGCCGAGCGGATCACGACCGTGGAGCGGCGGCGCGGGCACGACCGCACGGTGGTGATCGGCGACCTGAACGCCCAACCGTTCGACTTGCGGGTGGCGTCCGCAACGGGGTTGCACGGGGTCATGTCGCGAACCGTCGCCCGACGCGGGTCCAGACAAATCGACCGCGTGGCGTATCCGTTCTTTTACAACCCGATGTGGAAGGTGTTCGCCCACCGCCCACCCGCGCCGCAAGGGACGTACTACTACCCGAAGGCGAGGATCGACCAGTTCTTCTGGCACGCTTGCGATCAGGTGTTGGTCCGTCCCTCCTACAATACCTCCACGACGACGATGTCGTGGTCGTCACGGATGACGGGGCGGGAGTATCGTTACAGAAGGCGGACGGGCGGCCCGACGCGGACATCGCGTCGGACCACTTCCCGATCCTGGCTAGATTCTCCTACCCAGGAGTGTGACATGAGCGCCGGAACCCTGCCGGATCAAGACCTGTGGCCCGAGTTTCACGTCAGCACCGAGCCGTCGCCGCTGGCGATCCTCCGGCAGCAGGGGTTCAAACTCGGCGAGCGGACGCGGAACGCCGTGTTCGGAGAAGTGCGGACCGAGCGCGACGGGGACCGGTTCCGCCACACGCTCCAAGTGTCCGCCCCGTTCCTCGACACCCGCGAGCCGCCGCTGTGGGCGGAACACGGGTTGGATCGATATCCGGTCGATGTCACACTCGCTGGCCACCACGGCCCCGCAGCGTCCGTCGTGAGCCGCAAGGCGGACGACGCGGCCGGCTTCTCGACGGCCGTGAAGGAACTGCTGGCGCACCCTGCGGTCGTGAAGTTGGTCGATTCCCTCCTGGCCCAGTCGCGGGATCTGGACGAGGACGAGTGACGGCTTCCGTCACTCCGCGATGCCCATCTGGTCGAGGGCGAAGGCGGTCGTGTACGCCACCTCCTTCAGCACGTCGTACCGGCCGCTGGAGCCGCCGTGCCCGCCGACCATCTTGCAGCGGAACACTACCGGGTTGGCGTCGGTCCGCAGTGCCCGCACCTTCGCCGCGTACTTGGCCGGCTCGTGGAACAGCACCTGGCTGTCGTTCAGGCTCGTCTCGATCAGCATCGCCGGGTAGCCCTTCTTCGCCAGGTTCGTGTACGGGCAATACGTCTTCATGTACTCGAACTCCTCGGACTTCTTCGGGTTGCCCCACTCCAGGAACTCCTGCACCGTCAGCGGCAATGACTCGTCCAGCATGGTGTTGATGACATCGACGAACGGCACTTGCAGGACGGCCGCCTTGCACACGTCCGGCCGCAGGTTGATCGTCGCCCCGACCAGCAGCCCGCCGGCGCTGCCGCCCTGGATGACGAGCCGTTTGCGGTCGCCGTACTTCTCGCTCACCAGGAAGTCGGCGCAGGCGATGAAGTCGGTGAACGTGTTCCGCTTCTTCAGCATCTTGCCGTCCTCGTACCACTGCCGGCCCATGTCGCTGCCGCCGCGGATGTGCCCCTGGGCGAACACCACGCCGCGGTCCAGCAGGCTCAGCCGCGTCGGACTGAAGTTCACGACTGCACTCGACCCATAACTGCCGTACCCGTACAGCAGTACCGGTGCCGTGCCGTCCTTCTTCAGCCCCTTCTTGTACACCAGCGAGATCGGCACCTTCGTGCCGTCGGTGGCGGTGGCGAACACCCACTCCGACACATAGTCTTCCGGCTTGTACCCAGATGGGATCTCCTGCCGTTTGAGCAGCTTCCGCTCCTTCGTCTTCAGGTCGAACTCGTACACCGATGACGGCGTTACCATCGACGAGTAGCCGACGTGGATCGTCTCCAGGTCGAACTCCGGATTCTGCCCCGACCCGGCGCTGTACACCGGCTCCGGGAACTCAATGCGGTACGAGGTGTTGTCGGCAAACTTGTGGACGCGAAGCTGCGGCACGCCGGCCTCAAGCTCGCGGAAGACGGCGTAGTTCTTGAACAGGCTAACGAGCTGGACGAGCGATTGCGGGTTGTGCGGTCGGAAGTCCTTCCACTTCTTCGGGTCGGCGGCGTCGGCCACCGGGCAGGTGGCGACCTTGAAGTTGGTCGCCCCGCCCGTGTTGGTGCGGATGTAGAACTGCCCGTCGCGGTGGTCGATGCCGTACTCGTGCTTATCCTCGCGCGGCAGCACCGTTTTCCACTCGCCGGCCGGGGTGTCGGCGGCGAGGTACCGGACTTCGGAACTGCTCGAACTGTTCGACGTGTGGAACAGGTACTTCTTGTCCCGACTGCGGCTGACGCCGAGGCGGAACAGCTCGTCCTTCTCCTCGTACACGAGAACGTCCTTCTCCTTCGCCTCGCCGACGGTGTGCCGCCACAGCTTGTGCGCCCGCTTGGCCGCGTCCTCGGTGACGTAGAACAGCGTCTTCCCGTCGGCCGCCCAGGTTACGCCCGCGGCCTTCACCAGCTTGTCTTCGAGCACCTTGCCAGTGGTCAAATCCTTCACGCTCAGCATGTACTCGCGGAACCCGGTGGTGTCGCTGAGGAAGATGATTTTGGAGCCGTCATCGGACACGCCCGCCACGCTGGCGGACATGAACTTCTCGCCCTTCGCCAGCTCGTTCACGTCGAGGACGACTTCCTCGGCCCCGTCCAGTGTCCCCTTCTTGCGGCAGTACGTCGGGTACTGTTTGCCTTCGACGGACTTCGAGTAGTACCAGTACCCGCCGTCCCTGTACGGGACGCTCAGGTCGGTCTGCTTGATGCGGCCGAGGTACTCCTGGTACAGCGTCTCTTGCAACTTCTCGGTCGGCTTCATGACCGCCGTGGCGTAGGCGTTCTCGGCTTCCAGATACGCAATGGTGTCGGGGTTCTTCTTGTCCTTCAGCCAGGCGTAGTCGTCGGTCAGCAC